>CAVEMP010000144.1:0-20258 GCA_963616835.1 uncultured Oscillospiraceae bacterium | reverse complement strand
CTCTCAATCGCGCGCTGCAGGGTCTTCTCGCCGTTGTGAGCGACGACAAGAACCGAGACCGCAGGGGAATGAGGCGAGAAGTGCGACATGTGGTGGCGTGAACTCCTTGATAAAACGTCGTATCAAAAAGCCGGCTCTAATGAGCCTGTAGAGATTATGCCGCCACCAGCAGGCCAACGGCCGTGCCCATCTGAACCTTGTCGATAACCACATAACCGGTCTCGCTCACAGTGCCGTCCTCGGCAGTGGCGGTCTCGGCAGTGGTCACAGCGTCAAAGCGCGTACAGTTCTCCAGACCAATGTTCGAGAGGTTGTTGGCAAACGTGACGATCTCGTCGGCTTTGAAGTCGGTGCGCATCTTGCCAAGGAGCTGGCTCGCCTCTTTAAGCAAGGTGGATTTGCTGGAGCTCTTCAATGCGGCGACGTCGGCAATGACGTCCTCGGTCGAAACAACAACGTGCGTGAACTTAAGGCCCGCAGCCTTAGAGAGAGGTTGAACGCAGGCCATGGCACCGGCCTGGGCACAATAATCGACAAGCGAGACACCCACCTCGTTGACCACAATCTTCACGTTAGTGGGGACGTTTGCCAAGGTGGCGGTGCCCTGTGTGTTGTTAACCACCAGAATCTGGGCAGACGTAAGCGTGGACGGCGAATCGGCCTTCGAGATGTCCGAGACCGTAAGAAAGAGCACACGGGTCAAGTCATCGGACGTAGTGGTGTAACCGTCGGGGATAGAAAGGGAAGTCTGGCCCGAGATGGCATCGCTCAGGTTAAGGTCGCCCAGGCGGGTCTCGGTCTGGACGCGGCCCCACACCACGCTGACGATAATTGCCACCACGGCAAAGACTGCAACAATAACGCCGATGCCAATGAACGTAGAGTAAGGGCTCTCACGCGGAACATCGGTACGCTCAAAACGCTCGCGCTGGTGAAACATGGTCGTGCCCTTCTATCCAAATGGCCCGCAGCTTGCCAAGGCCAAATTGTTAAGTGTTTTAAGCGAGAAACACTGGCGGGTCGTTTGGCCGCCGCGCGTCCCCTTACCTACAACAGAATACCTGAGCCGTTAACGAGAAGACCCACGACTACGCCGACCGCATAGACAAACACGGTAATAGCAGCGTTTTGTTTGAAATTGTTGTTCGTTCGCCACAAGACCAACAAACCAACGCCGCCCGAGACCAAAAGGCCAGCGATCATGGGGCCAGTGGCCAGGGTGCCATCCAGGAAGAGCTCGGTGATGGCAACGCTGGCGCCGCAGTTGGGAATGAGGCCCACCAGGGCGGCGATGAACGTGGCCCTTACCGGGTGGTTGGCGAGAAGTTCGCCAATGGCGTCTTCGCCAACCCCCTCAATAAGCAGGCCAAAGACAGAGGTGATTACAAAAATGAACAGGGTCACCTGGATAGTGTGGACAGCCGCCGAGCGAACAACGCCACCAAAGCCGTGACCGTGGTGGTGGCCGCAGCAGGCGTGGTCATCGTGGGAGTGATCGTGCGCATCACCCTCGCAACCGTGGCCCTCATCCTCATCTTCGCAGTGGCAGTGGGCGCGCTCACACAGGTCATGAATGTGCTCATGGGCATCGTCAGAGCGATGAGTCGCACGAAGTACCAGGTCAACGGCCAAACCAACAACCAGGCCCACGACAACCTTGACGGTCAATAGGGCAAATAGACGCTCCGGGGACTCCTGATGGGCAACAAAGACCGGAATCATCTCGTCAGAGGTCGAAAGGATAACGGCGATCAGCGTACCTGCAGTCACGACGCCGCCGGCAAAAAGGGTGGCCGCCATGGCCGAGAAGCCGCACTGCGGCAAGGCACCCAGTACCGAACCCACAACCGGGCCAGCCTTGCCCGAGCGCTCAACAGCAGCCTTGACCTTGCCGCTGGCAAAGTGCTCAAGAGCCTCCATGGCCAGATAGGTCACAAACAAGAACGGGATGAGCTTCAACGTATCAAGCGCGCTGTCTGCAAGCACGTCGCTTAGAAGTTCCAAAAGTAACACCCTTCTAACTTACCTAGTTTACCTGGGGTTTATTTAACCTTAAGCCCACTTTTCCAGCCGCGAGGCACCGTAGTCCACATCAATAAAGCAAAGGCCCTTGGCAGGCGCGCACGGGCCGGCGGCTTTACGGTCGCAAGCCGCCAGAACATCGGCCACCCACTCGGGCTTGCGGTGACCACGCCCCACCTCTACAAGCGTGCCCGCAATCGTACGCACCATGTTGTGGAGAAACGCGTTGCCACGGATGTCGATGGCAATGAGCTTCTCGCCAGCTTCCTCGATCTGGTGGACGCGCAGGGTCTCAACAAAACGGCAGGTAGGCTTGTCCACGGCGCTGATTGCCTTGCAGAAGCTCTTGAAGTCGTGCTCCCCCACCAACAGTTGTGCGGCGTCGTTCATGACATCAACGTCCAGCGTGCCCTTGTACCACCAGCTGTGATTAAAGGCCAAAACGGGACGAGCCTGTCCCGCGCAAATGCGATACCTGTAAGCTCTGGACTGCGCATCAAAACGCGCCGAGAAGCCCGCAGGAGCCAGGTACAGCTCGCTGACGCTCAAGTCGTCGGGCGTCAGCGCCACGAGGCTGCGAAGGAGTCCCTGACCCGTGACAGGAAGGTCTTCTCGCCACACGGGAACGCTCACAAACTGAGAAATGGCATGTACCCCGGCATCGGTACGACCAGCGCAGACAAGTTCACAGGACCGGCGCAGGGACGTCTCGAGTGCGCGACGCAGCTCCCCTGCCACCGTGCGCTGCCCGGGCTGCTCGGCAAAGCCGCAGAAGCCCTCTCCGCGGTAGCCCAACTTGACCACCAACGTCGCGTCCATCTCGCCCCGTATGCCCTCTTTATCGAGAAGCTCTTCCAACCTCGACTCCTTAACAAAATGGGGCCCCGGCAAAAGCCAGAGCCCCAGGCAAAACATATGAGAACCTAAGTGGTTTAGGTTACTCGGCGTCCTCGGCGGTGGGAGCCTCCTCAGCGGCGGTCTCCTCGACGACCTCAGCAGCCTCCTCGACAACCTCAACGGCCTCCTCGGCGGCAGCCTCAACCTTGGCAACCTTGGTGGCAGCCTTCTTGGCCTTGACCTTGGGCTGGACGGGCTCGGTGACGAGCTCCATCAGGACCATCTCGGCAGCGTCGCCCTTGCGGGGGCCAAGCTTCATGATGCGGGTGTAACCGCCGTTGCGGTCGGCCCACATGCCCTGAGCGGCCTTCTCAAAGATCTCGCGAACGAGCTCCTTGTCGCCCATGTGGGCGATGGCCAGACGGCGGCTGTGAACGTCGCCCTTCTTAGCCCAGGTGATGATGTGGTCAACGTCGCGACGGATGGCCTTGGCGCGAACGTCGATGGTCTTAATGCGGTCGTTCTCAAACAGGGCGCAAACAAGGCTCTTCTTCATTGCCTTGGTGTGAGAAGCGTCGGTGCCGAGCTTCATGCCCTTCTTCTTGTTGTGTCGCATTTCTAACTTCTCCTAAGCGATGCGCGATAGCGTCTAAGCCTTGAGAGACAAGCCCATGGTCTCGAGCTTATCCTTGACTTCCTCGATGGACTTGACGCCAAAGTTTCTGATGTTGAGAAGGTCGTTCTCGGAGAACTCGACGAGCTGGCGCACAGAGTGGATGCCAGCGCGCTTGAGGCAGTTGTAGGAACGGACAGAAAGGTCCAGGTCCTCAATCTGCTTATCAAGCTCGGCGTTGTCCTCGACGATACCCTGAGCAAAGATAGAAGTATCCTCGACGGGCTCGTCCTCATCGGCCAGGCTCATGAAGGCGCTCATGTGCTGGTTGATGATGTTGGAAGCCTCAACCACGGCATCACGCGGGGTGATGGAACCGTTGGTCTCGACCTCAAGAACCAGGCGGTCGTAGTCGGTGTGACGACCGACGCGGCAGGCCTCGACGACCTTGGCGCAACGACGGACGGGAGAGTAGAGCGAATCGACGTGAATGATGCCGATAGGATCGCTCTCGCGCTCGTTCTCCTCACCAGAGACATAGCCGCGGCCAACGCCGATGCGCATCTTCATGGTAAGGTGTGCGCCCTCGCCGAGGGTGCAGATGACCTGGTCGGGGTTGACGAGCTCAAACTCGGCGGGAACCGAGAAGTCACCGCCGGTGACGACCTTGGGGCCGTCAACGGAGATGGAGGCCTCAGCCTCGTCGCCAGTGCCCATGGAGCTAAACACGAGATTCTTGACGTTCAAGACGATGTCGGTGACATCCTCGTAAACGCCCTCCACAGTCGTGAACTCGTGCTGGACGCCATCGATCTGGATAGCCTCAACGGCAGCGCCCGCAAGAGAAGAGAGCAAGACACGACGCAAGGAGTTACCAAGCGTGTCGCCGTAACCGCGCTCGAGCGGCTCGACGCAGACACGCGCGAGGTTCTCGCTAATCTCCTCTACCGACACAGTGGGTCGGATGAATTCGGACATTGATACCTCCAAACAGGGTCGGGCTTACTTGGAGTAAAGCTCGACGATCAGCTGTGCGTCGATGTCGAGGTCAATCTGATCACGAGTGGGGGCCTGAAGAACGGTGCCCTTGAGCTTCTCGATGTCAACCTCAAGCCAGGCGGGAACAGCCATGTGCTCAGAAGAAATCAAGGCCTCCTTGATGGGGAGAAGATCCTTGGCCTTCTCGGCGACGGCGACGACGTCGCCAGCCTTAACCATGTAAGAAGGAATGTCGACGCGACGGCCGTTCACGGTGATGTGACCGTGACGGACGGTCTGGCGAGCCTCCTTGCGGGTGCGGGCAAAGCCAAGACGGAACACGACGTTGTCCAGACGGCTCTCGAGAATGGTCATCAGGTTGTCACCGGTGATGCCCTCGCGCTTCTTAGCGGCGTCGTAGTAAGCGTGGAACTGCTTCTCCAGAACGCCGTAGATGAACTTAGCCTTCTGCTTCTCACGGAGCTGGATGCCGTACTCGCTCTCTTTGCGACGACGCTTGGGCTCGCGGTTGGAAGTCTTGTTAATACCCATCACAACGGGGTCGATGCCGAGCTGGCGGCACCTCTTGAGGACAGGAGTCCTGTCAACAGCCATTGTTTATCCTCCTACCTACACGCGGCGACGCTTGCTCAGACGGCAACCGTTGTGCGCGATGGGGGTCTTGTCCTGAATGCCCGAAACCTCGAGGCCAGCAGCCTGGAGAGAACGGATAGCGGTCTCGCGACCAGAGCCGGGGCCCTTGACGAAGACGGCGACCTTGTGCAGACCGTGCTCCATGGCAGCCTTAGCGGCGGCCTCGGCAGCAAGCTGAGCGGCGAACGGGGTGGACTTACGGGAGCCCTTGAAACCCACGGTGCCGCCGGACTGCCAAGAAATCACGTTACCCTGAGGATCGGTGATCGAGACGATCGTGTTGTTGAAAGTGCTCTTGATGTGGGCCTGACCCACAGCAATGTTCTTACGCTCGGAGCGACGGACGCGGGTGTTACGAGCGTTCTTTTTCTGCGCCATGTGTTATCCCCTTGTCCTACTTCTTCTTGCCGCCGATTTGACGCTTCTTGCCCTTGCGGGTACGAGCGTTGGTGTGGGTGCGCTGGCCGCGGACGGGAAGACCCTTGCGGTGACGCAGGCCACGGTAGCAGCCGATCTCCATAAGACGGGCGATGTTCTGACGCACCTCACGACGAAGGTCGCCCTCGGTGGTGAAGTGAGCATCGATGTAGTCACGAATCTTGGTGACCTCGTCCTCGGTCAAATCCTTGACGCGGGTGTCGGGGTTTACACCGGTCTCAGCGCAAATCTTGGTAGCGCTGGTCTGGCCGATGCCGAAAATGTAAGTAAGACCGACCTCGACGCGCTTCTCGCGCGGCAGGTCGACGCCGTTAATACGGGCCAACTTGGAGCTCCTTCCTTAGCCCTGACGCTGCTTGTGGCGCGGGTTCTCGCAAATGACGTAAACCTTGCCGTGGCGACGAATGACCTTGCACTTGTCGCACATCTTCTTGACCGAAGGACGTACCTTCATTAGTCATTCCTTTCGGTAGTTCTAATACATCTATGTCATCGCCCAGCCGCTGGCGCTTATATCCCAGGCTGTGGAGGACACCTTACTTATAGCGATAAGTAATGCGGCCTCGGGTCAAATCGTAGGGAGAAATCTCCACTACAACCTTGTCACCAGGCAGGATACGGATGTAATTCATCCTAATCTTGCCCGAAATGGTGCAAAGAATGGTCTTGCCGTTCTCAAGCTCAACATTAAACATTGCGTTGGGCAAAGGCTCGATGACCTTGCCCTCAAGCTCGATAGCGTCTTGCTTGCTCAAGTTAGTACCCTCTCTACGCCGTGACAGCGACCATCAATCTTACCGAAACATCAGAAAAATTTCCACGGGCATGAAAAAATGTCCACAACGTCAACAACACCCGCGCGTTTTGTGCTATAGGGGCTTACTGTTGCCCACCTTGCATCTCGCACCAAGGACCCTCATCGTCTGCCGTCAAGATAACCGGGCCGTCATTGGTAATGGCCACGGTGTTCTCGTAGTGGGCAGCCGATTGGCCATCGCGCGTGACAACCGTCCAGCCGTTTTGCAGGGTCTTGCACTCGTACGTACCCAAAGTAATCATGGGCTCGATTGCAATGACCATGCCGGCCTGAAGCTTGACGCCACGCCCGGGACGACCGTAATTGCGAACCTCGGGATCCTCGTGCATCACGTGGCCAACGCCGTGACCAACGTAATCGCGCACGACACCATAGCCGTTCTCCTCAGCCAGAGTCTGGACTGCCGCACCGATGTCACCCAAGCGGTTGCCGGGGACAGCCTGCTCGATGGCAGCTTTAAGGCAGTCGCGAGTGCACTCGCAAAGGCCGCGATTGGCCTCACTTACCTCGCCCACATAGAAGGTCCAGGCATTATCCCCTACCCAGCCGCCAAAGGTGGCGCCGGTGTCGATAGAGATAATGTCGCCCTCGTTAAGGACAACCGCCGGAGACGGAATGCCGTGGACGATCTGCTCGTTAACAGAAGCGCAAATGCTGGCAGGAAAACCGCTGTAGCCCTTGAACGTGGGCACGGCCTGCTGTGAGCGAATGAACTTCTCGACAGCTTGGTCCAGATCGTAGGTCGAAACGCCGGGCTTGATAAGAGAGCCACACAGACGAAGAGCCGCCTTGGAGATAGCTCCGGCGGCCTTCATCTGCTCGATCTCTTGGGGAGACTTGATGCGAATCATAAACCGAGAAGATCCTTCACCTTAGCGTAGACCAAATCAACCGCACGGTCGCCGTTGACCTCCTTGAGGATGGAGTGGCCCTTGTAGTACTCAACCAAAGGGGCCGTCTGAGTGTGGTAGGTGTCAAGACGGCGCTGGATGGTCTCGGGCTTGTCATCGTCGCGCTGGTACATCTCGCCCTTGCAACGCGGGCACTCGCAAGTGCCGGCAGGGGCGGTGTAGCCGCAGCTCTTGCAGGTACGGCGAGAGCTCAGGCGCTCAACGACGGACGCATCGGGAACGTCGACGAGAAGAGCGGCATCAAGCTCTAGGCCCATCTCGGCAAGCTCGGAGTCAAGGGTAACAGCCTGTGCAGTGTTACGAGGGAAGCCGTCAAGAATGAAGCCCTTCTGGGCGTCATCGGCAGCAAGGCGCTCCTTGACCAGATCGATGACCAGGGAGTCGGGCACGAGCTGGCCAGACTCCATGTAGCTCTTAGCCTTGACGCCAAGCTCAGAGCCGGCCTTAACGGCCGCGCGCAAAAGGTCGCCGGTAGAGATGTGGGCAAAGCCAAACTCGGCAACGAGCTTCTGGCCCTGCGTTCCCTTGCCGGCACCGGGTGCGCCGAGAAGAACAATGTTCATGTCTTCGTGCCTTTCTCCTAAAAAAAGGGCAGACGAGAAATTACGTCTGCCCCTACAAAATGCTTACTTGAAGAAGCCGTCGTAGTTATGCATCTTAAGCTGACTCTCAATGGAAGACAACGTATCCATTGCAACGCCAACCATGATGAGGACAGACGTTCCTCCAAAAGCCTGGATTAGGGAGTTACCCGTGAACCAGAAGATAATCGTTGGCACCACAGCCAGAACAGACATGAACAGGGCACCTGGCAAGGTGACGTGATCGATGACGTTCTTGATGTAGTTGGCGGTAGCCGTGCCCGGACGAACACCGGGGATGAAACCACCCTGCTTGCGCAGCTGGTCTGCCGTCTCGGTGGGGTTGAAGACCATCGAGGAGTAGAAGTACGCAAAGGCAACGATCAGGACAACCGAGAGAACCCAGTTGATCCAACCAGACGAGAGCGCGTTGGCAAAAGCCTGGACCCAAGCAACGTTGGGGAAGAACACAGCGATTTGGGCAGGCAGATACAGGATTGCAGAAGCAAAGATGATCGGCACGACGCCCGCGGTGTTCACCTTGATGGGAAGGTAGGTGGACTGGCCACCCATCATCCTACGACCAACAACACGCTTAGCGTACTGGATGGGAATGCGCCTCTGGCCGCGCTCGACGTAAACAATGAGCGGGATGATCGCAACAATGACGACCATGGTGACAACGGTCAAGACGATGTTGCCGCCAGAGGTCACAGAAGAAATCAGAGACGTGGGCAAGCCACTCATGATGTTGGCAAAGATGATGAGTGACATACCGTTACCAACGCCGCGCTGGGTAATGACCTCGCCCAGCCACATGATGATAATCGCACCAACAAGCATGGTAAAAATAACGATGAAGTCTTCCAGAAGCTCAGGAATGCCCATGTTCTGGAAGGAAACGCCGTAGCTCCTAAAGAGGAACAGGTAACCAACGGCGTTGAGCAGAGCAAGGCCAATGGTGAGGTAGCGCGTGTACTGCGTAATCTTACGCTGACCGGCCTCACCCTCCTTGGCAAGCTCGCCAAGAGACGGAATCACCGTCTGCATCAGCTGCAGAATAATCTGCGCGGTGATGTAAGGCATGATTCCGAGGCTGAAAACCGACATGCGGGAAAGCGCGCCACCAGAGAAGAGGTTAAGCACGGCCATAGCTCCGCTCGAAGACAGGCCGGACTGATAAGCGCCCAGCATGTCCTGGAACGGTGCACCCGGAACGGGAAGGTAAGCACCAAACCTGTACAGCAGAAGAATGCCTGCGGTAAGGAGGAGCTTATTCCTCAGTTCCGGAACGCGAAACGCGTTGGCAAGTCCCTTTAGCACGCCTGCTCGACCTTTCCACCGGCCGCCTCAATCTTAGCCTGGGCAGAGGCGGAGACCTTGTCGACCTTAACGGTGAGCTTCTTGGTCAGCTCGCCGTCGCCCAGAACCTTCACGAGCTCAAACTGGCTCTTGATGACGTTCTTGGCGAGAAGAGCCTCGGCGTCGACGGTCTCGCCGTCGGCAAAGAGCTCCTCAAGACGGGAGACGTTGACCGGGGTGTACTCGGTGCGGTTGTGGTTAATGAAACCGGGGAGCTTAGGAAGGCGCATAGCCAGGGGCTGCTGGCCACCCTCGAACCCGGAACCCTTGCCGCCGCCGGAGCGGGAAAGCTGGCCCTTGTTACCGCGACCAGCGGTGGTGCCGTGGCCAGAAGAGTTGCCGCGGCCAATGCGCTTGCGGTTCTTGCGCGAGCCCTCAGCGGGACGCAGATCGTTGAGCTGCATAGTGAGTGACTCCTAGTTCTCTACAACATCGACAAGGTGCTTGACCTTGAAGATCATTCCACGGATGCTCGGGTTGTCCGGCTGCTCGACAGAATCGCCGATCTTGCGCAGACCAAGAGCCTTGCAAGTAGCGGTCTGATCCTTCTTGACGCCACAGACGGCGCTGCGGACAAGAGTAATCTTGAGGGACTGAGCCATTTTTAGTTCTCCTTCCCGACGAACATCTCGGAGACGGTGATGCCACGACGCTCGGCGACCTTCTCCGGGCTGGAGAGCTCCTTCAGGCCCTCGGCGGCGGCCTTAATCATGTTAAGGGCGTTGTCGGTGCCGAGAGACTTAGAAAGAACGTTGGTGATGCCAGCGAGCTCGAAAAGCGGACGGACGGGGCCGCCGGCGATGACACCGGTACCCTCGACAGCCGGCTTGATGAGGACGCGGCCTGCACCGTAGTGGCCCTCAACGGTGTGAGGAACGGTGCCGGAAGCGGTGACGTCCACGTGGAACATGTTCTTCTTGGCGTCCTCGACAGCCTTGGAGATAGCCAGAGGCACCTCAGCGGACTTGCCCATGCCAAGACCCACGTTGCCCTTGCCGTCGCCCACGACCACGAGGGCGAGAAGGGACATACGACGGCCGCCCTTGACGGTCTTAGAAACGCGGTGAATGTAGACGACGCGCTCCTGAAGATCCGTATCCTGCTGGCGCTTACGATCACGTGCCATTGAATCCTCCTAGAACTTCAGGCCCGCGTTGCGGGCACCGTCTGCCAGAGCCTGGACACGGCCGTGATAGAGACGACCGCCGCGGTCGAAGACGACCTCGGTGATGCCCTTCTCGACAGCACGCTTGCCCACGAGCTCGCCAACAAATGCAGCTGCGTCCTTGTTGGAGGCAACCTTGCCGGTGGCACGGAACTCAGGGTCAATGGTGGAGGCAGAGCACAGGGTGGTGCCGTTCACGTCGTTGATGACCTGAGCATAGATGTTTGCGTTGGTGCGGTGCACGCTGAGGCGCGGACGCTCGGCGGTACCGGAGACCTTGGCGCGGACGCGGCGCTTACGACGCTCGAGACCGGCCTTCTTGGCCTGCTGCTTGTTCATTCCTTCTCCTTAGACTCGCCCCCACCTGACGGGGTGAGGGTACTTAAGCTATGGTCTAGGTGCTACCTACTACTTGGCGGCCTTGCCGAGCTTGCGGCGGATGTGCTCGCCCTCGTAGTGGATACCCTTGCCCTTGTAGGGCTCGGGCGGACGCTTCATGCGGATCTCGGCGGCAACCTGGCCGACCTGCTCCTTGGAGATACCCTTAACGGTGATGTGGGTGTTATCGGGCACCTCGAAGGTGATGTTCTCGGGAGCGGGGTAAACCACGGGGTGAGAGTAGCCGAGGGAAAGGTCGAGGTCCTTGCCCTTAAGAGCGGCACGGTAACCAACGCCGGTGAGCTCGAGCTTCTTCTCGAAGCCCTCGGAAACGCCGGTGACCATGTTGAAGATGAGGGTGCGGGTGAGACCCTGCTGAGCGTTGGAAGCGGTGGACTCGTCAACACGCTCAACGATCAGCTCGGAGCCCTCCTCCTTGATGGAGATGAGCTCGGAGAAGGTGCGAGTAAGCTCGCCCTTGGGGCCCTTAGCGGTGACGGTGGTGCCGTCGACTGTCACAGTGACTCCAGCGGGAACCAGGACAGGCTTCTTACCAATACGAGACATTTGTGTCTCCTTTCATTCCTGTCGAAGTTACCAAACGTAGCCGATGACCTCGCCGCCGACGCCGAGCTTGCGAGCGTCGCGGTCGCACATCATGCCCTTAGAGGTAGAGATGATGGCGATACCAAGGCCACCAAGAACGCGAGGAAGCTTGTCTGCGGTGGTGTAAATACGAAGACCCGGCTTGGAGATGCGCTTGATTCCACGGATAACCTTGGAGTGACGCTCGCCGTACTTCAGAGTGATGTGAAGGGTCTTCTGGGGGGTCGTATCCTCGACCTCGTAACCAGCGATGTAACCCTCCTCAGCGATGACGCGCGCAATCTCAACCAGAACCTTGGTCGAGGGCATGGAGACCTCAGCCTTGTTGGCAGAGTTGGCGTTGCGGATGCGCGTCAGCATGTCCGAAACGGGATCGGTAATCTGCATTGATTCTTCTCCTTAGATAATGATGAAACTACGTGCCCGGTTCGCTCAAACCCGTGGTAAGAGCGCCTGAGCGGTAGAGCCCTTACGTCCTACCAGCTTGCCTTGCGGACGCCAGGAAGCTCGCCCTTGCTCGCGAGCTCGCGGAAGCACACACGGCAGAGGCCGAACTTGCGATAGACGGAGTGGGGACGCCCACAACGCTGGCAGCGGTTCTGCTTGCGAGTCGAGTACTTCGGCGCGCGCGACGCCTTGACGATCATCGAAGTCTTAGCCACAAATCCTCCTTCAAAAGCTATCTTGGAGCCCCGGCCAACCGGGGCTTCCTAACAAAATATTGGCCTACTCCGCCTTGAACGGGAAGTGGAAGGCGGTAAGAAGCGCCTTGCCCTGCTCGTCGTTGGGAGCGGTGGTCACGATGGTAATGTCCATGCCGCGGGTGTGGTCGATCTTGTCGAAATCGATCTCGGGGAAGATGAGCTGCTCGGTCACGCCCATGGAGAAGTTGCCACGGCCGTCGAAGCTCTTAGCAGAGATACCACGGAAGTCGCGGATGCGGGGAATGGCGACAGCGATCAGGCGGTCCAGGAACTCCCACATACGGTCGCCACGAAGGGTGACCTTGGCACCGATGGGCATACCAGCGCGCAGGTGGAAGGTAGCGATGGACTTACGGGCGCGGGTCACCAGGGGCTGCTGGCCGGTGATGGCACGCAGGTCGGCGACGGCACCCTCGATGGCCTTGGCATCGGTAGCGGCCTCGCCAACACCCATGTTGACGACAATCTTCTCGATGCGCGGGATCTGCATGACGTTCTTGATCTCGAACTGCTTCTGGAGCTCGTCACGCACGGTGGCGTAATACTGCTCTTTAAGACGGGGAACGTACTTCTCCTCTGCCATGTTCACTCCTTAAATCTTGGGGTTTTAAGCACGGGGCCTTTGTACCTCGCGCCTCCTGGGCTGGCAACCCGGGAGCCATATACCAACATGTACCGGCGAGACAGACTTGTCCCTACCTATACACGCAAAGAAACATATTATTCCTTTTTGGCGAGAAAACCAACTGCAAAGTGCGCGTCACTTATCCTGCACAACAGCGCACAAAAAAGAAGCCCCGGGCAAATGCCTGGGGCTTCTTGGATGGCTCAACCTCTAAAAGAGATTAGAACTTGTTGCCGCACTTCTTGCAGATGCGGATGGCGGTCTTCTTGCCGTTGAGCTCACCAGACTCGTGGTTGACACGGCTGGGCTTGCCGCAGCTGGGGCACACGAGCATAACGTTGGAAACGTCGATAGCCGCTTCCTTCTCGATGATGCCGCCCTGCTGGTTAACGGCGGTGGGCTTCATGGCCTTCTTGACAACGGCCACGCCCTCGACAACGACCTTGCCCTCGGCAGGCTTAGCAACCAGGACGGTGCCCTGCTTGCCCTTGTCCTTGCCAGAGAGAACCTCGACGAGATCGCCCTTCTTAACAGACATCTTAGGCATTGAATATACCTCCCTAGAGCGTCTCAGGGGCGAGAGAAACGATCTTCATGTACCTGTGATCGCGAAGCTCGCGAGCAACGGGTCCAAAGATACGGGTGCCCTTAGGCTCGCCCTCTTTATCAACCAGGACGCAAGCGTTCTGATCGAACTTAATGTAGCTGCCGTCCTTACGACGGACTTCCTTCTTGGTGCGAACGATGACGCAACGAACGACGTCACCCTTCTTCACCGAAGCACCAGGGGTAGCCTCCTGGACAGCGCCGATGATGACGTCGGCAAGACCGGCGTAACGACGCTTGGAGCCACCGAGGACCTTGATGCACTTGACTCGCTTGGCGCCGGAGTTGTCGGCGACGGCGAGCATGGTCTCCATCTGAATCATTTAGGTGTTCCTCCGAACGTATGCCCTACCCAGAGGTGCGCCCACACGAGCGACGCACATGGGTAAGACGGGGGTTTCCAAATAACTTACTTGGCGCGCTCGACGATCTCGACGACACGCCAACGCTTGGTCTTGGAGAGAGGACGGGTCTCCATGACGGTAACGGTATCGCCAAGGCCGCACTCGTTCTTCTCGTCGTGGCAGTGAAGCTTCTTGGAGATAGTCATCATCTTGCCATACTTGGGGTGGTGCTTACGGTAGTCAATCTTCACCGTCACGGACTTATCGCCGGAGATGGAGACGACAACGCCGGTACGAAGCTTACGGGCGTTCCTGGATTCAGTCTCTGCCATTAGTTACACTCCTGCGATCTAGTTGGACGCAGCGGTCTTCTCCGCTGCAATCTGACGAGCGCGCTGCTCGGTGAGGTAACGCGCGATGTCCTTCTTGACGTTCTTAACACGAGCGGTGTTGTCAAGCTGGCTGGTGGCCATCTGGAAACGGAGGTTGAAAAGCTCCGCGCGGCCCTCCTCGACCTTCTTGGCGAGCTCGTCATCGCTGAGCGCCTGGATATCCTTGTACTTCATTGACTATTCCTCCCCGTCAGTGACGGTGCGGGTAACGATCTTGGTCTTGATGGGCAGCTTGTGCTGGGCAAGACGAAGAGCCTCACGGGCGACCTCATCGCTAACGCCGTCGATCTCGAACATGATGCGGCCCGGCTTGACAACGGCCACCCACTCTTCGGGGTTGCCCTTACCAGAACCCATGCGGGTCTCAGCGGGCTTCTTGGTGATCGGCTTGTCCGGGAAGATGGTGATCCAGACCTTACCGCCACGCTTCATGTAACGGGTCATGGCGATACGGCAAGCCTCGATCTGGCGGTTGGTGATCCAGTGAGCCTCGAGGGCCTGGATACCGTAGGAACCAAAGTGCAGCTCGGTGTTGCCCTTGGCGTGGCCCTTCATGGAGCCGCGCTGGACCTTGCGGTGCAGAACGCGCTTAGGAGCGAGCATTAGCGAGCCCTCCTCTCATTGCGGCCGCGGCGAGGACGGGAAGAGCCCTCAAGCGCCGGCTTAGGGGTGGCCTGGCCGGGAAGCTTCTCGCCGAAGTAAATCCAACACTTGATGCCGCAGGCGCCCATGGTGGTGCGAGCGGTAGCGGTGCCGTAGTCGATCACGGCACGCAGGGTGTGCAGAGGCACGCGACCCTCGCGGTACCACTCGCGACGACCCATCTCGGCGCCGTTAAGACGACCGGAGCACTGGATACGGATACCCTTGGCGCCGGCCTTGCGGGCGGACTGGACGGCCTTGCGCATGGCGCGACGGAAGGCGACGCGCTGCTCGAGCTGCTCGGCGATGGACTGAGCAACGAGGTTGGCGTCGAGCTCGGGGCGCTTGACCTCGACGACGTCAACGGCGATCTGGCCCTTGGCGACGTTGGCAACGCGCTCGAGGTCGGCACGAAGGCCGTCGATCTCGGAGCCCTTCTTGCCAATGACGATGCCGGGGCGAGCGGTGAAGATGGTGACCTTCACCTTGTCGCCAGCGCGCTCGATGTCGACGCGGGAGAGGGCGGCCTTCTCGAGGCGCTTCTCCAGGAACTTGCGGATAGCAAGATCGTTGCCGAGGTTCTCGGCGTAGTTCTTATCGGCGTACCAACGGGAACGCCACTCCTCGGTGATGCCGAGACGGAAGCCGGTAGGCTGAACCTTGTGACCCATGCTTTCCCTACGCCTCCTTTCGAGGAGCGACGACGATAGTGATGTGGCTCATACGCTTGTTGATACGGGAAGCGGAGCCCTTAGCGCGAGGACGGATACGCTTAAGCGTGGGGCCCTCGTTGACGTAAGCGGTCTTGACCACGAGGTCGTCGGCGCGCAGGCCGTTGTTGTTGACGGCGTTGGCGACGGCGGAACGCAGGACCTTGGAGACGTCCTCGGAAGCAGCACGGGTGCTGAACTGCAGGACCTCGAGCGCCTTAGCGACGGGGAGGTTGCGAACCAAAGAGACGACGGCGCGAGCCTTACGAGGAGCGATGCGCACGTACTTGGCGGTGGCGCTGACCTCAACGTTGTTGTTAGCCATTAATGTACCCCCTACTTAACCTTGTGACCGCGGAAGGTACGGGTGGGAGCGAACTCGCCCAGCTTGTGACCAACCATAGACTCGGTAACGTACACGGGCACGTGCTTGCGACCATCGTGAACGGCGATGGTGTGACCAACCATGTCAGGGAAGATGGTCGAAGAACGCGACCAGGTCTTGATGACATCCTTGGTGCCTGCCTCGTTCTGAGCGGCAACGCGCGCGAGGAGGCGAGTCTCCACGAACGGGCCCTTCTTGAGACTTCTGCTCATTCTTAATATCTCCTACTACTCGTGAGACTACTTGGACTTGCGGCGACGGATGATGAGGCGGTTGCTTGCCTTCTTGGGGTCGCGCGTCTTGTAGCCCTTTGTGGGCTTGCCCCACGGGGTGACGGAAGGACGACCAGAAGTGTGGTTCTTGCCCTCGCCGCCGCCGTGCGGGTGGTCGACAGGGTTCATGACGGTACCACGGACGGTCGGACGGACGCCCATCTTACGCTTGCGGCCAGCCTTGCCGACGACGATGTTGGAGTGGTCGGCGTTGCCCACGACACCGATGGTGGCGCGGCAGGTGAGAAGGACGCGACGAAGCTCGGAGGAGGGCATACGCAGGATGGCGTAGCCGTTGTCCTTGCCCATGAGCTGGATGGAGGTGCCGGCGGAACGAGCCATAGCGGCGCCCTTACCAGGCTGGAACTCGACGTTGTGAACGAGGGTACCAACAGGGATCTCGGACAGGGGCATAGCGTTGCCGGGCTTGATGTCGATGCCGGAGGTGCCGGAGATGACGGTGTCGCCCACGTGCAGGCCCTCGGGAGCCAGGATGTAAGCCTTGGCGCCGTCCACGTAGTGGAGAAGAGCGATGCGAGCAGAACGGTTGGGGTCATACTCGATGGTAGCGACCTTGGCGGGCACGTCGTCCTTCAGACGCTTGAAGTCGATGCGACGATACTGGCGCTTGGTGCCACCGCCCTGGTGACGGGTGGTGATGTGACCGCTGTTGTTGCGGCCAGCCTTCTTGTGCAGGGGCTCGAGAAGGGACTTCTCGGGCTTGGTGCAGGTGATCTCGGAGAAATCGGAGATCGTCTGGAAACGCCTGCCTGCGCTCGTCGGCTTGAGGTGCTTAACTGCCATTAGTGGTTTCCCTTTCTTTTCCGTTGGCCACCCACTCAGGGATTGGTGGGTGACACCGGATTACCACGGTACCGCGCGTATCCATAGGGCGCGGCATGAAAGCCCGGTCCCCGCTTTGGGGGACGCGGGCGAAGTGCCTTACTCGGCGGCCTGGGAGGTGGCGAAGATCTCGATCTGCTCACCCTCGGCGAGGGTGACGATGGCCTTCTTCCAGGAACGGGTCATGCCCTGCTGGTAGCGGACACGCTTCTTCTTGCCACGGACGTTCATGGTGTTGACCTTGAGCACGTGGACGTTGAAGAGCTTCTCGACGGCAGCGGCGATCTCCTCTTTGGGGGCTTCCTTAGCAACCTCGAAGGTGTACTTGCCCTGCTCCATGAGATCGTAAGAACGCTCGGAGATGATCGGGCGGATGATCACGTTGTAGACGGAGTTCATTTAAACGAGCACCTCCTCGAAGTACTTGGCGGTGTCGGCGGTCATGAGAAGAGCACCGTTGTCGATGAGGAAGCGGGTGTTGGCCTCGGACTCACCGATGACGGTGACCTTCTCGATGTTGCGGAAGGACAGGTAGGTCTCGACGGCGTCGTCGGCGACGACGACGGTGACGCGCTTGTCCTCGATGCCGAGGGCCTTAAGGGCGGCCACAGCGGACTTGGTGGAGATGGTGTCGAAAGCGAGGCTGTCAACAAGGACGAGCTCGGAGTCAGCGACCTTGCCGGAGAGGACAGACCTCATGGCAAGCTTGACCATCTTCTTGTTGATCTTGAGGGCGTGGCTGTGGGGCAGCGGTCCAAAGATCACGCCGCCGTGACGCCACTGGCCGGCGCGGGTGGAACCCTGGCGAGCACGGCCGGTGCCCTTCTGACGGTAAGGCTTAGCGCCGCCGCCGGAAACGTTGTGACGGTTCTTGGTGGAGTGGGTGCCCTGACGCTGGCAAGCCTCGTAAACCTTCACGACCTGGTGGATGACGGGGATGTTCGGCTCGATGCCGAAGACGTCGTCGGAAAGCTCGGCCTGCGCGACCTCAGCCCCCTCGACGTTCTTGATTGCATACTTGGACATGTGTCCTCCTTATTAGCCTAAGAGAAGTTGTTTCTGGGGCCCTTAGGCCATGCGGACCTGGACGAGGCCGTTCTTACCGCCGGGGACAGCGCCCTTGACGAGCATGAGGTTCTGCTCGGCGTCGATGCGAACGAGCTTGAGGTTGCGCACGGTGACGCGCTCGTTGCCCATGTGGCCATACATGTGAAGGCCCTTACGGACGCGAGCGGGGTAGGCGCACTGGCCGATGGAACCAGGCTTGCGCTGGTTGCGGCAGCCGTGGGTCATAGGACCGCGGGAGAAGTTCCAGCGCTTGATGGTGCCCTGGAAGCCCTTACCCTTGGAGGTGCCGGTGACGTCAACGGTGGTGACGTCGGCGAAATCGGCAACGGTCACGACGTCGCCGGTCTTGTACTGCTCGGCGTTCTCGACGCGAACCTCGCGCAGGAAGCGCATGGGCTCGACGCCAGCCTTGGCGAAGTGACCCGCCATGGGCTTGTTGACGTGCTTGGCGGTGATGTCGCCAAAGCCGATCTGGACGGCCTCATAGCCGTCGGTCGCCTTCGTTTTAACCTGCGAGACGGTGCAGGGGCCAGCCTGAATGACGGTGACGGGCACGACGTTGTCGTTCTCGTCCCAAACCTGCGTCATTCCGAGCTTACGGCCGAGGATGGTGTTGACCATGCTCATTCCTTACCCTCGGTGGTCATGGGACCCTTTAGAGCCTTTGCTCTTCCCCAGCGGACCACATCCGATACTTGCTACCTGCATTAGGCACAGCAGTCCCCAATTAGGCAGCTTGTCTATATTACACGGGTATGAGCGGCTTCACAATCTCTACGCACAACTTTTTAGGCCATCTACCTGCGGCTGCAAAATCCCCTTAGCCGGGCGTATCCATACCCCCTAGGACAGCGGGTCCACCAGTTTATCCAAGAAAAACTCACCTGCATCTTGGTCGTAGTCAAAGATGGCGATGCAGCAGTTGGGAAGGCGCTGGGGCAGCTCGATTGCGCCAACGTTTGATGTATAGACAAACTGGCGACAGGCCGAGCCGTGGCTTACGGCGATGGCCGCCTGCGTGGTGTCTGCGGCGAGAAGATCGCAGGCGACCTCGTGCATCCTCTTGATGATGGTGGCGTTGCCCTCGCCGCCGAAAGGCATGACGGCGTCACCTGGGTCCCACAGGTTGAACGGGAAGTCGTCCTTCGAGCAGCGCTCGTAGGTGCCGTAGGCGCGCTCGATAAGGCGGGCGTCGGACTGCGGGAAGACCGTATCGTCGATGTTGCCCTTCTCGGTAAGGACGCTTGTGATAAGGCCGCAGGTTGTGAATGCGCGGCCCAAGGGAGAGCAGGCGATGGCCTGAGGGCGTACGTCGTGGGCGGCCAGCCACTCACCTGCGGCCAAGGCCTGCTGACGGCCCAGCTCGGTCAAGGGAGAGTCGCAGTGGCCCTGGATAAAGCCTTGCTCGTTGTATTTCGTCTGGCCGTGACGCACGAGGTAGAACTTCTTCAAAGCAGCTCCTTGGGGTTGGGGCACGTGGCCCAAAAGGTCTTCTCGCCATCATCTTATACGGCGGCGAGAAGGACGCGACTCCCCTACCCAGAAGCGTCACCAATCAGCAAAAAGGCCCCTCGGTTAAACCGAAGGGCCTTGTGCGCGCTGTAAGAGCTAAGCCTTAGAGCTTGATCTCGATGTCAACGCCAGCGGGGAGGTCGAGACGCATCAGCGAGTCGACGGTGCTGGAAGAGGGGTCGAGAATGTCGATGAGGCGCTTGTGGGTGCGCATCTCGAACTCGTCGCGGGAGTCCTTATCCTTGTGCGGCGAGCGGATGACGCAGTAAAGGTTGCGCTCGGTGGGCAGGGGGATGGGACCGCTCACGCGGGCACCGGTCTTCTGGGCGGTGTCGACGATGAGCTTCGCGGACTGATCAACGACCTCGTGGTCATAGCCCTTGAGGCGGATCCTGATCTTCTGGCTGGACACTGTGTTACCTCCGTAAATGAGCTATCGCTCGGGTCGTTTTAGTTAGAGCCGTTCTTGGCGACAATCTCGTCGCGGACGGCCTTGGGGACGGGCTCGTAGGAGTCGAACTGCATGGTGTAGCTCGCACGACCCTGAGTCTGGGAACGAAGGTCGGTAGCGTAACCAAACATCTCGCCCAGGGGCACCTTGGCGCGGATGACCTTGGAGCCGGAGCGATCCTCCATGCCCTCGATCTTGCCGCGGCGACCAGAGAGGTTGCCCATAACGTCGCCCATGTACTGCTCGGGGGTCTCGACCTCAACGGACTCGACCGGCTCGAGGAGGACAGGATCGGACTTCTTGAGGGCGTCCTTGATAGCCATGGAACCGGCGATCTTGAAG
>CAVEMP010000143.1:0-6537 GCA_963616835.1 uncultured Oscillospiraceae bacterium | reverse complement strand
CGGCATAGATGTCCTCGATGCCAAGGTTCCTCTCGACCTTCTTAAGGCCTTCCTCAGTAGTGGCGATGGTGTGCTTGGCCTCGTCCATCTCAAAATCGTCCTCGGGGATAAGACCGCGGACGGCGCGGGCAAAGTCCTTGTAGGTGTTGGCCGACTTGGTGCCGGCGCCCGAGATGATAAGCGGGGTCCTGGCCTCATCGATCAAGATGGAGTCAGCCTCGTCGACGATGGCAAAGTTGTGGCCACGCTGAACGCGCTGGTTGGGGCGGGTCACCATGTTGTCGCGCAGGTAGTCAAAGCCAAACTCCGAGTTGGTGCCATAGGTGACGTCGGCCGCATAGGCGGGCTTCTTCATGCTGATCTTCATGCCGTTCTGCAGAAGACCAACCTCCATACCCAGGAAGCGGTAAATCTTGCCCATCCACTCAGAGTCGCGCTTGGCCAGATAATCGTTGACCGTGACAATGTGCACGCCCTTTCCCGGGATGGCGTTGAGGTAGCCAGCCAGGGTCGAAACAAGCGTCTTGCCCTCGCCCGTCTTCATCTCGGCGATGGTGCCGCGGTGAAGCGCGATGGCGCCAATGATCTGCACGTCAAAGTGGCGCAGGCCGGTCGTACGCTTAGAAGCCTCGCGCACCGCCGCAAAGGCGTCAGGGAGAAGATCGTCCAAGGTCTCACCATCGGCATAACGCTTGCGAAAGACCTCGGTTTGGGTCTTCAGCTCGTCATCGGACATAGCCTCGTACTTAGGCTCCAGGTCGTTGACCTTTTTGGTTATACGTTCATACTCCTTAAGCTCCTTGTCGGCACCAATGGAGAGCAGCTTAGAGAGAAAATTAGCCATGGTAAATCCTCAGCGTCGATGGCAAACAAAATGTCTGCAGAGTGCAGTACCTCATAACTTTACCGATATCACGAAACAGGTACGACATGATAATGGCGTCTCAACTAAAACAGCACCCTTACGCGCTCATCTCACAAGACAACAGCAGCTCGGCAGCTAAAGCCCGCAGTTGCTTTGACACCGGCCTACCCGCAAGCTCGGCAAAGTTCTGGCAAAAGAGACCATAGTTTTCGGTAGCCTCTTTTCTGCGGCCGCTCTGTTCCAACGCGCGGAGCAAGGTCATCTCGGCATCTTCTCTCATTGGGTCGGCAAGAAGAGCGCCGCGCGCCAGTCGCGAGGCCACGCGCAGCCGACCAATCCTCAAGGCCGCCTCGGCGCCCGAAAGCAAGGCGTCGGTATACGTCGTTTTGATCGTTGACGCCATACGCGTCAGGTAACCCGTCGTATCGTTCGAGGGAACCCACAGGTCGCCCGTGTACGCGCCTTCGGTTTCAAGCGCCAATTCAACGGTCCTAGCGTCGTCCTTCTCGTTGATCGTGGCGCGTGCCTTGGCGAGAAGATCATCAACATCGCAGCTCACCAGGCCGGCATCAAGCCCAACAGTCCCATTAATCTTCGCAGTAATGAAGGGGTCAGCCGTAAAGCCCGCAGACCTCAATGCCTTTCTGATGTGCGATTTAGTCTGATACAAGCGTTCGAGCGCCGAGCTATACGACACGCCCGGCCACAGCTGCTCGATCAGCCTTGCCTGACTCGCCGTATACCTTTTATGCAAGGCCAAAAACTCCAGCATCGCCTTCGACGACCTCGCCTCAAGGCGCGTGCCGTCGACCATCCGCGAGCCCACGCAAACCGAAAAATCCCCCAGAAGGTTGATGCGCAGTCGGTCCACCGTCCATGCGTCAGCAGCCTTGTCGGACCTCCTCGGCACCTCGGTGCCCGCGGCCTCAAGAAGGACGATTGGCGCCATCTCCCTCATGCCAAAAGTCGGACACACCGTCTTTCTCGCCGAAGCCAACGCTCTTCTCCACTCTGGAAACAGCTCGTCTTCAAATTGCGCCGAAAACGAACCAAGCCCATTAGACAACAGCAGGATAAACCAGGTGCTCTCACGCGGCAGGCTCCTTGAGCCAGAAGAGCTTAACGCCTCGTCCTCTCCCGCCGCCAAGGCCCTGGCAACAATCGTAGCGATGTGCCTCATTCCCTCGGCATAAGTATCCGGCTCGACTTCCACGTGTTCACCCAGCGTGTCTCGCGCGATGCATTGAGCAAGTCGCGCCATGTCCCTCAGCTGAGTGGCATCAGCCGCGGCAAGAAGGTCGACGGCGCAGCCCGATTCGACGTGCGCGTTCGTCCACACGCCCATCCGCATATGCTCAATAGCCTCCTCAAGCAGCATAAAAGCCCGAATTATTTTGTCTTCCGAAAGGCGCCTGCCGGCGTTATACGAACCCCCATCATCTTGGCCCATGTCGTTAAAGAGGTCGCGCATCCCTACGACAACACTCAGATAGTCGAGAAGAACGCCTTGTCCCAGGCGCTCCAAGAAAGTCTTGCTCTTTTCGAACCAAGCCCCGCCATTTGACGAAGAATCGCAGTTCATAAGCCTAATCAGCTCGCCATCCAAAGAAAGCAGGGCCGACGATATGGTTGGTTCTTGTCCGTCGAGCGACTTACCCACAAAGAGTTTGATGGCCTCTTTAAGCTCTCCTCGAACAATATGCCTAAATACATTCGCGTGAAGTCGAAGTCTTGCTTGCGTCGAATCGACTCCAAGGCCCCCTTCGTACCCCTCACGTACCTCTCCGCAAAATCGCAAACGGGCGTCAACAAACAGCAAAGCCGTCCTAGCCCTCGCGTTTCCAGCCGAGAAGTTCTCTACAAACTCCGCCGTAACAGCCTGATACAACGACGGCGAGAAGTGGCGATCCGTCAGCGCGCTTAATGCAGCCTCCAGCGCCAACCGCAGATTCTCATCAACTTCCTCGCCAGACCTTACAGAAGCCAAGCCCCTTCTCGTCAATTCGAGCTCGCCCATGTCGAGAAGCTCTTCGCCAAAATCCAGAACATAGCGACCAAGCAAGGCGTCTTTGAGGTGGGATGCAACGGCGACCGAACGCTTGGCGTTTCTGTTAAACAACGAACGGGCTGCTCTATAGATAACTTCCTGCGAGTCCCGTAAGGGTGTTCTCAGTACATCAAATAGGTAATCAAATGGGAGGCCCGCCTGCTCAGGCAGCGTTAGAAATGAACCCTCTCTCAACGAAATGCCAAACAGCACGGACTGCTCTTCGGCCTCTTGAAACAACTCCAGGGCCTTAAACCCAATCTCGGCCTCAACATCCTCCATAGACCCAGAGCCAAGCAAATAAAGATACAGCCTAAAGCAGACCTCTTCGCAAGTTAGGGTCGCCCCAACGCTCTTTCCAACGGCTTCCGAAAGGCGGTCAAAATACGCTACAGATGGGTTGCCGCCAACGGTATACGCCGAGTTGAGCAGCGCTAAATACAGCTGCGGTATCCCCCGTGACAACTTGATGCAGCCGTCCCCACAAGAAACCGCAGAGTCAATTTTCTCCACATGCTCGCGCACCAGGTTAAAGTCTACAAGGCCATAAACATCAAACGCCTCAAGCACTAAAGAGGTCTCTGGTTCAAGAGACAGAATCACCGAGAAGCCAGATTCAAGCACGCGTTTAATAGCCTTAACCTGCCGTCTTGTCTCCATCTCGTCTGATGCTGGAAGACCAGAAATCACGACAACGTTGCCAACTGGCTCTTCCTCTTTAATTATCTTGCGAGCAAATCTCACAAGCGAATCCGAGGCTTTTTCTGAATTGATAGATTTCTTAGCAGAGAAGCCCAAAATATGCCTCTTGTCCATGACCAAAACGCGCAGCAAGCAGTCCTGAATATCCTGCACGCCAAGCCCTGGCTCACCATAGAAAATCAGAAAACGAAAAGCATCAAGCTGGGATACCAGCTCCTTACATAAAGGCCTAGCCAATTCAAAAGGAGAAGACGGTGGTTTGATAAGAGATCGAGATTCCAACGTGCGGCCACTGGGCATAACTGTCCCTCCAATTTTTAGTGATGTAATAAGCAAGGAAGCGCAGCGCAAAATTCGGTAAAGCCCAGATTACCTGCAGCTATAGAAAGAAAATCGATAAAACGGCAAACGGTAAATTAGTTCGCATTTTTATACTGATAGGTTTCTGAAAGGTTTCTGACAGAAAAGTGAAATCGCAGGTAACAAAACTGCACTATTTCGATGGGGGCACTGGTCACTTTTTACTCTTCACTGTTCGTTACTAAATGCCGCATTAACCAGAAATGGCTTTCCGGTGAACGGTAGTTGGGAGAGCGTTGCCCCACAATTCAAACATCTTTCTATAGCCGCACCAGCAAACAAAAAAGCAAGCGCGAAACTTCATTGATTTCAAAATCATCTTTCATGCCGGGCAATAAAAATTTCAAGTCTGGCAACGGCTCGCGCCCTGTCACGTGACGTGCCTATTCCCCACCGCCATCCGAGGTGCCTCATCCTCTTCGTTAGCCCCTCGACGCGGCACCCTCACGTGCTATCTCCATGCGCGTCTTGTTGTTGCCGACCCCGCCGTACAGGATGAGGTTGAGCCTGTCGCACTGGAACGAGCAGGACCCTGTGGCTTCCCGTCCATTGACGGGAGGATGCATGATGCGGTCCCAGTCACAGCCCTTGAAGGTCTTCAAAACCGGAGGGAGGGGCCAGCGTGAATAGGTGCCACCGGCACCAGTACACCACACGCTCGACGTTGCCCTTACCATTGTCGGAGCGCCGGGTTCACGCAGATCGCCTCTAAGCCTCGTCTCCCGCGCGCTCGGAAGACGTCGTCAATCCCGAGGTACTTGTGTACCGTCGACAACAAGACGCCCTTTCAGCGCTGCACCCCGGCGTTGGAAAGCCCTTTTCTGGGCATTTCCTGCAAACTTTCAATCGATGGCGTGTTGATTATCGTTTCCACCACCGTCAAATCGTCAAATGGCACCAGTGGCCGCAGCGTCAGGCCCATCCAAAGACCATGTACCAAATGTTGGTGTCACGGGCCGCTTTTGAGCAAAGAGCGGCCGTTGCCTAGAATCGCATTTGCTGAATGTCAGATTCCGGAGAAAGGCAACGACCGCTATGGGAACTTTACATGAAAACGAGGCTATGTAGGACCTGCCGCTCAGGGAGGACGGCTCGGTCGACCTCCTCGAGCTCGGGAGGCGCCAGCTCGAGGCGTCGGTCAACCAGCTGATGGACTGGCAGGCCGACGAGCTGTGCGGCGAGGGAACAGACGCAACGGCTACAGGGAGCGCAAGCTACTCACGCCGCTCGGCGAGATCACCCTGCGCATACCCAAGCTGCGGGAGGGCACCTACTTCCCCGACGGGCTGATCAGGCCCTACTCGCGCGTCGACCGCGCGATGGTCGCGATCGTGAAGGAGGCCTACGTGCGCGGCCTCTCCACGCGCAAGATAGAAAAGGCCGCGGACGCGCCCGAGTTCGGGTCCCTGAGCCCGTCGCGCGTGTCGCGCATGACGGCCGACCTCGACGAGGAGGTGGCGTCCCTCGCCGCCGAGCGCTTCGAGGGCGAGGAGTTCCCGTACCTATGGCTCGACGCCACCTACGTCAAGTGCCGGGAGGAGGGCCACGCGCAGTCCAGGGGCGTCGTCACCGCCATCGCGTGCGGCGCGGACGGCTCCCGCCGCTTCGTCGGCCTCGACGTCGTCGACGCGGAGTCCGCCGCGTCGTGGAAGGCGTTCCTGCTCGGCCTGCGCAGGCGCGTCGTCTCCGACGCGCACGAGGGCCTCGTCCAGGCGATAGCCGAGGTCTTCCAGGGCGCGGCCTGGCAGCGCTGCATCGCCCACCTCGAGCGCGACGTCGCCGGCTGGTTCGACAAGAGGGAGGGACAGGGCGGCGGCGACCGAGGCGATGAAGGCCGTGTTCGCGCAGCGCGACCCGATGCTCGTGCGCGCGGCGTACCGCCACGCCACCGGCGTGATCGCGGCGATGAGGCCCCGCTGCGGCCGCCTGCTCGAGGACGCCGAGGCCGACGCGCTCGCCTACCTCGACTTCCCCTACGAGCACCACGTCTGGCTGCGCACCAACAACGTCCAGGAGCGCGCCAACGAGGAGATGAAGCGCAGGACGAAGGTCGTCGGGGTCTTCCCGTCGCGCGAGTCGATGATGCGGCTCGTCGGCTCGGTGCTCATCGACGTCAACGAGGAGTGGATGGGGGCAAGGTTCATCGACGCGGCCTCGCTGAGGGGCGTGGCCAGGTCGGAGACGGCGCGCGGGCCCATACCGGAGGACGTGCTCGAGAAGGCGAGGGTCTGCGTCGAGGCGGCCGTCGCGGAAAAGAAGGGGAAGGTCTCATAATCCCGGCGTAGAATACAACCGATTCCAGGCGACGCCCCGTTTGCCCGGGCGGGCAAAGGACCCGCGCTTCCCGAACGGGGTCGTGACACCAACATTTGGCACACTACCCATCCAAACAGCATGTCATTGCCATCCCCGAAAATTTTCATTGCAAAGGATAAGAGTGGGCGTTCCCAAACAAACAGTTTCCGGCCTGTTTAAACAAGTTTCCATAGAAAAACGATGCGCAACACAAAAAAGGCCCCTCCGCCCGCGACGGGGCGGAGGGGCCAAAGGCGCTCTGAAACAG
>CAVEMP010000142.1:0-11219 GCA_963616835.1 uncultured Oscillospiraceae bacterium | reverse complement strand
TTTGGTCGATGCCCAACAGGCCATCAATCTCTTGTGCCATTGCCTTGAAGCTCGAATCGTCCACAGTCTCCCCTTCATCTGTCGTTTTTCACAAGGTACCAGGCTACCCGAAAGCGCGGCACCCGCGCTCGTAATTCCCAGGTGTTTTATAGGATTAACTTTTAGCCCGTACCATTAACCCGTCGCATTGCTTGTCAGCACAGAGAAAAACGCAGGCCGCTCGCTAAGAAGCGAACAGCCTGCGTTAAAGCTTGTTATGCGGTTTTAGCCGATGCCGTAAGGTCTCGGCCGCCACCCACTAGTTCTCGCGGCGACCGCGAGCCTTGCGAGCAAGAACCATGCAAGAAACGCCTGCAACAACAACCACAGCAGCAAGCACGGGGCTTGTCATGTCGCCGGTCTCGGGCGTGGCCTTCTTGGACTTGGCGTCCGCAGGCGCGGGCTTCTCGTTGGTCGGCTTTACATCGCCAGCGGGCTTCTCGTCGGCCGGCTTCTGGGCGTCAGAGGCGTCCTTGGTCCACTGGGCATAGAGCGTCACGTTGTCCTTGAGCTCAACCTTCTCGCCCGGCTTGTAAGAGTCGCCAGAGCCATCGGCCGCGGTGTTCCAGCCGGCAAAGGTGTAGCCGTCACGGGCAAACGCGTTGGCAAGCACGGTTGCACTCTCGCCCGCAGCGTACTGGTTGGAGTCGGTCACGGTGCCCGAGCCGCCGTTGGCGTCATAGGTAACCGTCAGGTCCTTCACAACGGGGGGCACATCCTTGCTCCACTGCGCGTAAAGCGTGACGGGCTCGGTCATCTCGATCGAAGCGCCCGGCTGGTACCAGTCGCCGGTACCGTCGGTCTTGGTGTTCCAACCCTCAAAGGTGTAGCCGTCGCGGGTAAGGTCGCCGGCAAGCACGGTGGTCTTCTCACCAGACTCGTACCTGTTGGAATCCTCGACGCTGCCCTCGCCGCCGTTGGCGTCGTAGGTCAGCTCGTAGCCGCGCTCAATCCACACCTGCGTGCCGTAGAACGGGTTAGCGGTGCCAATGCACAGACCCTGGTCGGTGGCCGCAAAGACGCGCAGGCCGTGGTTGTAGGGATCGCCAAAGCCGTCCTTGGTCACGGTCGTGAAGTTCACGCCGTCCTCGGTCACGTACAGGTCAAAGCCGCGGGTAGCCTTGCTCATGTAGTTAAGGCACTCGATGACGCTCTTAACGCGCTCGAGGTTGTCCTTGCTCAAAAGCTGCTGGATGCGCTCGACAATGTCCTTGGACAGCTCGTACTTCTCCTGCAGCTTATCGAAGGTGTTGAGAAGATCCTCGTAGTAGTTGGCAAACTCCTGGTGGTAGGCGATCTTCTCGCTAATGCTGGAAGCGTCGGTCGCGCCGTCCTCAGACGCTGCAGCAACGACGCCGCTCTGGTCAAGGTAGCCCTCGGCGTCCTCGAGGTCCTGATAGAGCTGCTCGAGCTCGGCAGTCATCTGCTGATCGGTAGAAGCCGCCTGGTCGCCGGCAGAATCGCCGTCAAGCGCGACCGGGGTGGCGCCGCCGTTCTTCTTAAGCAGCAGCTCAATGAGCTCCTTGAGGTACTGCAGCTGGGTCTTCCACTCGGCGGGGGTCATGTTGATGATATCGCCGTTAGAGAAGCGGCCAATAGGCTCAAGCAGGCTGCTGGTGTCAAAGGTGCCAATGTAGAGCTTGTTGTCGTAGACAGACATCTGCCAGATGTACTGGTTCTCGTTGCTGCCCCAGCCCGAGCCCAGGCCCGAGAGGCTGCCGTTAGGGAACATTGCCGTGGCGTCGCCCACCACAAGCTCCATGTTCTCGTTCTGGTCCATGCGATAGAGGCTCACGGACTGCTCGAGGTTGGCGTTGACAAACCTGCAGTCCACGCCGCCGATGCTGCCATCGGCGTCCTCGCCCGTCTTGTTGAACAGAATGCGCTCGAGGGCGATCTCTTCGTCGTTGTACTCGCCAATGTAGAGATAGCCGTTGTACACCATCAGGTTAGCGGCGCCAGAGCGAGTGCGCTCGGGGTCAATGCCAAAGGTGTAGCGAGCGCCGTCTTTGTCCTGATCGCCAACAAGCGGAGTCCACTTATAGGTGCCGTCGGCGTTCTTCTCGCCGCGCACAATGGCAAAGGACTGCATGGAGTTGTCGTCCGGGGCGTTCTCGGGCGTGCCGGTGCAAATGGAGACGTACAGGTTACCGTTGTACTCGATCATGTCCCAGATAGAGCCGCCGTAGATGCTGTCCTCGTAGAAGTACACGGGATAGTTAAACAAAGAGTCGGAGTCGGCGATCTGCGTGAAGCCGCTGGAGGGGTCGCTGGACTCAAGGATTTTCACGCCGCTCTCGCCGGTGGAGCTGTCCATGAAGACGGTGCTAATGACAAGCTTGCCGTCGTAGACGCACATGCCGCGGATGCCGGTGCAGATGCCCGCCTTGTACGCCGCCATGTAATCGGCATAGTTAGAAAGGCCCTGGTAAACAAGGTTGAACTCGTCGGTCTCGGGGTCGACCTCGTAGACGCTCGGCAGGCCGGGCCTGCCGTCCTTGCCCACGCTGCCGCAGAAGTAGAGCTTGCCGTTGTACGAGATGGCGTTGCGGAACAGCGGCGTATAGCCGTTCAGGGATTTGGACATGAGCACCGTGAGCTCGCCGGTCTTGGTGTTCATCTTCACCAGGACACCGTTGGAGTCAACGCCGTCCTCGTGACCCTGGTAGAAGGTGCCGTTGTACATGGTCTTGATGGCGGCCGCCATGGTCTCGCTGTCAAACTGGTCGCCCAAGACGCTCTTCATAAGGGTCAGCGTGTTGCCCATGGCCGCGTAGCAGGTGCCCACATAAAGGTAGTCGCCATAGGCCACGGCAGACCAAGAGTAGCTTTGGCCGCGGTCGCCCTGGTAGTCGCCGCTGCCGTCGGGGGCAGCCACAGCGCCGTTGCCCAGGTAGTCAACAATGCCGTCGGGCGTCATTGTGCCCTGATCGGGGTGAGAGATCTTCTCAAACGTGTAACCCCCGTTACCAGAGCTGTACGAAGTAAGCTCTTGAGAGGGGGAGGCAAACGCAGATACGGGAACCATCGTCGTCACCATAAGAGCGGTGGCAAGAAGGCATCCTAACCTCTTCCTTAGCATTCCTTGGCCTTTCTTTTTAGGATCGACTTGCGCCTCTATACAGTTTTGATGCTCAAAAGCCGTTCTGGAGGCCCCCGTCAGGCCACCCTGAAACTGAACAGCGATTGAAAAACACCTGTTGGGATATTACAGGAATCGCTGAAAAAAAAAACGAAAATTCTTGCAGTTTGTCAAATGTTTGCAGCTTAGACACATAAAAGCGGCCCCATTCGCCCGCAGTTGGTGTGTTTAACCGCACACCCGCGTGCAAATGGGGCCGCCAAGCCGTCGGATTGGCGCAAGCAAAAGCTTTGCTGGCTACTTTGCCTGCTGGACCTCTTCGAGCTTCTTGCCAATGGTTGCGGCAAGAATGAGGTTGAAGATGCCCTCGAAGACCATCACGATGCCCGAAAGCACCATGATGAACGAGAAGGGAGCAAACATAACAAAGAAGCCGCAGATCATGAAGATGACCGCGAAGATAACCAGCAAGACGCCGCCGCTGATCTTGGCGCGAATGGCGTACATACCCTTGCTAAAGGTGTTGGCGCCGTCGGCGATGATGTACATACCAGACATGACCGTAATGATGTTGGCCACCACGCCCGGCATAGAGAAGCACAAGAGACCAAAGAGGAACAGAATGACGCCGTCAAGAATCGAAGGGGCGGGGCCATCTGCGCTGGGCATAGAGAAGAACATCTTGGCGATGCCCGTGGCAACCAAAAGGCCGCCAATGAAGTAGCAGAAGCTCAGGCCCGCCAGAAGCGGCGAGCTAAGGAAGAGGATACCAAGCAGGATGGAGGCGATGCCGCTGACAATAACGGTACCCTTGAGCTGACGAAGTACAATGTTAGGCATGATCAAATTCCTTCTAAATCGCGGTTGCCCATACAAATGCCAGTATAGTAGTAGCTGCGGCGATTGAAACCCCGGACACAAACTCGAAACCGCAAGACAAGGCACGTGCTCTATTAGCAAAGACCATGACAAAGGATGCGACGCGCAAATGGAAGACAACCCCACCAACGTCAAGACCAGCAACAACGACAAAAAACCGCTTGGAAAAAAGGTTATCGAGACTGTGACCGATTTCAACACGCTTGTCGCAATCATGTTGGCGATTTGCGCGCTTACAACGGCCTGGGCTTCGTGGATCGGCGACCTGCACGAAAGCGACCAGGCCTCAAACTATGCCAAGGCCGAGCGCTTAAACGCCGAGGCAAACGCGAGCTATAGCCTTAACACGCAGCTCTACATCGCGTCTTTTAACCTGTGGACGCACGTATACGACCTAAACTCAAACATTAAGGCGCTTGAAAGCGCGGGAGACACGCAGGGTGCTGCCGCATTGCGCGAGCAAATGAACGCATACATCGAGACAAACTGCCCCGATTACCAAAACTTCAAGGACGCCGTCTACGCCGCCCTTGAAAAAGGCGGCGTAGCGACGCCCTTCGATGACTATCCGCAGTCCAGCTTTTTTGCCAGCTCTAATCAATTGGCCCAAGAAGCCGTGCAAACCCGCGAAGATGGAAACCGCAACAACTTGGCAAGCGACTCGTACGGCCTGGTAAGCGTCCTTTATTCTTTATGCCTGTTTCTCTTTGGCATGGTTGGCTTTTACAAGCAACTTGCCCCAAAGCGGATCGTATTTACGGTTGGCGTGCTTGTTTTTCTCGGCGCAACCATATACATGCTCTCTCTTCCCCTGCCCGACAACTTCGACTTTGCCAATTACCTCAAGCTGGTGCAGTAGGGTTCGAAGGCGGCCTCTTTAAGCTTTGTACGTCGTGATTCCGTCCTTGATCGTCTCGCAAACGGCAACGCCGTGAATCTCGTGGGGGTCGATTTCAAACAGGTCCTGGCTAAATACGGTGAGGTCGGCGTATTTGCCTACCTCAATTGAGCCAAGCACGTCCTCTTTGCGCATTTGGTAAGCGTTGTTGATCGTATAGCCGAGAAGAACTTCCGCGACGGTCAAGGCCTCATTTGCATCGTGAACATAGCCGTCCACCTGGCCAATAGGCTGACGCGTAACAAGGCACTCCGCGTTTTGCATTGGCGGGAAGCTCGTTGGATCGGTTGGGAAATCCGAGCCCAAGCCAACACGCGCGCCGCCAATCAAGATGCTCTTCATTGCGTACGGCTTGGACTGCGTGAGGCCTTTGACCAGGGCTTCCGTCTCTTCATCTGTCTCGGACAACCAAAGCCCGGTTGTGTTAGAGAAAACGTCGTACTTACCAAAAAGCTCGAGGTCTTGCGGGTAGGGATACGACGTGTGCGAGCAAATAATGCGCAGGTCGTCATAGCCCTTCTCGCGTACAACACGGGCGGCCTCCAGCACGTTGTGAATCGCGTCCGATCCAATCGCGTGGATATTGACGTCCAGGGCAGCCTTTGCGCAGCGCTCGAACTCGGCGGCAAGGGCGTCCACGGTCATAGATGGGGTAATCACCTCGCCGTTGGGATACGCGTTTGGAATCGCGGCAGACCAGGTCTCGAGCGTACCGTCGTTAAAGAGCTTGTGGAACGTGCAGAAGAAGCGGTCATCGTTGTACTTCTCGGCAAACTTAACCGCATCGGCAAACGACGCTTCATAGAGCCCGTCTGCGCCAGCATAGCCGCAGAAGTTAAAGCGCACGGGGCACTCATTGGTGTCCATCTTTGCGCAGAGATCGCCGTTTATGAGGTAGGTCAAAAAGCTCAGGCTACCGCAGTCGACAATAGACGTGATTCCGTGCTGGGCGCAGTGCTGCATAAACTCATCCGAGGCTTTTTCCATTGCCTCTTCGTCAAAATACTTGGCGGACCCCATTACATGGGTTAGCGAGGCGATTTCTTTGCAGTAGCCGGTGGGCTCGCCATCCTTATCTCGAACGTAAAGGACACCAGCCGCAGGGTCGATATCCGGCGTGTCGCGCGTGACGTCCGCAGCCTCGAGCGCCTTGGAGTTGCACCATACGGCATGCATGCTTGCGTCGAAGTACGCCATTGGCTTGTTGGGGCAAATGACGTCCAGATCTGCCTTGTTGGGGCCCTTCTCGCCAAACGCCTCTTCGGCCCAGCCCAAGCCCGTATACGCCTCGCGCTCGGGGTGTTTTGCCACGTCTTGAGAAATTGCGTCGAGCATCTGCTCGCGCGTCATATTGCCCAAGCTGAGAAGACCGTCAAGCGCGGTTGCCGCAAAGAGATGCAGGTGGCCATCGATCAGACCTGGGGTCACAAGCTTGCCGTCCAGATCTTCAACCTGGACATCCTTGCCAGCAAACTGCGTTGCGCCTTCTGTGGAGCCAACGTAGGCAATCTTGTTTCCTTCTAAAACAACGGCTTGTGCCCACGGCTCGTTTGCGTTTGCAGTAAAGATCTTGCCGTTTGTTAAAACCCGAGTTGCCATTGTCCAATCCGTCCAATCTGCATTTACTTGCACCGCTTGATTTGTTGTTGACGCCTGCAGCGACTATCACGCAGATCGTCACTTTGAAAAAAGCCTGCCCGCAAAACGCAGGCAGGCTATTAAAGATCAGTTGGTTAAAACCTACTTAAGGTACTGCTTGACGTAGGACTCAAGCTCGGCGGCGTCTTTCACGCCCAGCTGGCTGTAGATGCTGTCGAGGTTGATCTGGTCCAAGCCAAGAGCCTTGTAGATCTGCGTCGCAAGGTCATCCAGCGTCCAGCCATTGGAGGTCTTGGAGTACGTCACGGTGACCTTGACGGTCTCGGTCTCTGCCGACTTGGCCGCCTGCGTTAGCACCTTGCCAAGGAGCTTGTTGGCCGCGTCCTCGGAGGAGAGGTCGTTAAGAGACATGTCACCCACCACGGTAGGCAGGCTATTGATCGAAGCGGCAAGCACGCTGGTCGCAGTCTTAGAGGTGATGCTTACCTCTGCGGTGGCGCTCTTCTTGTCGCTGTTGACCGAGACCGTGCCCACGCTGTAGGTAAAGCCGTCCATCAAGCTCTTTGCCAGCTCGTCGCTGTCGACACCCAGCGTCGAAAGCGAGGCGTCGTTGGCCTTAAGAGCATCGGCCAGCTTCTGCGAGCTGGCGCTCTTGAAGGAGTCAAGTTGCGTGGTGAGGTCCTTAGAAATAGCGTCGGCTTCGGTGTTGCTTGAGCCGCAACCGGCCAAAACCATCACTCCCACAACAAGAAGCGAGCAAAGCAGGCAAGCCAAAGTCTTCTTTTTCATAACATCCCTTTCCTAAATGGTTTGAACTTTGATTATTGAAATCGTCCGGCCCTATGCGGTGTATACCTCCCTGCCCTCGAAATAGACCGTCTGGACCGCGCCTTCGTGAATTGTATCCTTTGCACAGCTCGAGATGTCTTTGTTGATGAAGATGAAATCGGCGTACTTGCCCGTCTCGATAGAGCCGCGCTCGTCCTCCATCTGGAGCTGCTTGGCGCCGTTGATTGTCATAATGTCCATGGCGGTCTCGACCGAGACGCGCTCGGACGGGTCATGCTGGGCAGCTTCAAAATCCCCGCGGGTGTCGTTTACGGCAACCTCAATGATGCCGGGGACCGTCGTCGGCGCGCCGGAAGAGGCAGGGAAGTCCGTTGAAGAAGTGACCGTCACGCCATTATCGACAAGCGACTTGATGGGGTAACCCGCCTTGAAGATTTCCATGCTAAAGGTTTCCGTGACCGTGTCTTCCAACTCTTTGGGCTTAAGTACGCGCCAGTTGATATTCTCGGCGGCATAGATGTGGTGCTCGCCCATCTTTTTCTTTGAGTCGGCGGCAATGTTTCTGCCGTGGCAGATGCCGTTGTAGATGCTGCCTTTTTGCGAGCCTTCTGCATTGATATACGCATTGACAACCTGCTGGGTGGCGGCATCTCCCTGGGAGTGGATGTGCATGGACAAGCCGGCCTCGTTTGCGGCCTTCACAATCGAGTTCATCGTCTCGTCGTCCCACACCTGCGTGCCATGAGAGCCGTCGGGATAGCTGTCAATCAGCCAACCGCTTTGACTCTCAACTGCTTCGCCATCGGCAAAAAGTTTGATGGTGCTTAATGCAAAGTGATCCGTAGGGTATTTCTGGGAGCATTCCTCCGCCTTGGCGAGCTCCGCTTTCCAATCATCGTAGGAGTCGATTTTGTAAGACCCGCTCACCATGACCGAAAGCCCCGTTTTCTTGTCATGCTCGCTCAAAACATCCAGAAGCTGCGTGCCCCAGTAGTTTGTCCAACCGTCCTGGTAGTAGGTATAACCAGCGCCGTGAAGGGCGCTCTCCATTGCCAGGGCAACGGCTTCATAGTCGCTCGCCTGAACGAGCTTTTCTTTTGAGACGGCGTATTTCAGCAGATAATTGGCTGCCATGTCGGAAGCTAAACCCAAAAGTTCGCCATCTTCGCCCTTAGACAAAAAGCCGCCGGCAATTTGCGTGTCTTTGGTAATTCCGGCAACCTCTGCCGCTTTGCTGTTGAAGAAGGCGTCGTGACCAGCATCGTTGAGGATGAACATGACCTTGTCTTTGCAAATATCGTCAAGCTTGCTTTTCATCTCAATTGTCTCTTTGACGCTGAGCATGGCGACGTTGTCCCAGCCGAACGTGAAGTAGATTTCTTTGTCTGGGTTCTTCTCGACGTATTCCTTAACGTTATTGAGAATTTCGTCTTGCGTTGCGCCTCCGATGATAAAGCCGAGGCAGCTAAGCGCGCCACCACCAACGTAGTGCCCATGACCCTCGGTGGCTCCGGCCATAACGATGCCCTTGTCGCGGTAGTCAACAACCTTTGTTGTACCGTCTTTTATGTAGGACTTGACGCCTTCTTCGGTGCCAACATAGACGTACTTGCCGTCTTTAACGGCAAATGCCTGGACGTACTCTTGGCTAGAGTTTGAGGTATATACCTTGCCGTAGACAACCGTGTCTGCGACGGTTGAAGACGAGGCCGCGCCAGAGCAGCCAGCAAGCCCACTCAAGGCCAAGCCAGCGCACCCGACGCCAACATATTTGACAAAATTCCTTCTTGAGATATCTGCCATTTTACAGGGCCTCTTCCTTTGCATCCGATTGATACACGCAGAGTAAAGCGTGCGATTCCTAGTTTGCCACCGATGCCCTAGGCGGTGTATACCTCCCTGCCCTCGAAATAGACCTTCTCGACCGTGCCTTCGTGGATCTTGTCCTTCTCGCAACTAGAGATGTCTTTGTCGATGAAGATGAAATCGGCGTACTTGCCCGTCTCGATAGAGCCGCGCTCGTTTTCCATCTGGAGCTGCTTGGCGCCGTTGATCGTCATGATGTCCATGGCCGTCTCGACCGAGACGCGCTCGGACGGGTCAAGCTTGACGGTCTCAAAATCACCGCGGGTATCGTTAACCGCAACCTCGATGATGCCGGGGACCGTCGTCGGCGCGCCGGAAGCGGCGGGGACATCGGTTGAAGAGGTGACCAGCACGCCGTTGTCGAGAAGCGACCGCATGGGGTAGCCCGCCCTAAAAGTGGCTATATCGGCAAAGACACCTTCGATCTCTTCTTTCTCGTTACCAACTGCGGTAAGCACTCGCCAGTTGATGTTCTCGGCGGCATAGATGTGGTGCTGGCCCATCTTCTCTTTTGTGTCGGCGGTAATGTTTCTGCCGTGGACAATTCCGTTGTGGATGCGGCCCTTTTGCGAATCCTCTGCGTTGATGTACGCGTTGACCACCTGCCTTGCCGCGCCATCGCCCTGCGTGTGGACGTGCATGGATATGCCAGCCTGGTTTGCGGCCTTCACGATTGCGTTCATCGTGTCGTCATCCCACACCTGCGTACCGTGGGTGCCGTCGGCGTATTCGGCCAGCAGCCAACCGCTGCCGCTTTCGACCGCCTCGCCATCGGCGAAGAGCTTGAGGGTGTTAAACATAAAGTGGCTGGTGGGGTATTTTTTGCAGCACTCTTTTGCAACCTCAAACTCGGTTTTCCAGTCATCGTAAGAGTCGATCTTGTAAGACCCGCTGATCACGGTAGAGAGACCGCCATTCTTGTCGTGTTCGCTAATGGCATCCATGAATTGCAGGCCAAAGTAATTTGTCCAGCCGTCTTGGTAATAGGTGTAGCCAAAGCTGTGAAGCGCTGCCTCCATAGTTTTGACTAAGCCCTCGTAGTCGCGCTCTCGAACAATTTCCTGGGTTCCCACGGCGTACTTTAAGAAGAAATTCAATGCCATATCGCTTGCCAGGCCCAAAAGCTCGCCGTCTTTATCCTTAGACAAAGTGCCGCCGACGATTTGCGAGTCTTTGGTAATTCCCGCAACCTCCGCCGCTTTGCTATTGAAAAACGCGTTGTGGCCAGAGTCGTCGCCAATAAGCAGGATTTTGTCTTTGCAAATCTCGTCGAGCTTACTCTTCATGTCAATTTTGTCTTTGACGTGAAGCATGGCGACGTTATCCCAACCAAAGGTGTAGTACGCACTTTCATCCGGGTTTTTATCAATAAAATCTTTAACGTTTTGAAGAATCTCGTCTTGCGTTGCGCCGGTGACTATTAGGTTGAGATAGGCAAGCGCGCCATAGCCAACGTAGTGGCCGTGGCCTTCGGTGGCACCAGGCATGACCAGGCCTTTGCCGCGATAATCGATCACGTTAGTCTCGCCGTCTTTTATATACGGCTTGACGCCCTCTTGGGTGCCAACGTAAACGTATCTGTCGTCTTTGACGGCAAACGCCTGGACGTACTCTTGGTTGGGGTTTGAGGTGTATACCTTGCCGTAGACAACCGTATCTGCGGCGATTGAAGGTAAAGGGGCGGCAGTGCAGGCACCGGAACCCGTCAAAGCCTCGCCGGCGGCTTTCTCGTTGTCACACGCAGTGAATTTCTTTCTTGAGATATCGGCCATTCTGCAGTGCCCCTTCCCTTACACCCGGATGATGCGCGCAAAGCAAAGCGCGCGATTCTTAGTTTGCCACCAACGCCTTAAGCCGTGTACACTTCCTTGCCCTCGAAATAGACCGTCTTAACCGTGCCTTCGTGGATCTTGTCCTTCTCGCAACTAGAGATGTCTTTGTCGATGAAGATGAAATCGGCGTACTTGCCCGTCTCGATAGAGCCGCGCTCGTTTTCCATCTGGAGCTGCTTGGCGCCGTTGATCGTCATGATGTCCATGGCCGTCTCGACCGAGACGCGCTCGGACG
>CAVEMP010000141.1:3541-4898 GCA_963616835.1 uncultured Oscillospiraceae bacterium | reverse complement strand
TGATCCAGTCGACCCTCATCCGCACCGACGCCAACATGGACTTTGTCTGTGACCTGGCGACTTCCTACGAGTGCAGCGACGACCGCCTGAGCTGGACGTTTACCCTGCGAGAAGACGCGAACTTCTCGGATGGAAAACCCGTGACCGCCGACGATGTGGCCTTCACGGTGGCCACCATCAAGGCGTCCAAGAACGCGCAGGCAGACCTCTCGGCCGTCGACACCGTGGAGTGCCCGGACGATCACACTGCCGTCTTTCGCCTGGTCAAGCCGTTCAATGCGCTGCTCTACACGCTGGCCGTCCTGGGCATTGTGCCCCAACACGCCTATGGCGACGACTACGGCAAGAACCCGGTGGGCTCGGGCCGCTACAAGCTGGCCCAGTGGGACCGCGGCCAGCAGGTGATCCTTGAGGCCAATCCAGGCTACTACGGCAATGCGCCGCAGGTAGATCGCGTTGTCGTGGCCTTCATGGAAGAGGACGCGGCTCTGGCTGCCGTGCGCGCGGGGCAGGTCGACATCGCCTACACCTCGGCCACGCTGGCGGGCCAGGAGGTGGCCGGCTACACGCTGGAGTCCTACCAGACCGTGGACTCGCGCGGCATCCAGCTGCCCGTCATTCCGGCCGGCTCCACGCGCGTCGACGGCGCCAACACTTACCCCGCGGGCAACGACGTGACCTGCAACCTGGAGGTTCGCCAGGCCATCAACCTGGCCATTGACCGCCAGGCCCTGATCGACGACGTGCTGGACGGTCACGGCAGTGTTGCCTATAGCATTGGCGACGGCCTGCCCTGGGCCAGTCCTGACATGAAAATCGAAACTAATCGCGACCGAGCCGAAGGTCTTCTCGCCGATGCCGGTTGGGCGCGCGGCGGTGACGGCTTCTATGCCCGCGATAGCTTGACCTGCGCGTTTGACCTGTACTATCCGGCCAGCGACTCGGTGCGCCAGGCCATGGCTAACGCGATCGCCAGCCAGCTGGCGGCAGTGGGCATCAAGGTCACGCCGCGCGGCGCCTCGTGGGACGACATCTATCCGCACGAGTTTAGCGACCCGGTGATGTGGGGCTGGGGCTCCAACTCGCCCACCGACGTCTACGAGCTGTATCGGTCCAACGGCAACCTCAACTTTGCCTGCCGCGAGGACTCGGCGACCGACGCCTACCTAGATGAGGCCCTGGCCGCGCCCACGGTGGACGAGTCCTTTGACCTGTGGCAAAAGGCCGCCTGGGACGGCGAGCGCGGCCCCGCGCCCCAGGGCGACGCCAGTTGGGCGTGGTTTGCCAACGTGAGCCACCTGTACTGGAAGCGCGAAGGTCTGCAGGTCGCGGCGCAAAAGCTGCAGCCGCACGGCCA
>CAVEMP010000141.1:0-3299 GCA_963616835.1 uncultured Oscillospiraceae bacterium | reverse complement strand
TCGCTACCTCGATGGTGACGTTTGCCCTGGTAGGCCTCTCGCCCGTGGACCCCGTGCGCCAGAACCTGGGCCAGGCCGCCTACGCGCAGATGGGCGACGCGCAGCGCGACCAGCTGGCCGCCTACTGGGGTACCGACACCCCTGTTGTCGAGCGTTACCTGCGCTGGGCCGCCGCCGCGCTGACCGGCGACTTTGGCCAGAGCCTGCGCTTTGGCCGCCCTGTTGCCGAGGTCGTGGGCGAGCGCTTTGCCAACTCGGCCGCGCTCATGCTGGCGGCCTGGGTGCTGGCGGGCGTATTTGGCCTGGTACTGGGCGTTGCCGCAGGCTCGCGTCGGGGCAGCCTGGCCGACCGCGCGATCAGCGGCGCCTGCTACCTGCTGTCCTCCACGCCCACGTTTTGGCTGGGCCTGGTTGCCCTCATGGTCTTTGCGGTGTGGCTGCGCTGGGCCCCGTTTGGCTTTAGCGTGCCCCTGGGCGTCGACGCGGCGCAGGTGAGCTGGGCGCAAAAGCTGCAGCACCTGGTCTTGCCCGCGCTGGTCTTGGCAGTGGCCAACACGCCGAGCATCGCCCTTCACACACGCGAGAAGACCATCGAGGTCCTCAGCAGTGATTACGTGCGCTTTGCCCAGTCGCGCGGCCAGAGTCTTGCGCAGGTCCTGCGTCGCCACGGCCTGCGCAACCTGGTGCTGCCGGCGATCACCATCGAGTGCGCGTCTTTGTCCGAGGTCTTTGGCGGATCGGTGCTGGTAGAGCAGGTCTTCTCGTACCCCGGCTTGGGCCAGGCGGCCGTGACCGCGGGCTTGGGCGGGGACGCGCCGCTGCTGGTGGCCATCGCGCTGGCCTCGGCTGCCTTCGTTTTTGCGGGAAACGCGCTGGCAAACGTGCTGTACGCGGCCGTCGACCCGCGCCTTCGCGAGGGGGTGCGCCGTGGATAGTGCCGGGGATGCGCCTGTCCTGCATCAGGCCCAGGCAACGCGCGGAGGCAACCGTCGTCGCATGTTGATTGGCCTTTTGACCTGCGCCGCGTTTCTCGCCGTGGTCGTCGTGGCGGGCCGCGCATCTGGCGCAGCCGCCGTCGCCGTCAACTTTGCCGAGAAGAACCTCGCGCCTTGCGCGGCTCACTTGTTTGGCACCGACTGGATGGGCCGCGACATGCTGGCCCGGACCCTTGCCGGGCTTTCTACCTCGGTGTTTGTGGGTCTTCTCGCCGCCGGGTGCTCTAGCGTGATCGCGCTGGTGTTGGCGCTTGTGGCCGCTCTGGGAGGGCGCGCGGCCGACGCCGTGGTCTCGTGGCTGACGGACCTGATGATGGGCATCCCGCACATCGTGCTGCTCATCTTGGTGAGCTACGCCCTGGGCCGCGGCTTTTGGGGCGTGACCATCGCCGTGGCCACGACCCACTGGGGCAGTCTCGCGCGCGTTCTGCGGGCCGAGATTCTGCAGGTCAAGGACGCGCCGTACATCAAGCTTGCCCGTGCGGCGGGGGCAAGCCGGGCCACGGTGGCGCTGCGTCACATCCTGCCCGCCGTATTGCCGCAGCTCATCGTGGGTGCGGTTCTCGCCTTCCCCCATGCGATCCTGCACGAGGCCTCGATCACCTTCCTGGGCTTTGGGCTTTCGGCCGACGAGCCTGCGATCGGCGTGATCTTGTCCGAGGCCATGCAGTACCTCTCGACGGGGGAGTGGTGGCTGGCGGTTTTGCCGGGAGCCGCGCTGGTGCTCGTTGTTGCGGCGTTTGACCGCATGGGCGCGCTGCTGCGCGGGCTTCTGGGCACAAAATCGGTGCAGGACTAGGGGGTGTTGGGTATGTCGAAGGCGAGAAGCGCGGGCAGGGCCGCGGCGGGCCAGGCCGCGGCGGACCACGCCGACCACGAGCTGCATCACCACCACACCCATACGGCCGGCTCGCACCACGAGGGCGGCCATCACCTGTTGCAGGTCGAGGGCTTGACCGTGTCGTTTACCATGTACGACCCGGCGGCGCCGTTCTTTCGCGCCGGGCGCGTGCGCAGTGAGGTGGTGCACGACCTGTCATTGAGCGTCCACGTGGGCGAGGTGCTGGCCGTGGTGGGGGCCTCGGGTTCTGGCAAGACGGTCCTGGCCGATTGCTTGATGGGTTTGTGGCCCAATAACGCGCAGGTAAACGGGAGAATTTGGTTTGACGGTACTGAGAAGGACGCTGCGGGCCTGGCGGCGCTGCGTGGGCACGGCGTGAGCATGGTGCCGCAAGGGGTGGGCAACCTCGACCCGCTGATGCGCGTGGGCGATCAGGTTCTGGGGACGCCGCGTATGCCCGAGCGGGCGGCCCGCATGCATCAATTGTTTAATGATTACGGCCTGGGGCAGGACGTTGAGCTCATGTACCCGCACCAGCTGAGTGGCGGCATGGCTCGGCGCGTCCTTCTCATGTGCGCCTTGATGGACGATCCGCGGCTGATCATCGCCGACGAGCCAACGCCTGGCCTGGACCTTGACCTGGCCGTTCATGCCCTGGACGACCTGCGCGCCTTTGCAAACGCGGGCGGCGGCGTGCTGCTGATTACCCACGACATCGAGTTGGCCCTGCGCGTGGCCGACCGTGTGGCCATTTTTCATGACGGAACCGTGGTCGAAGAGACGGGCGTGGCGAGCTTCGAGTCCCCTGACCTGCTGCGGCACCCCTTTACCAAGGCGCTGTGGCACGCGTTGCCGGGCCACGACTTTGCGGCAACGGGTGCGGGCGCGGCGGTTCCGGCTGCGGCCCCGGCCCCGGCGACAACGGAGGCGGCGAGATGACCCTGCAAGCCCGCAACCTGCGGTTTTCCTATCCCGGCGGCCCGGAACTCTACGGCGGCCTTGACCTTGCCATTGCCTCCGGCGAGCGCGTGGCCCTAACGGCCCCTTCCGGCGCCGGCAAGACGACTCTGTGCCGTCTGCTGGCTGGCTTCCTCGAGCCGTGCAGCGGAGAAGTGCTGGTAGACGGTCAGCCGTTGGTACCTGTCGATCGCCTTCGCGGCGGCGAGCCGAGCCCCGTCCAGCTTCTCTGGCAGCACCCCGAGCAAGCCTTCGACCCGCGCCTTCGCATTGGGCGCAGCTTGGGCGATGCCGGCGACGACCTTCTCGTCGCCTTTGGCGTCCGCGCCGAGTGGCTGTCCCGCCGCCCCCACGAGCTTTCCGGCGGCGAGCTCATGCGTCTTGCGATGGTCCGCGCCCTGGCGTGTCGTCCGCGTCACCTCATAGCCGACGAGTCCACCGCTATGCTCGACGCCGTGACCCAGGCCGATTTGTGGCATACCCTCATCGACCTGCAAGAACGCGAC
>CAVEMP010000140.1:24536-28630 GCA_963616835.1 uncultured Oscillospiraceae bacterium | reverse complement strand
CCTCGGTAGGGGTCAGATTCCTGTTCTCGCGCAGCCGCCGCCTAACGTCCACGTATCCCTCCCGCGTCTCAAAATGTTTCAACACGCATTATATCCAGACAACAAGTAGAGCTATTGACAACGGGCGTACGCAAAATCCCCACTTGGCGGTACCCCCTCCCACCAATTGCTTAACGTTTTATGTGAAACAGGCTTTTGAGCGTACGGTTTAGTTAACTTGCCCCGGTCCCCTGTGGTACTGTGGGAGGACTGACAATTTATCGAGAAAATCCAGCTAAGGTATGGCAAAAGAAGGGATAGACAAGGCACATGACGCTCCTTGAACTTATCAACCTGCTAAAGAAGCACCTTACCCTTGTGGTGATTCTTCCTATTGTGTGCGCCCTGGGCATGGGCGTTGGCAGCATTCTCTTTATGCACGACACCTACACTGCAACAACCAGCATGTACGTCCTGGTCAAGAACGAAAACGAGACCACGACGGTCTCTTCGTCCGACCTTTCTGCCTCGCAGATGATCACCAACGACGCCTCGCAGCTGCTCCAGTCAGACCGCGTGACCAAAGAGGTCGCTAAGCAGCTGGGGCTTAATAGCCTTGGCAGCTTCAAGACCAGCGTCACCTCTTCCACCACTTCGCGCGTGCTGACGCTTTCGGTCACCAGCACCAGCGCCCAGGAGTCGGCCCAGGTTGCCAACGCCATGGCCAAGAGCGTGTCCGAGATCGCTCAAGAGGTGATGGACATCGAGTCAATCAACGTCATCGACCAGGCCGAGGCCCCCGCCAACCCCAGCGGTCCCAACCGTAAGCTGTACGTGGCCGTGGCGTTCTTGGCTGGTCTGTTTGTGGCCGTGGCCATTGTTGTTTTGGCCGACATGCTCAACACCAAGATTCGCAACCAAGAAGAGATCGAAGAGCTGCTGGGCGTGCCCGTTATCGGGCGCATCCCGCGCATGTAAGGGAGGCACCTCACTATGTTTGGTAAGAAATCCGGTGGCTCCAAGGGCTCCAACGATCAGGTCTTTCTCCAAAACTCCGTCAAGACCTTGGTGGCCAACATCCGTTTTACGTCTGTCGACAATCCCATCCGCGTTATTGGCGTGACCTCGTCGATTCCCAACGAGGGCAAGTCCACAACCTGCTATGCCCTGGCTCAGGCCCTGGCAAACGGCGGCCACTCCGTTCTTCTTATCGACGGCGACCTGCGTCGCCGCTCGCTGGCCAACCTGATGGGCGTCCACTCCCAGGCCGGTCTCTACGGAGTGCTCTCGGGCCAGGTAGCCATCGAAGACGCCGTTGTGCGCACCTCCATCAACGGCCTGTATTTCCTGGACTGCGAGCCGCACATCCCCAACCCGGTGGATATCTTGTCTTCTCGCCGCTTCAAGAACTTTATCGCCCAGATGCGCGAGCAGTACACCTACGTCGTGGTGGATACCCCGCCGCTCACCGCTTTTGTCGACGGCGCAGTTATCTCGCAAAACGTTGATGGCATGCTTTTGCTGGTACGCCAGGACATGACCAAGCGCGATGATATTTTGGCCGCGTACGACCAGCTTAAGAAGGCTGACGCAAACATCATCGGCTGCGTGCTGACGTTTGCAGACAATGACAAGAGTGACTACTACTACTACTACTCGTATTACAACAAGGACGGCAAGCGAGTGCGCAGGAGCAAGGGCAAGAGCCACTCCTCGGCCAATGCGCCCAAGCTTCCCGACGTGCCCCTCTCGCAGCAAATGACGGCGCCGGCAACGCGTGCGGCTCGTCCCGAGCAAGCCCAGCAGGCCCCCCGCAAGGCCGCTGCGTCTACGGTCCCTGATCCGGCGGTTCCCGGTTTGAAACCCTTGCCCACCCAGGGCGGCGCGGGCCCAGAAGGCGTTGCGACCCCAGAGAACGGCGCGGCCGACAGCACGATGTCGTTCCTTGCGCAGACGGGGTATCGTCCCAACACGTCCAACCACTAAGGTTAGGAATTCCGGCCCGTGCGCGACATGCACTGCCACATTTTACCCGACGTTGACGACGGCGCGCCCGACCTCGAAACAAGCCTTAAGATGCTCGAGGCCGCGCGCGCCGTTGGTGTGACGTCGATCGTTTGCACACCGCACGCCCGCAGCCCCTACTTTGATTACAAAAAGATGGTTGAGGCCTACGGGATCTTTCGCGATGCGGTGGCTAGTACTGCACCTGGCGTGCACGTGGCAATGGGCTTTGAGGTCGCGCACAAGAAGCTGGTGGAGCTTGGTGTCGAGGAATGGGCTCCCTACCTGCGCTTTGCCGAGACGCACGAGTTTCTGTTAGAGCTTGATACCGCCTGCAACGCGGCCGATTTCCAGGACTACGAGCGCACGATCTATACCCTGCAAGGCATGGGCCTTACCGTGATCATCGCCCACCCCGAGCGCTACCACGCGATCCAGAAGGACATCCAGATTGCTCGCAACCTGGTGAGCATGGGCTGCAAGCTGCAGGCCTCTGCCGACTTTGTTGCTGGCGGCCGCTTTGGCCGCGAGAAGAAGCCGGCCAAGAAGATGTTCGAGGAGCGCCTGTACACCTACATCGCCAGCGACGCTCACAAGCCCGAGCACTACACCTACCTGGCCCAGGCGCGCCGCGACTTCCCCGTGCGCGGGAAGCACTTTAAGTAGGGGCCGCGGCGGCCCGCCGAGGCGCTAAGGCGCTACAAAATCGCGAGTCAGGCGCGAGCCGAGGGTCTTCTCGCTACAAAAACAAAGGGTCGGGCGCTGGAAATGAGCGCCCGACCCTTTGTTTTGTAGCAAATCACGGCAATCTGCGCGCCCGACCTGCCCTTTTGTAGCGAATCACGACATCTCAAGCGCCCGACCCGCCCTTTTGTAGCGAGAAGACCTTGCGGGCTTCTCGGCGCCTAGGCCTCCAACAAGCCCGTCTGAGCAAGGTTCTTGAACCAGTACGCACTGGCCTTGGGGTAGCGCTGTTGGGTCTCGAAGTCCACATAAAAGAGGCCATAACGCTTGTTATAGCCGTTGGTCCAGCTAAACTGGTCCTGCAGGCTCCACACAAAGTAGCCGGCCACGTTCACGCCGCCCTCGATGGCGCGGTGGATCCAGGTAAGGTGTTGGCGCAGGTAGTCGATGCGCGGAGCGTCGTCGACAAAGCCGTCAACAAAGTCGTCCTTGTACCCCATGCCGTTCTCGGTGACATAAATCTTTTTATAGTTGGGGTAGTCGTTCTTGATGCGGCACAGAAGGTCGTAAAGGCCCTCGGGGTAGATGATCCAGTCCCAATCGGTGGTGGGGATGCCCTCGCGCACGCAGGACTCGCCAACGCCCTTCAAGAACCAGCGGCTCGAGCCCTTCTCGCCGGTGCCGTTGTGGTGAATGTCGTTCTCGCCCTGGGCCGCGCGCAAGAACTGGCACTTATAGGTGTTGACGCCCAGGCAGTCGCAGAACGGCAAAGCGGCCGTGAGGTCGGCGATGTCGGCCTCGGTCACGTCAAGCTCGCCGCCCGCGATGGTAGCCAGCCTGGTCGCGGCCTCCCAGGTGTCCGGCGCATAGTGGCCGCGGAAGGTGGCGTCCAGGACCCAGCGGTTGTTGATGACGTCGGCCATGCGAGCGGCCTCGGCGTCGGCGGCGCTATTGGGGTCCAGGGGGGTACTTAGGCTCGAGGTTCTGTACGATGCCGATCTCGCCGTCAAAGCCGCCCATGTGGTAGGCAAGCACGGCGCGGGCGTGCGCGACCATCATGTTGTGCATGACCTGGAAGGCCTTGTCCAGGCGGTACTTCTCGCCGTGGGGCCAGTTGCCCACGATGTACATGCCCTCGGCCGTCGCCGGGATCTCGTTGAAGGTAAACCAGTGCTTGACCTCGCCGAACTCGGCAAAGCAGAACTTAGCGTAGGCCACAAACGCATCAATCGTCGAACGAGTGAGGAAGCCCTCGCCGCCGTTTTGGTAGAAGGCCTCGGGCGTATCGAAGTGGTCCAGCGTGACATAAGGGGTCACGTGGCGGCGCTCGCACTCGGCAAAGAGCGCGTGGTAGAAGGCCACACCCTCGGGATCGCGGGTGAGCGAGATATACTCCTGGCCGCGCGGCGCGAGCAGCTTGATGCCCA
>CAVEMP010000140.1:0-23957 GCA_963616835.1 uncultured Oscillospiraceae bacterium | reverse complement strand
AGAACTTGGCCAGGCACACGTTGACACAGCCGGTCACGGTAAAGGGAATGAACATGTAGGGGTTCAAGACCATGGGGGCGCCAAAGAGCAGCGGCTCGTTGACCGCAAAGGCAACCGGGACGATCGAGGCCTTGCCCACGGCCTTGAGCTGCTTGGACTTCATAAAGAGGATCAACAGCAGCGGCACGATGAAGGTCGCGCCCGTGCCGCCAAACTCACCCACCAGCGACATGTTGAAGCACAGGGAGTGAGCAGGGTGGCCGCCGGCGAGAAGAACTTGCAGGTTCTCGGCCTGGTTGGCCAGGCGAATGGGATCGATGCCCGGCTGGACGATCGAGGGACCGTGGATGCCGATGAACCAGAAGAACGCGGTGAAGAACTGCAGGATGATCAGGCCCGGGTAGGTCTCGGCCGCGGCGAACAGCGGCGAGAGGAGCTTGATCAAGATCTCAGAGAAGGGCACGCCCGAGGCCGCGCGCACGGCGGCGTCCATGAGGGCGCAGACGATAACCGAGCCGGCGAAGGGGATGATGTCGCGGAAGTTCTGGGCGATGGCGCCGGGGACCTCTTTGGGGAGCTTGATCGTGAGGTCGCGCGAGACGCAGAACTTGTAGACGCCCACGGTGATGAAGGCCGCGATGAAGGCCGAGTACAGGCCGCGGGTGCCCATGCTGGTGCAGTCAAAGGCGCTGACCTCGGTGCCGTCCAAGGTGGCGGTGAACTGGGTCACGGCCAGAAGCAGCATCGAGCACTGCGCGGCGATCATGGTCGAGCCGTCGTTTAGCACCTTGCCGTCCGGCATCTTGCGGTTCATCGAGGCGGTGAAGTTCTTGGCGGTGGTGCCGGCGCACATGATGCCCATGACGCCCATGGTGAAGTTGTAGAGCTTGTTGCACCAGTCGATGATGGGCTGGGGCAGCTCGATGCCAATGACGCCCGGCAACGTGGCGATAAGCAGGAAGATCGACGAGGTCAGGACGATTGGCATGCAGCCGAGAAAACCGTCTTTGATCGCTTGCAGATAGGGGTTGCGCCCTATCTTCTCGAAGAGCGGCTGCTGCTTTTCGAGCATCTTGATGATTGCGTCCATAGCGCTCCTTTTGCGTTGGATGCTTTACAGGGTCGGCGGCCTGGGGCGCATGGCGCTGGTACGCGGCGCGTTTGTTGCGCGGAGCGTGCCTTGCCTGGCGCGGGGCCGTCGTCGTGCGCCGCTGCCTGCCCGGTGGCGGCGGCTCGCCTTGGGCTGCCCGGTTGCCCTTAGCTGACCAAAGTGGACGCGGTTGTGCGTTTTTGTAAATGACAACGTTGTCATTTGGCGTGATGACAACGTACGTCAAAAGGTGGGCCATCATGAGGGAAAAGCCGACGGGTTGGGCGAACGGTGCCATTCTGCCGGTGAGCGGAATTGTTCGAAGTTGTGCGAAAGGGTTCGAATGGGTAAAGAAGTGCACGGCGGACCGTCGATGGTGGACGTCGCGCGCGAGGCGGGCGTCTCGCTAAAGACCGTGTCACGCGTGGTCAACGAGCCCGATGCTGTGCGCCCCGCCACCCGCGATGCCGTGCACGCCGCGATGGAGCAGCTGGGATTTCGCGCCAACTATGCCGCACGGTCCCTCAAGCTTGGGTCGTACAAGACGGTTGGCCTGGTGTTTTTTGAGCTGCATGGCGGCGAGCTGAGCGTGCTTTCGGGCATTTCGACCGCGGCGGCCCAAAAGGGTTACGCGATTACGCTGGTCACGGCGCGGCCGGGCGAACAGCTAACGTTGGGCGAGGCCGCAAGGCGCATGGCCACCCTGCCGGTGGACGCGATGATTTTCAACCTGGGGCGCATGGTCGACGACTTTGAAGGGTACCGCTCGCCCACCGGGCTTAAGACCGTGATTGTTACCCCATTTGAGCAGGCCGGATGCACCACGGTTTCCGACGACCAGGCGGGGGCAGCACGAATGGCCGTGCAGCGTCTGATCGAGCTGGGTCACCGTCAAATTCGCTTTATCGCCGGCCCCGCCGAGTCGCTGGCCAGCAGAAACCGCGAGCTTGGGTGGCGTGAAGCCCTGGCGCAGGCGGGATTGGACGCCGCCGAGCCGTTGCGCGGCGACTGGGGTGCCGACTCTGGCTACGAGGCCGGCGCGCGCCTGGCCGCGAGCGACGCCAAGTGCACGGCCATTCTCGCCGGCAACGACAATATGGCATACGGGGCGATGCTTGCCCTGCGAGACTCCGGACTGGACGTGCCGAGGGACGTGAGCGTCATTGGCTTCGACGACTCTTTGCCTGGGGTGGTGCCCAGCTCGCAGCTTTCCTCGATTCGCTTTGACCACGCCGCGCTGGGCCAACGCGCCTTCGAAGAGGCCCTTCTCGCCGATGCGGCCCCTCGCCGCGTCCTTGTCCCCGCCACCCTCATCGAACGTGCGAGCCTGGGGAGCCTGCTTTAACGGTTGGGGGAAGATTTTCTAGCTCTAGTCGAGTATCAAAGTCGGCGCCAGGAAAGAATATGCAGGTAATTTGGGGTGGTGATAAAAAGGCTACTCGACCCTCCCCGACAAATCTTCCCCCAACCGGAATACCGTGACCGACGCAGCCTACTTCACGCGGCCAAAGGTGAGGTCGAGGAGGCGGGTGCCGGTCGCGGTACGGAAAATGCGGTCGCGGGCGGCGGCGATGGCGGAGGGGCTGGCGTCGTCCTCGAAGAGGTTCACAAGGAAGTCCGCCTCAACTAAGGCCTGGTAGTCGGGGCCGTCGATGGCGTCGTAGGTGTGGTGATGGCCCACAAGGAAGGCCACGCGCTCGGCCCGTGCAGGAGAAAAACCCACCTCAAGCAACATAGTCCGCGCGAGGTCGGGGCCAAGTTCCTCCTGGTACTTACCGCTGCAGTTGCCGTACTTTGCCTCGGCCGCATGGATGCCAATGTCGTGAACAATCGCGGCCGCCTCCAGCGTGAGCAAGGTCGGCGGGTCAAAGCGCTCCCCCACCCCGATGGTCCGCGCGTAGCTCGCCACCTTGATAAAGTGCTGGATCCGCCGCGCGTCACCCGCGTCGAACTCGATCATCTTGACCATCAAATCTTGAAGTAGCGCCTCCCGGCGCGCCACGTCGCTGTCACACATGGAAATCCCCCTCACTCGCGACCCAATCCACCGCCCATAATAGCCCGCCGCGAACAAAAAATACGAAAGACGGGCGCACTCGGGCGACTTGGACAGCAGACCGGCGATTTGGCTTTGCGCCAACTGGGGTTTTGTTGGCTAAATCGCGTGGCTGCTCGCAAAGTGCGCGGAGTGCGCCCGTCTTTCGCAAAAAAGTTGCGAAGAGCGGCCCGCCAAGGACCTATCGAACCGAAAAGCGCCAGACGGTCGTGGACTCGAAGGGGTGGGCGGGGGTGCAGACGGGGTGGGGCCAGTCGGCGTGATGGGAGTTGTCGGGATAGAACTCAGGCTCGAAGGCAAAAGCATATCGCGGCTGGTAAATGGCCCCGTTCTTTCCCGCGTCGTCGTCAAACCAGTTGCCGGTGTAGAAGTGGGCACCCGGAGTCGTCAGGAAAATCTGCAACTCGCGGCCGCTTGCGGGGTCGTATGCAACCATCGCAAGACGCGGCTCCCCGTCCTCGACATAACCGTCCACGCAGAAGCAATGGTCGTAGCCGCGCGCAACAGCAAGCTGGTCGCAGGCGGCCTCGATGTCGCGGCCAATCGACTTGGGCTGCGTGAAGTCAAACGGCGTGCCGGCCACCGCGACCACGTCCCCGCGCGACACGTTGTCCTCGCGTTGGGGCAGGTAGGAGGCCGCGTTGATTTGCGCGACCTGGTCATACACCGTTCCTGAGCCGTCGCCCGCTAGGTTGAAGTAGCTGTGGTTGGTCATGTTCACAAAGGTTGCCGCATCGGTCTTGCAGCGGTACTCAAGCCGCAGCTCGCAGCCCCCACCCTCAACCTCTTGCAGCGTATACAGCGCCGAGAAGACCCGCGCACCCGGCAGGCCAAGCTCGCCATCCGCAAGCTCGCAGGTAAACCGCACCGCGTTGGCCGCCTCGTCCACCGCAGCATCCCAAACGCGCATGTGCAGGCCCTGCTTCATATCGGTGTGCAGGTTGTTATCCCCGTTGTTTTTGGGCAGGTAGAAATACTTGTCGTCCACCAAGACCTCGCCCCCGGCAGACCGGTTGGCCGAAGGCCCTACCGTCGCGCCAAAGCAGGCACCGCTTGCCAGGTAGGCCTCGACGTTGTCGTAGCCGGGCAGCACGTCGGCTACCTCGCCGTCGCGCCCCGGCACGCAAACCGCCTGGACCGAGGCGCCCAGATCCATCAGCCGCACGCGAGCCGCGCCGCAGGCCAGCTCGTACAGGCGCACCTCACGCCCATCGGGCATCTGACCAAAAACCCTGGTAGAAACCATGAAAGCCTCCCATAAAAGAAACGCGCCGCGACCCCCTCGGCCACGGCGCGAAAGCGACGATACTGCAACGATGCCAGCGCACCAGGCGACGATGCCGGCGCCCCGGCGCCAGCCCCGCCCGGCGCTAGTCCAGCCGCCTTGTCTCGGCGACGTGCTTGTACCAGTAGGCGCTGGCCTTGGGCGTGCGCTTCTGCGTATCAAAGTCCACGTAGAAGAAGCCGTAGCGCTTATTGTAGCCGTTGGTCCACGAGAACTGGTCCTGCAAACTCCACAAGAAGTAGCCGCCCACGTTGACGCCCACCTTCATCGCCTCAAGCAGCCAGCGCAGATGCTGCTCGATGTAGTCGATGCGCGGCTGGTCGTCCACAAAACCGTCCACGTAGGGGTCCTTGTAGCCCATGCCGTTCTCGGTGATGAAGATCTGCTTGTAGTTGGGATAGCGGTGCTTGATGTAAACCAGCAGGTCAAAGAGGCCCTTGGGGTAGATAATCCAGTCCCAGTCGGTCGTGGGGACGCCCGGCTTGTTGACGTGCTCGCCAATGCCCTTCACGCGCCAGCGGCCCGTGCCCTTCTCGCCGGTACCGTTGTGGTGCAGGTCGTTCTCGCCGTCGTAGGCCTTGAGGAAGCGGCACTGGTAGTTGTTGACGCCCAGGTAGTCGTTGTAGCGGGCGGCCTCGCGCATGACGGCCAGGTCCTCGTCGCGGATCTCGATGACCCCGCCCGAGACCGCAGCCAAGCGGTTTGCGACCTCAAGCGTGTCGGGCGCGTAGTCGCCGCGGAAGGTGGCGTCCAGCAAGAACTGGTTTTGCAGCACGTGCTCGTTGTTGGCCGCGCGGATGTCGCCAAAGTCGTTCTCGTCCAGCGGGTACTTGAACTCCAGCGACTGGATGACGCCGATCTTGCCCTTGTGGCCGGCCTCGTGGAAGGCCAGCACGGCGCGGGCGTGGGCCAGCATCATGTTGTGCTCGCACTGAAAGGCCTCGGCCAGGTGGGCCTTCACGCCGCCGGGGAAGGTACCCTCGATGTAGGTGTTGCTGGCGTCGGCCCAGATCTCATTGAAGGTGAACCAGTAGGTGACGTCGTTGGCGTACTCGTCAAAGCAAAACTTGGCGTACTCGACAAAGGCGTCGATCGTCTCGCGGTACAAGAAGTCGCCCTTCTCAAAGAAGGTCAGCGGCGTGTCAAAGTGGTGCAGCGTGACGTAAGGCTCCACGTGGTGGCGGCGGCACTCGGCAAAAAGGTCGTGGTAGAACTGGACGCCCTCGGGGTTGACCTCGCCCACGCCGTTGGGAAAGATGCGGCTCCACGCGATGGAAAGGCGGATGCCGTTGATGTGGAACTGCTCGCAAAGGGCCAGGTCAACGGGGTACTGGTTGTAGAAATCAGACGCGGGATCGGGCGAGAAGCGCCCCTGAGCGGCCAGGAAATCGTCCCAGGCCACCTTGCCCTTGCCGTGGGTGCGGGTCTCGCCCTCGACCTGGTAGGCGGCGGTGGCCCCGCCAAAGACAAAGTCTTCTGGGAACTGAGCGGGCGGGTTGGTGATGCTATCGATTGCGGTCATGGTAATCCAATCAAGCGCAGGTAGACGGCGAGAAGAGCGGGCGGGTCGCAGGCGGTACGGCGCCCGTGCGGCGCGCGGGCGCGACCCGGCGGCGAGAAGACCGGCGCCGGGCTCGACCGTGCGGGCCCGGCGCCAAAGGGGAGCTAAGAGAGCTGCTCGGCCACGAAGGCGAGGGACTTCTCGCCGTTTTGCGACAGCTCGATGTACTGCTTGCCGCGGCAGGCCACGCACTTGTTGCCCACGCGAGCGCAGTCCTTCTCGAGGTCGCTCAGGTAGCTCGCGGCCTGCGGCGCCAGGACAACCAGGTCGAAGTCGGGCAGCATGTCCACGTGGTTACCGTAGGCCTCGGCTGCGGTCACCAGGTCGATGCCGGCCTCGTCTGCGGCCTTGGCCAGGCCGTTGGCGAGAAGACCCGAGGTTCCGCCGCCCTGGCAAAGAACCAGGACGCGCTTGCCGTTGAGGTCGATGCCGTTCACGACACCGGCAACGGTGCCGGCGGCGGGGGCCTCGGCGACCGGAGCCGCGGCGGCCGCGGAGTTCAGGCTCGCGGCGGCGCCATCGGCGACAGACTTGGCGTCGGCACGGCCCTGGAAGGCGTCGGTCAACTTGGCGGCCTTCTCGGCGTTCTTGGCGGCCAGCTCCTCCTCGGAGACCTGGGCCTCCTCGGCGCACTTCTGGGCATCGTAGACGCGGAAGAACGGGTAGTACAGGGCAAAGTCAACAACCAGGATGACGGCCAGGAAGACAAAGGCCAGGGGCTGGAAGCCAAGGCCCAGGATGGTGCCGATGGGGCCCGGGGTGGTCCAGGGCAGGGTGTACATGAAGCCGTTCATGCCCAGGACGTCGATGAAGACCTTCAAGATCCAGACGTTGGCGATGGGAGCCAGGACAAACGGCACGAAGAAGACGGGGTTAAGGACGATCGGGGCGGCAAAGAGCAGCGGCTCGTTGACAGCAAAGCACACGGGCACGACGGCGGCCTTGCCCACGGCGCGCATCTCTTTGGACTTGGCCATAAAGGCAAACATGAAGACCAAGACCAAGGTGGCGCCGGTGCCGCCCATGCAGACGACGAAGTACTGAGCACCCTGGGTAAGGACGGCGGTGGCGTGCTGACCGGCCTGGTAGGCAGCCATGTTGTCGGTCATGTTAGAGACAAGGGCAGCAGCGATGGCGGGCTCGACGATCGAGGGGCCGTGGACGCCCACAAACCAGAAGAGGCTCATAGCGCCGTAGATCACGGCCAGGCCAATGTAGCCGTCGGCGGCGGTGAAGAGCGGCTGGAAGACCTTGATGACGCCTTGGGCAAAGCTGTAGCCAAACGCCGAGGTAAACGCGATGCTCACAACCCAGAAGATGGCACAGCACACAGAGAACGGGATGATGTCCTTGAAGGTCTGCGAGATGTTGGGCGGAACCTGCTCGGGCATCTTGATGGTGATGTTGCGGCTAATGAAGAACTTGTACACGATACCCACGACAAAAGCCGAGATAAACGCGGTGAGAAGACCCTTGGAGCCCAGGTAGGCAACGTTCAAGCCAGAAAGGTCGCCCGTGACGTCGGTGATCATGTCGCTGGAGAGCAGCAGGAAGCCGATGATGGCCGCGCACATGCACGAGATGAAGTTGATCTGGTTGTTCTTGGGCAGGTCGCGGTTCTGAGCGTCGCAGAAGTGCTTGGCCGTGGTGGCCGCGCAGGCAACGGCCAGGATGCCCATCGAGTAGTTGTAGGCCTTCCACAGCATGCCGTCGAAGTCCTCGGGCCAGTAGAAGCCCCAGATGTTGGGCACTGCCGAGACCAGGCAGAAGATGGACGAGAAGATAATGATGGGAATAACCGAGATAAAGCCGTCACGGATGGCCTTGAGGTACTTGTTGCGCGCGATCGCGTTGAAGAAGGGCTGGCCCTTCTCGATGGTCGCGATGAGCTTTTCCATTCTTTGCTCCTTGGGACTTTGGGGCTTCACGTGGCCTTTGTTTGAATGGCGACGTTGCCATTTTACGACACGTAAAAGCCTAACGGGTTAGTACGAAGTGCAAAACAAAAGGAACTTGGGGGTGCTGAGCAATCCTGCATGCCCGGTCGCGGTGTTTGCTCAATGTCAACGTTAACATTTCACGTTACAGACAGCGGCGAGAAGACCGCGCAGGGCCCAAAGTGTCGGCAAGCGGTGGGTTCTTGTCCGCAAACGTTGTGTTGCCTAAAATTGAAGGCGTTTGGTTTTGGCAACGTCGCCATGGCGCGGCGCTTGTCTTGGCGTTAAAACAAGGGGTTTCTCGACATGGCAGAAGGCATCGCGCGTGCAAAGTCGGTCTCGGTGAAGGACGTGGCAAAGCTTGCCGGCGTTTCTGAGCAGACCGTTTCGCGCACGGTGCACGACTCCCCTTCTGTGCGGCCCGAGACCAAGGAGCGCGTGCGGGCCGCCATGCGTGAGCTGGGATACCGTCCCAACTTTGCCGGCCGGTCGCTGCGGCGCGGCAAGTTCAAGACCGTGGGCGTTGTGATGTTCAACATCGCGGGCACGGGAAACATCGACCGGCTAGAGGGCTTCTCTAAGGCGGCTGACAAGCACGGCTACGCGATCACGCTAACGGGACTCGAGGCGCCTTACACCTTGGAAGAGGCCTCGCGGCGCATGGCGGGCCTGCCGGTGGACGGCATGGTGGTCATCATGAACCGCATGCCCGCCGATTTTGGCAGCTTCCAGCCGCAGGTCGGGATGCAAACGGTGCTGGTCACAATGCTCGAACACCCGGCGTGCTCGACCGTCGACAGCGACCAGGCGGGCTGTTCTCGCATGGTGGTCGAGCACCTGCTGGCGCGCGGCCACAAGACGGTGCACTTTATTAGCTGCCCCACGCGCTCGCTGTCTGGCATGCAGCGCGAGCAGGGCTGGCGAGAGGCCCTGGCTGCCCACGGCATCGAGGCGCCACGCTTGATCCGCGGCGACTGGACGGCCAAGAGCGGCTACGAGGCCGGCGTGGCCCTGGCCAACGACCCTACCTGCACGGCCGTCTATGCATCTAACGACGCGATGGCCTACGGCTGCATCAAGGGCCTGGAGTCGCGCGGCCGGCGCGTGCCCGACGACGTGAGCGTCGTGGGCGTGGACGACTCGCTGGGCGACTTTGTGCCCGACCTGGCCCTGACCACGGTGCGCTTTGACAACAAGCGTGTGGGCGCCTGGGCGGTCGATAAGATTGCCGGGGCTGGGGACGCCGTTGAACACGTGCTTTTCCCGGGCCAGCTGATCGAGCGCGAGACCGTGCGCGACCTGCGATAAAGGCGCCGACGCGGCCGGACAAATTACGAGGTTGTCGGTGCCTAAATAGGAGTTTGCGGACAGAAAAAGAGCTTGTCGGCGCCGACAAGCTCTTATTTTGTCCGTTTGGAGCAGCCAAGCCACCGACAAGCTCCGTTTTTGTCCGCCGAGAAGACCTACAGCGAGTCGACAAACCGCCGCTGGGCCGCGCGGCCGGGCTCGTCCCACTTAAAGACGCCGGCGTCCTCAAGGACGTGGCCAAAGACCTGGCCCACGCCCTCGCGCAGGATGGCGTCCGCATTGGCCTCGTCCAGCTCGGGGTGAGCGGCCGCAAGCTCGCGGGCCCAATCGACGTGGCTGGCGGCCAGCTCATCGGCGTCCAGGCCGCCAAGGTCGCCGCTCAGCAGGTGCCCCTTCACGGCGTTAAGCTCGCCCACCAGGCGGGCGGGCAGGATCGCCAGGCCCATGACCTCGATCAGGCCAATGTTCTCGCGCTTGATGTGGTGCCACTGGGCGTGGGGGTGGAAGTCGCCCAGGGGGTTCTTCTCGCTGGTCACGTTGCAGCGAAGGGCCAGGTAGACCTCGTAGCCCTTGCCGTCGCGGCGCACCACGGGGGTCACCGTGTTGTGCGGGGTGCCATCGGCGTCGTGGGCACGCACGCCCACCGACTCGTCGCTCCAGGAGCGCCACGCGTCGATCACGTGCACAGCGGCGTCCAAAACAGCCGCGCGGTCATCGCCGCGCAGGCGCAGGACGCTCATGGGCCAGCGCAGGACCTCGCCCGTGACCTGCGGGAACGCCGGCATCGTAAAGGTATCGGCCACCTGGGCGCGCATCATGGGAAAGACGTGGTCGCCGCCCTGGTAGTGGTCGTGCGAAAGGATCGAGCCGCCAACAATAGGCAGGTCGGCGTTAGAGCCAATGAAGTAGTGCGGCACCAGGTCGACAAAGTCCAGCAGGTGCTCAAGCGCGCTGCGGTCGATGTGCATGGGGCGGTGGGTCGCGCTCATGGCAATGCAGTGCTCGTTGAAGTACGCGTAGGGAGAATACTGCAGGCCCCAGCGCTCACCGGCCAGCTCGATGGGAACGATGCGCAGGTTCTGGCGGGCCGGGTGGGCGCCGCCCACGGCCGCCGCGCCACGCCCGGGGTAGCCCTCGTTTTGAATGCACAGCTGGCAGGCAGGGTACTTCTCGCCGTCGTTTTTGGCCGCGCCGGCCGCAGCGATATCGCGCGGGTCCTTCTCGGGCTTAGAGAGGTTGATAGTGATCTCTAGGTCGCCCCACTGGGTGGCCGTCTGCCACTTGACGTTGCGGGCAATGGCCGCGCGGCGCACGTAACCGGCGTCGCAGCAGGTACGGTAGAAGTCGTCGGTGGCCTCGCGGGGGTCGTCTTCTGCCAGCGAGGCGTTAAAACGGGCCGCCACCTGCGATGGCTTGGGCATAAGCAGGCCCATCACGCGCATGGCAATGCGGTCGCGGCCGCTCGCCGTGTCTTCCTCGGCGCCGTTTGACACGGCGGCGTCTCCCAAGGCGAGAAGAGCGGCCTCGAGGTCAAAGCCCGCGGCCTCGGGCGCGCCGTTGAGCGCCCAGGCGTCCTCGGGCGCCGGCCCCTTGGCGCCGATGGCCTCAAGCACCAGGTTATAGGACCAAATACGGTCGTCGGCAGCCACCAGGCCGCGCGACTCGCAGTAATCGATGAGCTGCTGGATCGTCTGCGTTAGAGCCATTTGGCAAAAGCCCCCTTCTCGTCAATGGCGTAGCGACGGCACGCGCCCTCGCCAAGCCAACCGTTCATGCGGCGGGTGAACTCGTCCACCAAGTCAAGCGGAACAAAAGCCTGGATAGAACCACCAAAGCCGCCGCCGTGGATGCGGATGGCGCCGCGGCCCTCAAGCACCAGCTCGCCCAGGCCCAGCGCGTACATCGCGGGCTGGAACGAGCCGCCGCTGCTCACGTTTTGCAGGTACATGGCCGAGCTCGCGCCCGAGTCGCGGGTCAGCGCCAGGAAAGCGTCGATGTCCTTGGCGAGAAGGGCCTGCCAACGGCGCTCGACCAGGTCTTCCTCGTAGTAGTAGTGAATCGCGCGCAGGCAGGCGCGGTCGCCCAGCTTCTGGCGCAGGGCGGGCAGAGCGGCCTCGAAGTCGGTGCGGGAGACCTCGCACAGGCGCGCGTGGCCAAGCTCGGCCGCCACCTGCTGCATCTCGACGGGGACGGCGGCGTAATCTGCCGTGAAGGGTGTGTGGTCGCAACCCACGTCAACCAGGCACAGGGCATAGCCAAAGTCCTCAAAGTCCAGCGCGAGCTTCTCGGCAAAAGGCGCCGCCGGGTCCTCAAAGCCCATGTGGGCAAGGCCACCCAGGCAAACGCTGGCCTGGTCCATAAGTCCGCAGGGCTTGCCAAAGTAGTCGGTCTCGGCGCGCTGGCTCATCTTGGCAAGCTCGATGGCGTCGATCGCGGCGTCGCTGCCCTCGACGGCGCCGGCCCACAGGCCCTCCATCGCACGGCCCAGCGCGGCCTCCATAGCAGCCGAGCTGGAAAGCCCGCCGCCCGAGGGAACGGTGCTGGTAAACGCCGCGTCAAAGCCGGCGACCGCAAGGCCGCGGGCCACCATGCCGGCCGCCATGCCGCGCACCAGCGAGGGGCAGCTCTCGCGCTCGTCCTCGCGCGGGGCAAGGTCTGCCAGGTCGATCTCAAACGGCGTGTGGCCCTCGCTAAAGACACGCACGGTGGACGGGGTGCCGTTTGCCGCGGCCACGCCGTCGATCGCAACGTCCAAGGCGCCAGCGATGACCTGGCCACCTTCGTGGTCGGTGTGGTTACCGGCAATCTCGGAGCGGCCGGGGGCGTGAACGGCCAGCAGCCGTCGCTCGCCCACGGGGCCAAAGTTTTTCTCAAATAGAGCAACGAGCTGGTCGTACTTCTCCATAACGCATCCTTTCGAAAAGAGCCGCCGCACGCGCTCTTGCGTACGGCGGCCACCGTCCGGGGCTTCTCGACGCAAAATTGAAGCGCTTCAATACCCCTACTTTAACACTGTCAAGACAAGTCGCGCCGTAAATTCGGTCAGCGACTTATATTAACCCACTTAACCTAACTTGGCCTCCAGAGCAGCAAGTCTCTTGTACTCATCGATAAAGTACTTGGTCTGCTTCTCGAGCATCATGGTGGTCATCAGGGTATCCTGGGCGTGGATCATGATAAAGGTCACGTCCATCTCGTTGCCGCCGCACTCCTTTGACAGGATACCGGTCTGGATGTTATGGGCCTCGATCAAGGCGTCGTAGGCGCTCTTGCGAAGCTCCTCGGCCTTGTCAAAGTCGCCTTCGCGAGCCGCGTCCAGGGCGTGGAGCAGGTCGGTCATGGCGTCGCCCGCGTACGCGACGATCTCGAAGCCGATCATGGAAATCTCTTCTTTGGTGGCCATCGAAGGGCCCCTTTCTCATGTAAGAGTTGCGCATCGAGGCTCGTGGGCGTCCGGGCAGTCGCCGCGCCGAGCAGTGAACTGTTACTAAGATACTTCTCAAACAAAAATGAACAACGGTAAACAATTCGAACAACTTCGAACGGTATCAAACAGCCGGTGAGCGGTAATTTGCAGCGAAATCAAATTTCTCGCGTTCGAAGCTGTTCGAAAGTGTTCAAATATAGCCAGTAACGAACAACTTCCACCGCCCAGCCACGCGCTCGGCGAGAAGACCGACCCCCCCCAGGAGGCGAGCACCATGATCAAGGCAGAGCGGCACGAGCGCGTAAAAGCCCTGCTCGACGCCCAGGGGACGGTCTCGGTCAAAGAAATCTCGGACGCGCTGGACGTCTCCGAGATGACCGTGCGCCGCGACCTTGAGGAGCTCTCGGCCGCCGGCGACATCGAACGCGTCCACGGCGGCGCGCGTCGCTGCAGCTCGCCCGTGAGGTCGATGCTTCGCCGCGAGTACACCCACGACGAGAAGCGCGGCAAGCAGATGGCCGAGAAGGCCGAAGCCGCGTGCCTGGCCGCCAGCCTTATCGAGGAGGGCTCGACCATCTTCTTGGGCACCGGCACCACCGTCGAGCAGATGGTTGGCTACCTGCCCGAGGGGCGCCTGCGCGTGGTGACCAACTCGATCAACATCTTCAACCTGCTCGCCGGCCGCGACGACCGCGAGCTCTACCTTACCGGCGGGGCCTTTCGCGAGCGCACCGGTGCCTTTGTGGGCCCCATGGCCGAGGCCACCATGGCCCAGCTGGGCATCGATGCCGCCTTTGTGGGCGTCAACGGCATGGTGGGCAACGACATCTACACTTCCAACGCCGACGAAGGCCACCTGCAAAAGGTCGCCTTTGACAAGGCCGATTCCCGTTACGTAGTGGCGGACGCCAGCAAGATCTTTGTCCGCGACTTCTACGCGTTCTATCACCTGTCGGACATCGACGCGCTTGTGTGCGACGGCACCATCACGGCCGAGCGACGCGCGAGCATCGAGGAGTACACCCGCGTCATCAGCCCAGAGTAAGCCGCTGACCTGGGGGTTCTTCTCCCCTACTTTGTATCCAATCGCGCCGTGCCCGGCGGCGCGCGAGGGTTTGCAGCACTTGTATCTGTAACCGCAATCTGTACCGCAATCAACCAAACCGCATAGCAAGAGGCGCGCTTAGGCGCCCGTAGGCACCGCCATGGGCTTTTGGCCCGCGTGCGTGCCCTGGGGATTTGTGGCCAAAATCGCGCTTCTCGCCAAACCAAGGAGGAAACCATGAGGGTTGTTATTGGTTCTGACGCAGAGGGCCTGTCCCTTAAGAACATCGTCAAGGAGGCCCTGGTCGCCGACGGTCACGAGGTCGTGGACCTGTCGGTCGAGCCGGCTGCCGATTTTGTCGACTCGGCCCTGGCCGTGGCGGCCGATATCCAGGCCAACGACGGTTCGCTGGGCTTTTGCTTTGACGGCTACGGCGTGGGCAGCTACATGGTGTGCACTCGCGTGAAGGGCATGGTGTGCGCCAACATCTCGGACGAGCGCAGCGCCTACATGACCCGCGAGCACAACAACTCGCGCATCGTGTGCATGGGCCCCAACGTGGTGGGCCGCGAGGTCGCGATCAAGATTGCCCGCGAGTTTCTGGCCGCGGATTACGCCGCCGGCCGTCACCAGGTACGCGTCGACATGCTCAACAAGCTGGCGTAACGCGGCGAGACGCCCCACCCTTCTAACCCAAACCTTTTAAGGAGACACACCATGATCATCGCGCTTGGCTGCGACCACATTGTCACCGACGAGAAGACCTACCTGCACGACCGCCTTGAGGAGGCCGGCTACGAGGTGCTGGACGTGGGCACCTACAGCCACACCCGCACGCACTACCCCATCTACGGCAAGGCCGTGGGCGAGGCGGTGGCCTCTGGCCGCGCCGACCTGGGCGTTGCCCTGTGCGGCACCGGCATTGGCATCACCAACTCGGTTAACAAGGTGCCCGGCGCCCGCTGCGCGCTGGTTCGCGACATGACCAGCGCCCTGTATGCCCGTCGCTGCCTTAACGCCAACGTCGTGGGCTTTGGCGGCAAGATTACCGGCGAGTTCTTGATGGCCGACATCATGCTGGCCTTTATCAAGGAGAAGTACGAGGCCACGCCCGAGCACGACGCACTGGTGGCCAAGATCGACGCCGTCAACAAGGCCGACGCCGCGGCCCAGGCCGACCCCCACTACCTGGACGAGTTCATCGAGAAGTGGAACCAGGGGTATTATCACGACTAAGGGCCGGGGCGTACGCGCCTAACAGGCGTTCAGGCCCGTGACCTGCGGTTGATTTAACATACGCTGGCGAGAAGGTCTTGTCTTCTCGCCAGCGTATTTGTTATTAGAGCTCCCAGAAGGTGGGCTCGAAGCGGTCGAAGGTGCAGAAGTGCGTAAAGCCCAGAGCGCTCAGGCGCTCGCGGCAGTCCTTGATGTGGGCGGCCAGATGTTCAGGCTTGTGCGAGTCACTGCCCAGCGTAAGGACGGTGCCGCCCAGGTCGCGGTAGAGGGCAAGGACGTCGGTCAACGGCATGAGGTCGGGCAGGCCGTAGCGGAAGCTCGAGGTGTTGAGCTCGATGCCGCGGCCGTCAGCGATGACCTGCTCTAGGATGGCGGCAACGACGTCGCGGGTCTTCTCAAAGGGAAACTCGCCCGCTGGGTCGTAGCGGCGGATCAGATCAAGGTGGCCCAGGACCGAGTAGTCCTTGAAGGTCTGGGTCACGCGAAGAAGCTCCTCGTAGTAGGCCATGTTGTACTCGGCCTGGGTGCGGCCGTCCTGGAACTCGCCGTTCCAAAACTCGCGGTCGCCCACCTGGTGGATCGAGCAGATCACAAAGTCGAGCTTATCTTTCCAGGCGGCCACGAGCTGCTGGTTCTTCTCGACGCGGTGACTTTGGACGCCCAGCTCAAGGCCGGCTTTGATGGTAAGACGGCCGTCGAACGCGGCGCGCATCTGGTCGATGCGTGCAAAGTAGGCCGGGTAGTCGACGTTAATGCCGGGCACGCCGTCCTGGACGCGGGCGCACGAGGGGTCCAGGCGGTACTCGTCGACGTCGGGCTTGACGCCGTAGTCCACGTGGTCGGTGAAGCACAGCTCGTCGAGGCCCAGGTCAACGGCGTCGGCGCAGACATCGGCCATGGGATAGACGGAGTCGTCAGAGAACTCGCAGTGAACGTGGTAATCGGCGAACATGGGCTTGCCTTTCTCTTTGATTGCGGCTTTAGCGCCGGCGGCTACTTGGACAGTTTGGCGTTGGCCGCCTCGGCCAAAAGGAACATCGCGACCAGGACGCCCGCAAGCAGCCACGGCATAAAGCCCGCGCCACCTGCAGAAACAAGCCACGCGACCAGCGGCGGCATGACCGTCGAGCCCGCGTAGGCGCAGGCCATCTGCAGGCTCACCATCGACTGCGAGGCCTTCTCGCCAAAGCGCTCGGGCGTGAGCGAGATGATGCTGGGGTAGATGGGCGCGCAACCCAGGCCAATGAGCGCCAGGGCCAGCGAGAGGATCGCCTCGCCCTGCCCCGCGATAAAGACGGCCAGGCCAGCGGCCGCGACGGCCTGGCCCAGGCGGATCATGTTCTTGCTGCCCACGTGCGGCGCCACGATGCCCGAGAGAAAGCGACCGGCCGTGATGCCCATGTAGAAGAACGAGGCCATCGTGGCGGCCTGGGCCTCGGCGATGCCGCGGGCCATGGCCAGGTGGCTCGAGGACCACAGGCCGCAGACGTACTCGAAGCCGCTGTAGCAGCCAAACGAGAGGATGGCCGCCGCGGCGCCGGGAAGGCGCAGGACGTCGGCGTAGGACGGGGCGGCGTCGGGGGTCGAGGGGGCGTCGGAGCTGGTCGCGGCGGGTTTCTCGCCGTCTGCCGGGGCGGCGGGCGCGGGGGCGGCGTCGCACTTCTCCGCGCCGTCGCACTTCTCCGCGCCGTCGCCGGCCTTCTTCCAAAGCGGCAGCGAGAAGACCAACAGGGCCGTGATGCAGGCCTGCATGATATCCACGGTAAGGTAGCCGGCGTGCCAGCTTAGGGGGCCGGCCAGGGCCCAGCCCATGATGACCGGGCTCACGCTGGTGCCCACGCCCCAGCAGCAGTGGAGCCAACTCATGTGGCGCTCTCCGTAGTGGAGGGCCACGTAGTTGTTAAGCGAGGCATCGACCGAGCCGGCGCCAAGGCCGTAAGGCACGGCCAAAAGGCACAGCTGCCAGAGGCTCGTGCTGGCAGAAAAGCCCAGGATAGAGACGGCGGTCATACCAACCGAGATGGCCGTGAGCTTGCCGGTGCCCAGGCGGCGCATAAGCGGGGCGGTGGCCAGACTCGAGACGATGGTGCCTGCGGTGATGATCGTGGTGATGACGCTTTGGGCGGCCACCGGGGCGCCCAGGTCGGCGTACATGACGGGCCAGGCCGAGCCCAGCAGCGAGTCGGGCAGGCCCAGCGAGATAAAGGCGATGTAGATCACGGGCAAGAGCAGGGAGACCATGCGATTTCCTTGGAGGTTGCGGGTGGGCGGGTGCGCTCGTCCACCTTATCACTACCGTGTGAGAACGAAACCACATCGGCACGTTTAACTGGTTTTGCGACCTGTTATGCTGGTTTGCGGCCGCACGAACGTCGGGAGGACAGCTTGGACATCAACCAGATCGCGCAGATGGCAGGCGTGTCGCGCGCCACCGTTTCGCGCTACTTCAACGACGGGTACGTAAGCCAGGAGAAACGCGAGAAGATCCGGGCCGTGGTCAAGGCCACGGGGTACTCGCCGTCGCAGCACGCCAAGAGCCTGCGGACGGGCAAGTCCAACACGGTGGGGGTCATCATCCCCAAGATCAACTCGGCGTCGGTGAGCCGGATGGTCGCTGGCATGACGCCGGTCTTTGCGGGCAGCGGGCACCAGGTTCTTCTCGCCAATACAGATAACGACGCGGCACGCGAGGTGTCCTACCTGCGGCTTTTTGACGAGAAACGGCAGGTAGACGGGGTTATTTTGGTGGCGACGGTGTTCTCGGAGGCGCACCTTGAGGCCATGGCCGCGATGAGCCTGCCGCTGGTGGTGCTTGACCAGCAGTTGGCCGGGCACTCGTGCGTTTTTCAGAACGACCGCGGGGCGCTGCGCGACGTGACGGGCAAGGTGCTGGGGCGCGCGAAGCACCCGGCCTACATCGGCGTCTTTGAAGAGGACTTGTCAGCCGGACGCGACCGTCACCTGGGGTTTCTCGATGCCTGCGCCGAGGCGAGGGTCGATGTGCCGGCGTGCGCGCAGGTTGTGGCCGACTTCACCGTTGACGCCGGCTACACCGCGGCCGAGCAGCTGCTGGACGACTATCCGCAGGTAGACGCTATTGTGTGCGCGACCGACTCGATCGCGTACGGTGCGCTGACGTGCCTGCGCGAGTACGGGCACCGCGTGCCCGAGGACGTGCAAGTCACAGGCGTAGGCGACGGCGAGCTGAGTCAGATCGTGACGCCGACGCTCACCACGGTGCACCACCACTACAAGACCTCCGGGGCCGAAGCGGCCCGGATGCTTTGCGAGCTGATGGCGGGCGGCGACGCCCAGCGCGAGGTTCGTATGAGCTACGAGGTCATCGCCCGCAACTCGACCCTCTAGCGGCCGGTCGCGAGGGGCGCCAACGCCCCCGGCGGCCCCGCCGCCCACAAACTTCGCCGAATCAATGTCTTGTTGGAAAAGCTGTCGTAGCCAAGCCTTATCCGCGCACGTTTTCCCAGTTGGCTAGGATTCAAATCTGGCTGTTACTTGCCTGCTCCGAATTAAGACATTGATTTGCGGGAGTTTCTTTTTGCGGGCTTCGAAACAGCCGCCAGAGGCAGCGAATTCCAGTCGACCAGGACCTCGGATCGCAGCGTTTCAGCCGCCACAAGCTGTCTGGCAGTTTTGGGCTGTGGCTCCACTCCTAGCGCATGGGCCACTGCTTTCGAAAACGCCTCAAAGCGACGCTCGTCTTTGAGCTGCTTGAATGTTAGAGGCAACACCTTCACACCCATCAGCTCAAGGGCCGCGCTTCTATCTGCATCCGAAAGATAGGACCCCGAGTTGTCGTGGTATTGCGTGCTTTGGCACTCGATGTCCAGGCCGTCGGGCCAGTACAAGTCGCAATAACAGCAGGCGCGATCTGAGACGAGCTTCGCCGCGCGGCTCAATTCAACACGCTCATTGTGAGTGAAGCCGCCAAACCCCTCCCCGCCACGGCGGCGAGAAAAGCCCAGCAGAATGCCCGCCTGGGTTTCAAACGGAGAGGCCGCCATGGGGACTACAAGCTCGGCGGCTTGCCTAAGGGTATTGCAGCCTCGGCAAGGAGACGCCTCCTCGGCCAGCGACAAGATTTGCCCCGGGGTCAAAAGGGGCTCCCTTTTCCATAGGCTCGCGACCTGGCCGCTCTCGGATAGGCAGGGGTTCCATCCTCCAAAGCTACGCAGCCGTCCGCGAAGGGCGAGCTTGTTGAGCTGGCTAGCAATTGGAGCCGGTGCCTCGTAGACGGCGTAGGAGCCGCAAAGCTCGGAGGCAAGCATGACGGTTTGCGCCAAACTTGCTTTTGAGGCCAACTGCAGCAGCGTAAATGCCGGTGTTGTCACATAGAGGTCATCGACAATCTGCGTCGTTGACTCAAAGGGGAGATCTCGCGTCCAAAGCCAAGGGGTAAGGAGACCTGTAGGGCAAGTAGCATTACGATCGTGCACAAGGATGTCAACCGGATAGTTTGCGAAAGAAGAAAGGAAGCGGTGTGACTCGCGCAGCGTCTTTGACTCTTCGCGCACGTTGCGCCAGGCCACTCCGCTGCAGGAAGCCGTGAACGGCGAACGGAACTCAAGGTCGCTCCTAAATCCTCTGAGCTCCTCGAGGCCGATAATTCTGCGCAGCACGGAATAGTCCTCCGGCGCGGCGCACAGAAGGTGAACTATCGGCGGAATCCGCCAATACTGGTAGGCAGTTGGTCCACAAATAACGGTATCCATGGAATGACGTTACCCGTTTTAGGCCCCAAGCCTACCCACGCAGACAAACTTCTTCGAATCAATGTCTTAATTCGTAAGTGACCGGTAGCCAGATTTAATACCCCTCGATGACCTGGGAAAACACGCGCAAGGGCACGACGGCTAGTCAAGGCGCCTGCAACAAGACATTGATTCGAAGGAGTTTGTTTTTGACGGGACGCCGCGGCATGTTGCAGGAGGCGCGGCCACGCTGGTGACGGGCACGCCAAATGCCGTTCGCCGGAAAAACGCGACCGCTCGCCCGGGTAAAACTGTGGGAACGTTCTCACAGGCTGACAAAAGTTGTTTACTACGAGCTGTGAGAACGATTCCACACCCCACCATGGAATCAACCAGACACGCGGAAAGAAGGAAACATGGCACTCGATCACCGTCAAGCTGCCCAAGAGATCCTCGACGCTATCGGCGGCGCCGAGAACGTGGTCTCGGCCGCGCACTGCGCCACGCGCCTGCGCCTGGTCCTGGCCGACGACTCCAAGGTCGACCAGGCCAAGGTCGATAACGCGAGCGGCGCCAAGGGCAACTTCAAGGCCTCTGGCCAGCTGCAGGTCATCTACGGCACCGGCACCGTGAACAAGGTCTACGACGAGTTCATCTCGCTCGGCCACATCACCGCCGCCTCCAAGGAAGAGGCCAAGGAAGCCGCCGCCGAGCAGCAGAACCCCTTCATGAAGGCCATCAAGGTCCTGGGCGACATCTTTGTCCCCATCATCCCGGCCATCGTCGCCTCGGGCCTGCTTTTGGGCATCATGAGCGCCATCAACTTCATGAACACCAGCGGCATCATCACCGTCGACACCAACTCGACCATCTACGTCATCGCCGACCTGGTCTCGGGCACCGCCTTCACCTTCCTGCAGATCCTCATCGGCTACTCTGCCGCCAAGGTCTTTGGCGCCAACCCCTACCTGGGCGCGGTCGTCGGCGGCATCCTCATCAACCCGAGCCTCCAGAGCGCCTACACCGTCGCCTCTAGCGGCGTCGAGAAGTACCTCTCGGTCTTTGGGCTCTACAACATCGAGCTTATTGGTTACCAGGGCCACGTCATCCCCATCGTCATCGCCGCCCTGATTCTGGCCACCATCGAGAAGCAGCTCCACAAGGTCGTCCCCGATATGTTCGACCTCTTCGTGACCCCGCTGGTCTCGGTCTTTGTGACCACGCTTGTGACCATCTGCGCCGTGGGCCCGATCTTCGTCTACCTCGAGAACGCCATTCTCGGCGGCATCCAGTTCCTGCTCACCCTGCCCCTGGGCATTGGCTCGGCCGTCATCGGCTGCCTGTACGCCCCCACCGTCGTCACCGGCCTGCACCAGATGTACACCGCCATTGACCTGGGCCAGATTGCCCAGTACGGTGTGACCTACTGGCTGCCCATCGCCAGTGCCGCCAACATCGGCCAGGGCGGAGCCTGCCTTGCCGTGGCCCTCAAGACCAAGGACGCCAAGACCAAGGGCCTGGCCACCCCCGCTGCCCTCTCGGCCTTCATGGGCATCACCGAGCCGGCCATCTTTGGCGTCAACCTGCGCTACTTCAAGCCCTTCATTGCTGGCTGCGCCGGCGCCGGCGTAGGTGCCTGGATCTGCGCGATGACCTCGCTTGCTGCCTCGGGCACCGGCGTCACCGGCATCTTTGGCATCCTGCTTTGCCTCTCTCAGCCGGTCCAGTACATCGTGATGTTTGTTGTCACCGCCGCCGTGGCCTTCGTCCTTTCCTACATCCTCTACAAGGACCCCCAGGACGCAGCCGCCGAGAAGACCGCCTAGCAGCACCGCATTTGCTTTCCCGGCCGGGGCGCTCACGAGCCGCCTCGGCCTTCTCACCACCTAACCCGCCGGGGCGCCCAAGGCCCCGGCCTTTCCATACAGAGAGGACCCTCCCATGACCCCCGATCCCTGGAGAATGGGCTTTCACCTGATGCCGCCCGCCGCCGGCTGGCTGAACGACCCCAACGGCCTGTGCTACTTTGGCGGCCTCTACCACGTGTTCCACCAGTGGAGCCCCGCTTGGCCCCAGGCCCACGCGCCGCGCGGCTGGGGCCACTACACCAGCCGCGACCTGGTCAACTGGGAGCACCACGGCATGGCGATCGCCCAGGACTGCGCCGACGACGCAAACGGCGCGTACTCGGGTGGCGCCCTGGTGGTGCCCGGGGCGGCCGCGGACGGTGGCGACCTGCTGCGCCTTTACTACACCGGCAACGTCAAAGAGCCAGGCGACCACGACTTCATCTACGAGGGTCGTCAGGCAAACGAAATCCTGGTTGAGACCGCCGACGGCTTTAACATGGGCCCCAAGCAGGTCCTTCTTCGCAACGCCGACTACCCCGACTACTGCAGCTGCCACGTGCGCGACCCCAAAATCTGGCGCGAGGACGGCCGCCTGCACATGCTGCTGGGCGCCCGCACGCGCGAGGACGTGGGCATGATGCTGGTATACAGCTCGGACGACGGGCTGACGTGGGAGCTTGAGGGCACCGTGACCAGCGCCGAGAAACTGGGTTACATGTGGGAGTGCCCCGACCGCATCGAACTGGACGGCCACGAGTACGTGGCATGCTGCCCGCAAGGTGTTGGCGAGAAGGCCTGGTCGGACGGGGTGGGCGACCACTCGGGGTACCTGCCGGTGCCGGCGGGCTCGCGCGTGGTGGAGTCGCCGGTGCTTGATGGCGACGCCTTCGTACGTTGGGATTATGGTTTCGAGTTTTATGCGCCGCAGAGCTTTGTTGCGCCGGACGGGCGCACAATCTTGATCGGCTGGATGGGGATGCCCGAGGACTGGTTTGTGGGCCAGCCGGCCGGTCTGGACTGGATTCACTGCCTGACCGTGCCGCGTGAACTCTCACGCTGCGACGACGGAATCATTGCGCAGTGGCCGGTGGCCGAGCTTGAAGCGCTGCGCGGGGAGAAGGTCGAGCTGGCGGACGGGGCCGCGGGGGCCGGCGCGGCCCGCACAGCCACGCTGTCTGAGCACCGCGCCGGCCTTGAGCTTGGCGGCATTGACGGCGAGCTGGTCGTTTCTCTTGACGGCGCGCTTGAGATCCGCTGCAACGCGGGCGGCGAGCTGGGGTGCCAGATCGCCTTTATCAACGGGGCCAGCGCGGCAGACGGCGCCGGTTGCGGCCGCACCAGCCGCCGCTGTGACTTGGAAACCGTGCGCGAACTTCTTGTTCTTGTCGACTCGTCGGCTGTCGAGGTCTACGCAAACGGCGGGCGCATGGTCTTCTCGACGCGTTGGTTCCCCACGGCCGAGCAGCTTGACGTGGCCGTCACCGGCGTCACGGCCGCGGCCGAGCTCTACCCTATGGGCAGCGGCATGACCGCACTCGGGTTCTAGACCGGCGGCGGCGCGGCGGCCGTGAAGCGACCGGCAAGCCACCCGCCCTTCTCGGCATCTCAACCTCAATAAACCCCAGTTCAACCCCAGAAAGGAATCGCATATGATCGACGTTACGGCGCTTGGTGAGGTTCTTATCGACTTCACCGACGCGGGCATCTCTCCCAGCGGCCAGAAGCTCTTCGAGCGCAACCCCGGCGGCGCACCGGCCAACGTGCTGGTCGCGCTGCAGCGCCTGGGGCACCAGACTGCCATCGTGGGTAAGGTGGGCACCGACATGCACGGCGAGTTCCTACGCCAGACGCTGGAGGTCGAAGGCGTCGACACCCACAACCTGATTTCTGACCCCAACACCTTCACTACGCTGGCCTTTGTTGCCCTGGCGGCAGACGGTGAGAGGGCCTTCTCGTTTGCCCGCAAGCCCGGCGCCGACACGCAGCTGCGCTCCGGCGAGGTCGACCGCTCGCTGATCGAGGAGAGCCGCGTCTTTCACGTGGGGTCTCTCTCGCTGACCGATGAGCCGGCAAAGAGCGCTACCCTGGTTGCCCTCGCGCGCGCCAAGGCCGCGGGCTGCATCCTGTCGTACGACCCCAACTACCGCGCGAGCCTTTGGTCCTCTGAGCAGGCCGCCGTTGAACAGATGCGCTCGGTTTTGGAGCACGTGGACATCGTCAAGATATCCGGCGAGGAATGCGTCCTTCTTACTGGCGAGGCCTCGCCCAAGGCAGCCGCGGCGGCGATTCTGGCACAGGGCCCCTCCATCGTTGTCGTGACCCTGGACGCTGAGGGCGCCTACGTGGCTACGCGCGAGGGCGGGCGCAACGTCCCCAGCTTCAAGACGCAGGCCGTCGACGCCACCGGCGCGGGGGACTCTTTCTGGGGCGGATTCCTGTGTGCCCTGGTAGAG
>CAVEMP010000139.1:2745-21929 GCA_963616835.1 uncultured Oscillospiraceae bacterium | reverse complement strand
GCACCAAAGATGGCGCGCAGCAGGCGCTCCTCGGCGGTCAGAGCGGTCTCGCCCTTGGGGGTGACCTTACCAACCAGGATGTCGCCAGGGCCAACCTCGGCGCCAATGCGAATGATGCCGTCCTCGTCGAGGTTGGCAAGCATGTCCTCGCTCATGTTGGGGATCTCGCGAGTGATCTCCTCGGGGCCCAGCTTGGTGTCGCGGGCGTCGATCTCGTGACGCGAGATGTTGACAGAGGTCAGCAGGTCGTTCTGAACAACGCGCTCAGAGACGATAATGCCGTCCTCGTAGTTGAAGCCCTCCCACGGCATGTAAGCCACGGTCAGGTTGGCGCCCAGAGCAAGCTCGGAGTGATCGATGGACGTACCATCGGCCAGGGGCTGGCCCTTCTCGACCTTCTGACCAGCAACCACAATGGGACGGTGGTTGATGCAAGTAGACTGGTTGGAGCGCTGGTACTTGGGCAGGTCGTAGGTCTGCGAACCGTGCTCATCGGAGTAGACCACCACGTGGGCAGCGTCGACCTTGGTGACGGTGCCGGCGTACTCGGCGCAAATCAGCTCGCCAGAGTCAAGGGCAGCGCGCTCCTCCATACCGGTACCCACAAACGGGGCGTGCGGACGGATCAGAGGCACGGCCTGACGCTGCATGTTAGCGCCCATGAGGGTACGCTTAGCGTCGTCGTGCTCCAAGAACGGAATGAGGTTAGCAGCCACAGAAAGCAGCTGGCGCGGGCTCACGTCCATGTAGTCCACGTCCTCGACCAGAACCTGGGCAGGAGCACCAAAGGAGCCGTCGAAGTCGCGGGTACGGGCGATGATTCGCTCGGGGTTAGAGATGTTGCCCTTCGAGTCAACTTCAATGAACTTGCCGGTCTTGGGGTCAAACGGGGTGTTGGCCGGGGCGATGTTGTGGATTTCCTCCTCGTCGGCGGTCATCCAGTCGATCTTATCGGTCACGACGCCGTTCTCGACGCGACGGTAAGGCGCCTCGATAAAGCCGTAGTCGTTGACGTGCGCATACAGGGCCAGCGAGCCAATAAGACCGATGTTGGGGCCTTCGGGGGTCTCGATGGGGCACATGCGGGCGTAGTGCGAGTTGTGGACGTCGCGCACAGCGGTGGGCACGTTGGTGCGGCGAGAAGAACCGGACTTGTGGCCGGCCAGGCCGCCGGGGCCCAGGGCAGACAGACGACGCTTGTGGGTAAGACCAGACAGCGGGTTGGCCTGGTCCATGAACTGGGACAGCTGAGAAGAACCGAAGAACTCCTTGATGGCCGCCACGATCGGGCGGATGTTGATGAGGCTCTGCGGCGTGATGTCATCGGCGTCCTGGGAGGCCATGCGCTCGCGCACGACGCGCTCCATGCGGCTCATGCCCACGCGGAACTGGTTCTGGATAAGCTCGCCAACGGTACGCACGCGACGGTTGCCAAAGTGGTCGATATCGTCCAGGCGGCAGTTGGGGTCGCCGGCGTGAACGGCCAGCAAGTAGCGCAGCGCGGCGACAAGATCCTCTTGCGTGAGGGTCTTCTCGGTGCTGTCGATGTCCAGGCCAAGCTTCTTGTTGACCTTGTAGCGACCGACGCGGGCCAGGTCGTAGCGCTGGGGGTTGAAGAACAGCCCCTCAAGCAGCGAACGGGCGGAGTCCACGGTGGGAGGCTCGCCGGGGCGCTGGCGACGGTAGATCTCGATAAGGGCGTCCTCACGGGTAGTCGCGGTGTCGCGCTCAAGCGTGGTACGAACGATGTCGTTGTCGCCCAGAAGAGACAGAATCTCGTCATCGGTCTCTGCGATGCCCAGGGCGCGCAGGAACATGGTCGCGCTCTGGCGACGTTTACGGTCGATGGAAACAACCAGGTGACCGCGCTTGTCGACCTCAAACTCGAGCCATGCGCCGCGAGTGGGGATGAACTGGGCACGGTGGACCAGGACGCCGTTGTCCATCTCGGAAGAGAAGTAGACGCCCGGCGAGCGGACCAGCTGAGAAACGACCACGCGCTCGGAGCCGTTGATGATGAAGGTGCCGCGCTCGGTCATCAGGGGGAAGTCACCCATGAAGACGAGCTGCTCTTTCATCTCGCCGGTCTCGTTGTTGATGAAGCGAACCTCAACAAACAGCGGAGCCTGATAAGAAATATCCTTGGCTCGGCATTCGGCGATGGTGTGGGCGGGATCGCCAAACTGGTGATCGCCAAAGACGACCTGCAGAGTGCCCGCAGAGTTCTTAATGGGAGAGAACTCTGCGAAGGACTGAGCCAGGCCGTCGCCCATGAAGTGCTCAAACGATTCCCTCTGAACGGAAATCAGGTTGGGCAGCTCCATCGCGGGCGCGATCTTGCTGAACGTCATACGTCCGGTAGTGCCTTGTGGTTTGGTCAGAGAAGTCTTTGCGTTAGACACCAGGCTTTTCCTCCTTCAAAAGGGTGGAAGGCGGCAATTGTCGCAACTTAAAAAAATAACCAAAAGCACGTTTTGAGTCAACGAAAAAGTCTTGACTTGAAGAGCCGTTTAGCATAAATTACTACGCTTTACCCTTTGACCTGCAGTTTTGCTTCTTGACAAGTTTTGTTACTTGTGTAGGTTCGATGTTCAAGCCCGTGACCTGCGCTTATATGACGTCAAGTTGGGAAGTCACGCAGCCAAAACGACGCACCTCTCCCCTCCTCTTTTGCGACACAAAAAAGGACCCAGGCGCGCGGCCTGGGTCCTGGCTAGGCAATGTCTGCCGATAAGTAAGAAGAAAACTTACTTAAGGGTGACGGTGGCGCCGGCCTCCTCGAGCTGCTTCTTAGCGGCCTCGGCGTCCTCCTTCTTAGCACCCTCGAGAACAGCCTTGGGAGCGCCCTCGACGACCTCCTTGGCCTCCTTCAGGCCGAGGTTGGTCAGAGCACGGACGACCTTGATGACGGCGATCTTGTTGTCGCCAAAGCCCTCGAGGACGACGTCGAAGTTGGTCTTCTCCTCGACCTCAGCGGCAACGCCAGCAGCGGGAGCAGCGGCGACGGCGACGGGGGCAGCAGCGGAGACGCCGAAGACGTCCTCCAGCTCGTGAACGAGCTCGGAAAGCTCGAGGGCGGGCATCTCCTTGAGGGCCTCAATAATCTCATCTTTGGTGACAGCCATGTCAATTCTCCTTTTAAAACGGGCGCGCTTAGTGCGCCCTTTGAATGAGTAAGTGGTGCGGGTGGTGCATTAAGCAGCGTTCTTCTGGTCGACGACGGCCTGGAGTGCGGTAGCAAGACCACGGGCGGGACCGGCGCAGACAGAAGCAATGCCAGAAAGCGGGCTGCCGATGACGTAGACGAGCTTGGCAAGCAGCTCCTCGCGAGAAGGAAGATCAGCGTAAGCCTTAGCCTCGTCAGCGCTCAGAGCCTGACCATCGGCGATACCGCCGATGAAAGACATCTTCTTAAGCTTCTCGGACTGCTCTTTGATGACCTTGGCGGCCTCAACGGGGTCCTTCTCATAGAAGACGTAGGCGCAGGGGCCGGCGAGCATCTCGTCGATCTCGGGCATACCAGCGTTCTTGAGAGCAAGCTTAACGATGTTGTTCTTGTACACCTTCATCTCGGCGCCGGCCTCGCGCAGAGCGCGGCGGACCTGCTGGGTCTCCTTAACAGAGAGGCCAAGGTAGTCGATGACAAAAACGCCTTGAGAAGCCTCGATGGACTGGGAGACCTTCTCGAGCATAGTGACGTTTGCGGAACAGGGCATGAAGTACACCTCCTTTAATTGCGATCAGGCACGAGCCGCCATCTTGGCGGGCCTTAACGCAATGAAAAGGTCCCCGCCTGGCATGGCCAAAGCGGGGACCTCAAGGATGCGAATCTTCGAGACCACCTCGGCGGGCGGGTTACCCCATTAAGCCTTGCGGCACCAGCTGTCTTTGGCAGCGGACGTGCTATGTGGATGCCCTTTTGGGCATTGCATATTCTCTCAGGCAGCCAACGTCATGTCAACCGCAGGCGGCCGATCAACGCCTCAATCACAAGACCAACAAATAAGGCCTGGTCCAGGTGGCGAGAAGCCCTTCTCGCAAAAGGAAAGAGCCCCCGATTACTCGGAGGCTCTTTCCCGGATGGCTTTGTTTAGCTCTACCGATTAGGCGAGGAAGTCGCGGGTGACGGAAGAGTCGACCTTGATGCCAGGGCCCATGGTGGTGGAGATGGCAACGGACTTCACGTACTTGCCCTTAGCAGAAGAGGGCTTGACGCGGAGCAGCTCGGTGTAGAGAGCAGCGTAGTTCTCGACGAGCTTCTCGGTCTCGAAGGAAGCCTTGCCCATGGGAACGTGGCAGATGCCGTAACGGTCGGCGCGGTACTCCACGCGGCCGGCCTTGAGCTCGGCGACCATCTTGGCGACGTCCATGGTAACGGTGCCCAGCTTGGGGTTGGGCATCAGGCCGCGGGGACCCAGGACCTTACCCAGACGACCGACCTTGGCCATCATGTTGGGGGTAGCGATGGCAGCGTCGAAGTTAATGTTGCCAGCGGCAATCTCGGCGACGAGGTCGTCGGAACCCACGACGTCGGCACCAGCCTCGGTAGCCTCGGTGGCCTTGGCGCCCTCGGCAAAGACGGCGACGCGAACGGTCTTGCCGGTGCCGTGAGGCAGAGAAATGGAGCCACGGACGTTCTGGTCGGCCTTACGGGTATCGACACCCAGGCGGACGGAGACCTCGACGGTCTCGTCGAACTTGGCGGAGGAAAGCTCCTTGGCGAGCTCCATAGCCTCCTTGGGGGTGTAGAGCTTGGCGGAGTCGACCTTGGCCGCAGCCTCGTTGTACTTCTTACCGTGCTTAGGCATTGAATTACCTCCTGTGGTCAACGGGCAAGTGCCCTCCCACATCTTTGGTGGCATGAGCCACCGCTTCTAGAAAGACGCTCTTGCGAGCGATAAAACCGTGTTACTCGGCGATCGTGACGCCCATGGAGCGGGCAGTGCCGGCGACGATCTTCTTGGCGGCCTCGAGATCGTTGGCGTTGAGGTCGGGCATCTTGATCTCGGCGATCTTGGTGAGCTGCTCCTGGGAGAGCTGGCCAACCTTGTCGCGCTGAGGAACGCCAGAGCCGCTCTTGATGCCAAGCTCCTTGAGGATCAGCTTAGCCGCGGGAGGGGTCTTGCAAACGAAATCAAAGGTGCGATCCTCGTAAACAGAGATCTCAACGGGGATGATGTCGCCCTTCTTGTCTGCGGTAGCGGCGTTGAAAGCCTGGCAGAACTGCATGATGTTGACCTGGGCAGCACCCAGGGCAGGACCGACGGGAGGAGCGGGGTTAGCGGCGCCAGCGGGAATCTGGAGCTTAATGAAGCGAACAACCTTCTTCTTAGCCATTGTCATTCTCCTTGAAGAGTGAAAAGCGGAAACGTTCTTATATTTGCGCCAACCCGAGAAGCCTTCCTTTTACAGAAGCAGGTACGGCGGGATAACCTAACCGATGACCGTAATCTGGTCGAGGGTAAGCTCAACCGGGGTCTCGCGACCAAAGATCATGAGCATGACCTTGACCTTGCCGGAGTCTGCCATAACCTCGGAAACCTGGCCGTCGAAGTCGGCGAGAGGACCAGAGAGAACCTTGATGGTCTGGCCGACCTCGATATCGATCGAGGTGCGCTTGGGGGCCACGGTGGTGCCGCGCTCGCCGGAGCGACGCATGATCTTGTCGAACTCGTCGCGGCGAAGGGGCGTGGGCTTACCGTCAAGACCAACAAAGCCAGTGACGCCGGGGGTGTTGCGAACAACGGCCCAGGTGTTGTCGTCGACTTCCATGCGAACCAGGACGTAGCTGGGGAAGACCTTGGACTCCTTGGTCTCGCGCTTGCCGCCCTCCTTGAGCTCGGTGACCTCCTCGGTCGGGATCTTGATGTCGACGACCTTGTCCTCAAGGCCATAAATCTCGATCCTGTGCTCAAGGTCGGTCTTGACCTTGTTCTCGTAGCCGGAGTAGGTGTGGATAACGTACCAACGCTTAGCCATTGTCTTTACCCCCTCAAACCGGTGAAGCCGACAAGAGCGGCAACAATGCCAGAGTCGACGAGCCACAAGATGACACCAAAGACCACAAGGGTGATGATGACGGCCACCGAGTAGTTGGTGAGCTCTGCCTTGGTGGGCCACGTCACGCGGTGCATCTCAAGACGAACGTCGCCAAACCAGTTGGCGATACGCTTGAAGAAGCCCGGCTTCTTATCAGACTTGGCCTTGGCAACAGCCTTGTCTTTAGACTTAGCCTTGGTGACAGCCTTGTCCTTTACCTTGGCTTTGTCCTTAGCCTTGTCCTCAGACTCCTTAGGGGAGTCAGCAGAAGCGGCCTCGAGACGAGCGCGCTCCTCGGCACGAGCCTTGCGCACGCTCCTCTTGTTTCGGTCTTTATTAGGCATCTGGCCTACTCCTTCATAAGTCTTTACATAGAAACCGGCTAACCCTTACGGGAAAGCCGGTGAGAAAATCTGGCAGGCCAGGAAGGACTCGAACCCTCAACAAACGGTTTTGGAGACCGCCGCTCTACCATTGGAGCTACTGGCCTGTAAATGAAGACCGGCTAGTGTTTAGCGGGTCTCCCTGTGCAGGGTGTGCTTACGGCACCAAGGGCAATACTTCTTCAACTCCATACGATCGGGGTTGTTGGACTTGTTCTTGTCCGTGGTGTAATTACGACGCTTGCACTCGGTGCATGCGAGGGTAACGAGAGTACGCATCAAAACCTCCTGTACACTTTGTCACCCTTGCCGGTTGCATCAGAGTGACGCGGTGGTAAATACTACTACCTCTTTACGCCCTGTGTCAACAGAAGCGAGAAGTGCTCTTCTCAATCACAAAATAGACAAATGATTGAGCAGAACCAGAGGGCTCGAGGAGCTGGTCAACACTACAAAAAACCCGGCACCCATAAGGTGCCGGGCAAAAAAGCAAATCTAAACCCTAGGGGTTAAATCTACTCGATGATGGAGGTCACGCGGCCGTCGCCGACGGTGTGGCCACCCTCGCGGATAGCGAACTTGAGGCCCTGCTCCAGAGCGATGGGGTGGATGAGCTCGCAGGTGACGGTGATGTGGTCACCAGGCATAGCCATCTCAACCTTGGTACCGTTGGAGTCGGTGAGCTCCTGCACGTCGCCGGTAATGTCGGTGGTGCGGAAGTAGAACTGAGGACGGTAACCAGCGAAGAACGGGGTGTGACGGCCACCCTCCTCCTTGGTCAGGACGTAAACCTCACCGGTGAACTTCTTGTGCGGGGTAACCGAACCGGGCTTGCACAGAACCTGGCCGCGCTCGATGTCCTCACGCTTGATACCACGGAGAAGGATACCGACGTTGTCGCCAGCCTCGCAGAAGTCCATGGTCTTACGGAACATCTCGATGCCGGTAGCAACGGAGGTCTGGGTCTCCTTGATGCCGACGATCTCGACCTGGTCGTTGAGCTTGAGCTCGCCGCGCTCGACACGACCGGTGGCAACGGTACCACGACCAGAGATGGTCATGACGTCCTCGATAGCCATCAGGAAGGGCTTCTCGTTGTCGCGGGCAGGGGTCGGGATGTAGGAGTCGACCTGGTGCATGAGCTCGACGATAGCGTCAACCCACTTCTGCTCGCCGTTGAGGGCGCCAAGAGCGGAGCCACGGACGATAGGCAGGTCGTCGCCGGGGAAGTCGTACTCGGAGAGAAGGTCGCGGGTCTCCATCTCGACCAGGTCGATGAGCTCCTCGTCGTCAACCATGTCGCACTTGTTGAGGAAGACGATGATGTAAGGAACGCCGACCTGACGGGCGAGGAGGATGTGCTCGCGGGTCTGAGCCATGGGACCGTCGGTAGCAGCGATGACGAGGATAGCGCCGTCCATCTGAGCTGCGCCGGAAATCATGTTCTTGATGTAGTCGGCGTGGCCCGGGCAGTCGACGTGAGCGTAGTGGCGCTCCCAGGTCTCGTACTCGATGTGAGCAACGTTAATGGTAATGCCGCGCTGACGCTCCTCGGGAGCCTTGTCGATGTTCTCGAAGGCGGTGTAGTCGGCCTTGCAGCCCTCGGTCTCGGAGAGAACCTTGGTGATAGCGGCGGTCGTGGTGGTCTTGCCGTGGTCGACGTGACCAATGGTACCGATGTTTACGTGGGGCTTAGAGCGGTCGAACTTCTCCTTGGCCATTGCCATCCTCCTTTTGGAACAACCTTACGGCTTCCATGGACTTACTACCTACATATGCTTAGCGGCGACCGAAGCCGCCGCTTTGAGCTCTGGTACCGGTGACTGGATTCGAACCAGTGACATCGCGGGTATGAGCCGCGTGCTCTAACCAGCTGAGCTACACCGGCGTAATGCCGTACTGCTTGAAATGGAGCCCGCGACCGGATTCGAACCGGTGACCTCTTCGTTACCAACGAAGTGCTCTACCGACTGAGCTACACGGGCGAATGGTGGGGATGCTTGGACTCGAACCAAGGAACCCAGAGGGAGCGGATTTACAGTCCGCCGCAGTTGCCGCTGTGCCACATCCCCATTCTGTTATCAAGCACTTGAGGTGAAGTACTTGTGCCCCTCAAGCGAAGGTTATACTACGGCAGTATTTCGTCTCTTGTCAATCTATACCCCGCTGCCGGGCGTATCCTCATCACGGTTTGACCACATTCCCAGGTCAGAGGGTATGTTTTTGAGCGTCTCGGTCAATGAATCGTGGGATTTCTCGCCCTCGCATCGTGGGCTTTTTCAAAAATGGTGCCAGATTTTAGAAAAAGTTTTTTGAAAAAAAGGCCCCGGACTTTGAAAGTCTGGGGCCTTTGATTTGGCGCTGGAGCCGGTAGAGGGAGTCGAACCCACAACCCACGGTTTACAAAACCGTTGCTCTGCCATTGAGCCATACCGGCGAGGTTTGTTTACTATACCAGTTCTTTTGGATTTTGCTAGCGCCCGAGCAGGCGCCACAATTTCTCTCGCTGATCGGGCGGAAGCCGGTTTTCCAAGGTCATACGCTGCGTCTGGCGGGTGGCGTTTTCTTGCGCGTACTCGACGGCAAGCTCACCCACGTCATGGACCAAGACATCTGCCGAGACCTTTTGCACGGGCACGCCGCCCACGGTGGAGCGGATGGTGTTGTCGCTGGTGACCACGGTGACGGCGCGTGGGACCAGACGCTGCTCGGTGACCAGGCGCTCGATCACGGTATCGGCTGTCTCTCCCGTTGCGGAGAAGACCAGGCGGACTCCGGCCTTCTTTAGGGCCGGGCGATCGGGCGAGACGTTGCCCGCGGCGTCAAAGACCACGATGACCGGGTCGAAGCGGCCCTGGGCGTAGGCCGCCACATCTGCGATAAGAAGGTCGCGGGACTGCTCAAAAGGATCGCTACCTGCACCCTTTTGAGCGCGGGACAGGTAGCGATCGGACTTGAACATGACGTTGTAGCCGTCCACCACGAGCATGGGGCGTTGGCTAGGCATTAGCCGGGCCTCCCTGCATCTGGCGGCGCAGCCACTCATAGGCCATGACGGTCGTGGCCTGGGCAACGTTGAGCGACTCGACGCGACCGCGCTGGGGCAGCTTGGCTGCAAAGTCGCACTTCTCCAGCACTAAGCGAGAAATGCCATCGCCCTCGGAGCCCATGACCAGGGCCACGCGGCCGTCCATGGGAGCATCCCACACGCTGTCGTGGGCGTGCTCGGTCGAGGCGCAGGCCCAAAAGCCAGCCTGTTTGAGCTCGTCCAGGGCGCGACCCAGGTTGGGGACCTGCGCAATGGGGATGTGCAGCACGGCGCCCGCAGAGGTCTTGTAGGCACCCACGCCCACGCTGGCGGCACGGGCCTTGGCGATGACGACGCCGGCAGCGCCCACGACCTCGGCCGTGCGCACGACGGCGCCGAAGTTGCCCTCATCGGTCACATGGTCAAGCACGATGACCAGGGCGTTGCCGTCGCCGGCGCGCTTGATGATGTCAGAGAGGTTGGAATACGAGAAAGGCTTGGTTTGGACAATGATGCCCTGGTGGGCGCCGTGGCTGGACAGGCCGTCCAGGCGGGCGCGAGACACGCGCTCGATCTCGACGCCGTCTTGGGCAAGCTCTGCCACCAGGCGGTCGAGGTTGGCGTCCTTCTCGCCGGTGGGGTTGCAGACCATGGCGCTGACCAGGGGCATTCCGCTGGCAAGGGCCTCTTCGACGGCGCGGCGGCCCTCGATGAGGTCAGAGCGAGACGGGCCCTGCTTGCGTGGCGTGCGGCCCGGTTGAGACGCAGCGGCGTAAGAAGGCTTGCCGGCGCCGCGGCTGCCGACGGGCTTGCCGCCAGGACGACCCGCAGGCTTGCCAGTAGGCTTGCCCGCGGGCTTGCCGCCCCTCTGGTTACCTGCGGGTTTGCCGGCATAGCGACCGGCAGGGGCTCCGCCGCGACCAAACTGACCGCCGCGGTTGTTACCGGCGCCACCGCGCCCGGCGGAGCCGCCAGGCCTCGAAGAACTTCTCGCCATGGGTTAAGCCTTCCTGCGCAGACGGGCGCCGGCAGCGGTGTCCTCGACCATAAGGCCCAGCTCGCCGATGCCGTCGCGGATGGCGTCGGCCACGCCCCAGTTCTTGGCCGCGCGTGCCTCTTGGCGGGCGGCGAGAAGGGCGTCTGCAGCCTCGGCAGGCGAGGTGCCCTGGTAGCCGGCGTGGGTAGCGGCCAGGTCAACCAGCTCGGCGGGCAGGTCGTCTTCCTCGCTCTTTTGGCCCAGCTTGATGCCCATGACGCCCGCAAGCTCGCAGATCATGTCGGCGGCGCGCAGGCACACGGCGGTCGAAGTGTCCTGACCAGCCTGGGCCAGGTAGGTATTGGCGGCGGTCACCAGCGCAAAGATCGCGGCCAGGCCACCGGCGGTGTTGAAGTCGTCATCCATCTGGGTGACAAAGTCCTCGCGGGCGGCGTCGATGGCACGACCCAGGGTGCGGTCGGCGTCGTTGAGCTCGCCGTCCTGCGGGGCCTGGTCGGCGGCCCAGCGCAGGTTCTTGACCACGGTCTGCAGGCGCTCGAGGGTGCCCACGTTGCCGTTAAGGCGATCAAAAGAGAAATCAAGCGGGGCGCGGTACTGGGTTTGCAGCATAAGCAGGCGCACGGCGTCGGCGGGGTACTTGTCCAGGACCTCCTTCAAGGTGTAGAAGTTGCCCAGCGACTTGGACATCTTCTCGCCGTCGACACGCAGCATGCCGGCGTGCATCCAAGTGTTGGCCAAAGCCTTGTCCCAGGCGCACATGGCCTGGGCGGTCTCGTTCTCGTGGTGCGGGAAGATGAGGTCGGCGCCGCCGCCGTGGATGTCGATGGGGGTGCCCAGGTAGCGGTGGATCATCGCGCAGCACTCGGTGTGCCAGCCGGGGCGGCCTTCTCCCCAAGGCGACGGCCAGCTGGGCTCGCCGGGCTTGGCGGCCTTCCACAGGGCAAAGTCAAAGGGGTCGCGCTTCTCGTCGTTGACCTCGACGCGCTCGCCAGCACGCAGCTGGTCAAGGTCGCGACCAGACAAGATGCCGTAGTTGTGGTCCGAGCGCACCGAGAAGTACACGTCGCCCGAGGGCACGGGGTAGGCAAAGCCCTTCTCGATAAGAAGTTGAATCATCTCTTGCATGGCCTCGATCTCGCGCGTGGCGCGGGGGCGAATGTCGGGGTCAAGGATGCCAAAGCGGTGCATCTGCTCGATGAAGGCGTTGGAGAACTCCTCGGCCACAGCAGCGGCCGTGGTGCCCTGCTCGTTGGCGCGGTTGATGATCTTGTCGTCGACGTCGGTGAGGTTCTGGGCAAAGGTGACCTGGTAGCCCTTGTACATGAGGTAACGGCGAATCACGTCAAAAGAGAGGAACGTGCGGGCGTTGCCAATGTGGATCTGGTCGTAGACGGTGGGGCCGCACACATACATGCGAATCTTGCCGTCTTCGATGGGCTTAAGCTCCTCTTTTTTGTGGGTCTGGCTGTTGTAGACGAGCATGGCGCTCTCCTTATTCCCTTGGCTTTCGCGTTGCCTTTAGCGCGAAAGAGTCTATACGTTTTTCTCCAGCAGGGCCACGGCCCATGCGGCAATGCCTTCTTTGCGGCCAACAAAGCCCAGGTGCTCGGTGGTGGTGGCCTTAAGGCCAACCTGGTCTACCGAGATGCCCATGGTGTCCGCCATGTTCTGGCGCATGGTTTCACGGTAAGGGGCGAGCTTAGGGGCTTGGGCCGCTATGGTACAGTCAAAGTCGAGAAGCTCATAGCCCGTCTGGCGTGCAAGGGCGGCCACGTGGCGGAGAAGCTCGATGGAGTTCGCACCCTCGTAGGCCGGGTCTGTATCGGGAAACAGCTTGCCGATGTCGCCCGCGCGCATGGCGCCCAGGATGGCGTCCATGAGGGCGTGCGTCACGACGTCGGCGTCGGAGTGGCCAAGAAGGCCCACGTTAGAAGGTATGTCCACGCCGCCCAAGATGAGCTTTCTGCCCTCTTGCATCTGGTGGACGTCATAGCCGTGGCCGATTCTTAAGATGCCCAATCAGTTGTCCCCCTCTAACGTTCTGCCGCAGCCTTCCTCAATGAGGCGCTGCTCAAGCGTGGCCTGGGCAACCGCCAGGTCTTCTGGAATCGTGACCTTGAGGTTGTCGCGCGAGCACTCGACGCAGCGCACGCGGCCGCCGTGGCGCTCGACCAGCGAGGCGTCGTCGGTACCGGCAAAGCTGTCCCACACGGCCGCCTTGTGGGCCGCCATGACGGCGCGCAGCCTAAAGACCTGCGGGGTCTGGGCCGCCCAGTAGATGGTGCGGTCGGGCGTGGCCACGATATCGGTGCCCTCTACCAGCTTCAACGTGTCGATGCACCGAGAAGCGCAGATGGCTCCAGCAAGCTCGGCGTTCTGGCGCACGCAGGCGCAGGCCCGCTCGATCATCTCGACCTCAACCAGGGGACGGGCGGCGTCGTGGATGGCGACAAACGGCAGGTCGCGCGGCACGCGCGAAAGGCCCGAGAGCGACGAGGCCTGGCGGGTGTCGCCGGCGGGTGCAAGCTCCACCGGGCAGCGCAGCGTAAGGCGAGACAAGACGTCTTGCTGCACGTTCTTAACCTTGTCGGGCGCGCAGACGATGATGATGCGCTCGATCGAGGGCGCGCGGTCAAAGGCCATGACCGACCAGCACAACAGCGGCAGGCCGCAGAGGTCCACAAACTGCTTGCCGCGCGGGTCGCCAAAGCGCTCGCCCGAGCCGCCGGCGACGATGACCGCCGCGGTGTCGGGTACGTTGGGCAGCCCCGCTGCATCTGTGGCCTGCGCCTGCGCGCAGGCGCAGGCGCCACCAAACGGGGTACTTGAGCTGGCACTCATTCGTTCTTCCCCCACATACGGTGCAGCGAGTTGGCAAGAACGCCGGGGTTCTTGACGCCAATCTCGCCCAGGCGCGACGGGTCGTCGTCAACGGCCTCAAGGACGTCTTGCAGCGAGCCGTACTCGTCGACGATCTTGTCGGCCATGCCCTCGCGCACGACCGAGACGCGCGACAGGGTGCGCAGGCCCAGCGGGGTCATGATGCTGTCCTCGCCGCGCTCGTCGCTGTAGCCCAAGAGCTTGGCGATGTACTTGGCACTTCTCAGTTTGGTGTTATCGGTGTCGTGCAGCTTCTTGCGAATCTGCGCAGCGGCCTCTTCAGAGGAGTCGCTGGCGTAGTCACGGATCATCAGGGTGTAGGTGTCGTCCATGCCGGCCAGGAACTCCTCGCGCTGCATGGTTGTGGTCTTTCCTTCTCGGCCCAGCTGAATGATGCAGTCGTCAAGCTGCTCTCCGGCGGTGAGAAGGACCTCAAAGAGATAGAAGATGTTGGTGATGTCGCCCAGCGTGACATAGTTGTCCAGCTCGAGGCTGGTGAGGCGCAAAAGGCCGCGGTCGATCTGCGAGCGCGTGCTTTGCATGGCCGTGGTGAGCTGGTTGACCGAGACCATAAGGTCCGAGACGTTCTTGAGCTCCAGGCCTTGGCCGCCCACGTAGACGTTGATGACCGAGCGGCGCTCGGAGACCGAGACGACCATAGCCTTGGTGAGAAGGCTCATGCGAGCGGCGGTGCGGTGGCGCGTGCCCGTCTCGGTCGTGGGAAGCGAGGGGTCGGGGTTGAGGTGGTAGTTTGCGCGCAGAATCTTGGTGAGGTCCTTGTCAAGAATTACGGCGCCGTCCATCTTACACAGCTCGAAGAGGCGGTTGGCCGTGAAGGAAACGTCCAGCTTAAAGCCGTCGTCACCGGCAGCCAGGACGTTTTCTGTGTCGCCGATGCAGATAAGCGCGCCCATGTGGCCGGCGATAATCATGTCCAAGGCGTGGCGCAGGGCGGTCCCCGGCGCCGTCTTCTTGATGGCGTCCTCAAGGGTTATCTCGTGATCGGTGGCAAGCACCTCAAACTGTCCCGTATCCATGGCGGGTCCCTCCGTCTGGTTGCTGATGGTGATGCGGCCCGGCGCGCGGGTGCGCGGCCCGGCCGCATCGTGTCAGCCTGATTTGTCTTGAGTATAGGCCTTAACTTGTGGGTCTTCTTAGGTGAGTCTTTTCTCTCCCCTACTCGCTTCTCTCCCCTACTCGCCGGCCGAGGCCAGGCCGTCCGTGGTGGTCGAGGCTCCGCCGCGGCGCGGGGTTGCGCTGGCGAGGCTGGATTGGGACAGGTGCTCACGCTTGCGGGGCGCCGGGATCTGGCCCGCCGTCTTGGTAAAGGCGAGCTTGCCGTCCTGAGCATCTACCAGCACGATGTCGCCCGCCTTCCAGCCGCCCTGGAGAAGTTCCTCGGAAAGAGGGTCCTCGATGAGGGTCTGGATCGCGCGGCGCAGGGGACGGGCGCCGTAGATCGGGTCGGCACCCTCTTTGGCCACGAGGTCGCGGGCGGCGTCGGTGAGCTCGATGGACATGCCCTGGGCCACCATGCGGTCGCGCAGCTCGGCCACCATGAGCTCCACGATGCCGCGGAGCTGCTCGTTGGTGAGGGACTTGAAGACCACGATCTCGTCCACGCGATTGAGGAACTCGGGGCGGAAGAGCTTCTTGAGCTCGCCCATGACGCGGCTGGTGATCTCTTTGTCCGAGAGGCCGGCGTTGCCCGCGGCCGAGAAGCCCATCGTAGAGGTGTGGGCGATCTCGCGCGCGCCGATGTTGGACGTCATGATGATGACGGTGTTGGAGAAGTCCACGTGGCGGCCCTGGCCGTCGGTCAAGCGGCCCTCGTCCAGAATCTGGAGAAGGACGTTGAAGACGTCGGGGTGGGCCTTCTCGATCTCATCGAAGAGGATGACCGAGTAGGGACGACGGCGCACAGCCTTGGTAAGCTCGCCGCCCTCGTCATAACCCACGTATCCCGGAGGCGCGCCCACGAGCTTCGAGACGGCGTGCTTCTCCATGAACTCGGACATGTCGAAGGTGATCAGGGCGTCCTGGCTACCAAAGAGGAACTCGGCCAGAGACTTGGCCAGCTCGGTCTTGCCCACGCCAGAGGGACCCAGGAAGATGAACGAGCCGCCGGGGCGACGGGGGTCCTTGAGCGGGCTGCGGGAGCGGCGGATGGCCTTGGCGACCTTGGTCACGGCCTCGTCCTGGCCAACAACGCGCTGGTGGAGGACCTCCTCGCAGCGCAGGAGCTTGGAGGCCTCGCCCTCGGTGATGTTAGAGACAGGGACGCCGGTCATCTCGGACACGATGTCTGCGATGTCGGACTCGTCAACGGTCACGACGTTGTCTTCCAGGGACTTGTGCCAGGCGGCCTCGAGCTTTTCTCGGCGGGCGAGAAGTTCCTTCTCCTCGTCGCGCAAGCGGGCGGCTTGCTCGAACTCCTGGGCGGCGGCGCTTTGGGCCTTCTCGTCGCGCACGCGGATAAGGTCGGCGTCTACCTGGGCAATCTCGGGCGGGAGACCCATGCGGTGGATGCGGGTGCGGGCACCGGCCTCGTCCAGGACGTCGATGGCCTTGTCGGGCAGGAAGCGGTCCTGCACGTAGCGGCTGGACAGGGTGACGGCAGCGTGGATGGCGGCCTGGGTGTAGCGGACGTGGTGGTGCTTCTCGTAGCGCTCTTGCAGTCCGGCGATGATGGTGAGGGCGTCTTCTTCACTGGGCTCGCCGATGTTGACGGGCTGGAAGCGGCGCTCGAAGGCAGAGTCCTTCTCGATGTGTTTGCGGTACTCCTCGGCAGTGGTGGCGCCGATGACCTGGATTTCTCCGCGCGAAAGGGGCGGCTTGAGGATCGAGGCGGCGTCGATGGAGCCCTCGGCCGAGCCGGCGCCGATCACGGTGTGGATCTCGTCGATGAAGAGGATGTCCTCGGGGTTTTGCTCGAGCTCGGCGACGACCTTCTTCATGCGCTCCTCGAACTCGCCGCGATACTTGGAGCCGGCGACGAGGGAGGCCAGGTCAAGCGTCCAGACCTGTTTGCCGCGCAGGATGTCGGGAACGTTGCCCGAGGCGATGAGCTGGGCCAGGCCCTCGACGATGGCGGTCTTGCCCACGCCTGGGTCGCCCAGGACGAGGGGGTTGTTCTTCTGGCGGCGGGCAAGGACCTGCATGACGCGCTCGATCTCGCGGTCGCGGCCGATTACGGGGTCGAGTTTGCCCTCGCCGGCCAGCTTGGTGAGGTTGCGGCCGTATTTCTCGAGGTAGGAGCCTTCGTCGGCGGGCTGGTTGGAGAAGCCGCCGCCGACACCCATGAAGACCTGGCCCTGGGCGGGGCGCTGCTTGTTGGCGGTATTCTCGGTGCTTGAAGAGGCCAGGTCGTTGACGGCGTTGCGCACGGCGTCGCCCGAGACGCCCATGGAGCGCAGAGCGTCCATGGCGCGGCCGTTGCCCTCGCTCACGATGCCCAGAAGCAGGTGCTCGGTGGCGATGTAGGTCTGGCCGTGGGTCATCATCTCGCGGTAGGCGTCCTCCAACACGCGCTTGGCGCGCGGGGTGAAGGGGATGTGGCCGCCGGGGACGGGCTCGTTGTCGGTGCTGGTGAGGTCGCGAACGGTGTCGAGGGTCTCGTCGTAGGTGACCTCGAGCTTGGCCAGGGCCTTGGCGGCCACGCCCTCGCCTTCCTTGATGAGGGCCAGCAGGAGGTGCTCGGTGCCCACGTACATCTGGCCCAAGCCGCGAGCCTCTTCTTGGGCCAGGCTCATGACCTTGCGGGCCTTGTCGGTGAACTTCTCAAACATGCTTGGTGCATACCTTTCGTTGAGCTTTTTTGCGTCGGGCGGCGGCAGGGCGCTCGCGCGGTGGCAAAAAGGCTGAATAGTCAATCTAGAGTATGTACCCCGTCAGGCGCGATGGCAAACCGGCGTCACCAGACGGCAACGCCCTGCCGCACGGCCCGCGGCCGCGCGGCAGGGCGTTGTGGCGGGCGCCGCGGCGGGCCAAATTGGCTCCGCAGGCGCATCCGGCTGACTCATCCCATAGTAAAACTGACTTTGCGGAGTAGCCAGGAAATGCGCAAGCCGCTCAACTGGGCAAACGCAACGCTCATCCAACTGACTACTTGTCCTGGCCGATTTTACTATGGGATGAGTCAGCCCATCTGATAGCTTCTGCCCATGGACATCACAATTTGTGACATAACCGCGCTTCACTACTGGAGAATTCCACCCGTAGTCCAGCTTCTTGCGACCGCGCCGCAGGCCGATGCACGCCTGGCCCGCCTCTTGACCGACCACGACTTCGACCAGCTTTCGGCGAACTACGTTGCTGCCCAGGAAAAGTTCAAAAAGAAGCACAGCGGTGGTCCCGGCGAAATATATCGCATGCTTATGGACGCCGTCCCGCTTTTGTCTCTTTGCGGCAGCGGCCCCTTTGATGTCCTAAGCACTTATAAAGGCGAGGTCCGCGAGTCGGGGCTCGTGAAACCGCGACTTTGGCGCCAGGATCTTCCAGTCGGCTCAATCCGTGAGGCCACGAGCATCTTTGGCGTCACTTCGCCTGAGTTCACCCTGCAGCAGACTGCATCTCACATGAACTTCGGGCAAACTCTGCTTGTTGCCACCGAGTTCTGCGGCGGCTTTTCTGTCTTCCAAACCCCCGAACCAATGGCTGGTATTATCCAGCGCCTTTGTAACCAGGGTCGCTTGCCCAAAATTGGCGGCTGGTCACCTTGTCTTGATTCCAACGGCGCCCTCACAGACCTGTGGTCGCGCGAGCCGCTAACAACCCCGACGGCGCTCCAGTGTTTTGCAGCAGAGGCCGAATCCCCGCTCGGTCGCGAACGCCTTGCCCGTACGGCAAAGTTTGTCGTGGCGGGGGCCGCTTCTCCTTTCGAGGCGCAGGTCGGCATCCTCTTGGGCCTGCCAACTCGCTGCGGCGGCGCCGGTCTTTCCGGCTTTGTCTACAACAAGCGAATTGGCCTTGCACCCGATGCCGCCCTTATAGCACAAAGAAGCTGCTGCTATTGCGACTTGTATTGGGACGAGGGCGTCGACCTCGAGTGCCATAGCAAAACCTGGCACGCGGCGGTCGACAGCCAGCTTTCTGACTTTTCGCGCGAGGCAGCACTTGACCTTATGGGTATCGATGTTGTCCCCGTGACACACGAGCAAGTCGGTTCAAAGAGAAAGCTCGACGCGATCGCTCGCATCATCGCAGGCAAGCTCGACCGCAAACTTCGAGTCAAAAACTCGACAGAACTAAAGACAGAGGCACGATTGCGGAACGAAGTGCTTAATTTCGACTGGCATTAATCGCTCCGCCTGACTCATCCCATAGTAAAACCGACTTTGCCGAGTAGCTCCCAACCGAACAGGCTGCTCAACTGGGCAAACGCGACACATACTCGCGAAGCTACTCACCCTAAACGATTTTACTATGGGATGAGTTCGGCGAAGGCGGTTGCGGGCGCCCAAAGCGGGCGATTTACTTGGCGGCGGCGATGAGATCTTGCTCGGAGCCTCCCTATCTGCCCTGCGAGGGTTGTACTCGCTAAAGTTGCAGGGGTCGCAATACCACTTTGCGGCGCACCACTCGGAGTGCATGGGCTTGCCGCAACGCAGACATTCTTCTTGGATTCCACGACCTATCCTTTCGCAAGGGATGGAGGCGGCGAAAAATGGGCGGCGCAAACCCCGGCAGATTAACGATCCAAGGGGCTTTTGTCTTTGCAGCGGTCGTATTCCTCTTTGGTGACCCACCTCCAGCCACCGGCGGCGATGTTGGGCTTAAGGCGAAACTCAAAGACCCACGACGAGTCACAGGGCTTGCAGCTCCATTTGATGCACAGGAAATCGGGGGTAACGGGACG
>CAVEMP010000139.1:0-2402 GCA_963616835.1 uncultured Oscillospiraceae bacterium | reverse complement strand
CCGGGGCGCTTACGTGCGCGTTTAGGTTAAGACGGCGAGAAGACCGCGCGTTAGTTGACGCCCTCGCAGGTGGGCTGGATGGCCTTCATCGCGTCGATCACGCTGGCAAACAGCTCGTCGAGCTCCATGCCCATAAGCTCGGCGCCGCGACGAATCACGTCGCGATTGCAGCCGGCGGCGAACTTCTTGTCCTTGAACTTCTTCTTGAGGCTCTTGACCTCGAAGTCCATGACCGACTTAGACGGGCGCATAAGGCACGCGGCCTGGATCAGGCCAGAAAGCTCGTCGCAGGCGTACAGCACGCACTCCATCTTGGCCGTGGGAGCGGGCAGGTCGGGGTTATTGTCCGAGTTGTGGGTCTGGATGGCGCGGGCAAGCTCGGGCTTGGCGCCGGCCTCGGCCAAGATCTCGCCGGCCTTGACGGTGTGCTGCACCTCGTCCTGGAACTTCTCCCAATCAAGGTCGTGGAGAAGGCCGACCTGGCCCCAGAACTCGACGTTTACCGGGTCGTACTGCTCGGCGTAGTAGCGCATGAGGCCCTCGAGGGTCTGGCCGTGCGCGATGTGGAACGGGTCCTCGTTGTACTGCTTGAGCAGGTCAAAGGCCTGCTCGCGGGTAAGGCCGGTCTCGAGCGCGGGGGCCTCGGCGCGGCCCGCGGCAGCCTCGTTGGAGGCGCCGTTCTCGGCGTCGTCGGCCAGGGCGTCCACAGAGGCGGCGGCACCGTCGGTGGTCTCGGGCAGCTGGCTCGCGATGTCGGCCTTAGTGATGGTCTCGGGCTTCATGGCCGGGAAGAGCAGGACGTCGCGGATGGCGGGCGCGTCGCAGAAGAGCATGACCATGCGGTCGATGCCGTAGCCAATACCGCCCGCGGGAGGCATGCCGTACTCAAGCGCGCGCACGTAATCGTAGTCGTAGCCCATGGCCTCGTCGTCGCCGAAGCCCTTGGCCGCGACCTGCTCGGCAAAGCGGCCGGCCTGGTCGACGGGGTCGTTGAGCTCGGAGAAGGCGTTGGCGTACTCGTGGCCGCAGATGACCAGCTCAAAGCGGTCGGTCAGGCGCGGGTCGTCGTCCTTGCGCTTGGAAAGCGGGCTAACCTCCTCGGGGTAATCGCACACAAAGGTGGGGTTGACCAGCGTGGCCTCGCCCAGCTCGTCGTAAATCTCGAACAAAAGCTTGCCCGCGCCCCAGTTGTCCTGGGTCTCGATGCCGCGCGCCTCGCACAGCTCACGCAGGTGCTCGACGGGCGTGTCCATGTCCACGTGCTCACCGATAACCTCGGAGGCAATCTCTGCCAGGGGGCGAGAAGCCCAGGTACCGGACATGTCGACGGTCTGACCCTGGTAGGTGATGACCTCGTGGCCCTCCTCGCAGCCGCAGACCTCACGCGCGATGGCCTTGAACAGGCCCTCGGTCAGCGCCTTCATGCCGTCCAGGTCGGAGTAGGCGCAGTAGGCCTCCATCGAGGTGAACTCGGGGTTGTGGGTAAGGTCCATGCCCTCGTTGCGGAACTGGCGCCCGATCTCAAAGACGCGCTCAAGGCCGCCCACGATGCAACGCTTAAGCGGCAGCTCGGTGGCGATGCGCAGGTAGAAGTCGCGGTCAAGAGCGTTGAAGTGGGTCACGAACGGCTTGGCGTTGGCGCCGCCCAAAATGGCGTGCATCATGGGGGTCTCGACCTCCATGTAGCCGTCGGCCTCCATGTAGCGGCGGATCAAGCTGATGATCTGGCTGCGCTTGCGGAAGGTCTCGCGCACGTCGGCGTTCATGATGAGGTCGACGTAGCGCTGGCGGTAACGAACCTCGCGGTCGGTCAAGCCGTGGAACTTCTCGGGCAGCGGGCGCAGCGACTTGGAAAGCATTTCCAAGTGGGTGGGGGCAATGGAGAGCTGGCCGCGCTTGGTGCGGATGACGTGGCCCGTGGCGCCAATGACGTCGCCCAGGTCAAAGTTGGAGAGAAGCGCCCAGTCACCCTCGGGCAGGTTGTTGACCTGGCAGAAGAGCTGGATAGAGCCCGTGCAGTCCTCAAGCACGATAAAGGCGATCTTGCCCTGCTTACGCAAGGCGCGGATGCGGCCGGTGAGCGAGTAGACGTCCTGGGTCACGGCGCCGTCCTCAAGCTCGGCGTAGCGCTCCTCGAGCTCGGCGGCGTGGGCCGTCACCGTGGAGTGGATAGGATACGGCTGAACACCGGCGTCGATGAGCGCCTGGCGGCGCAGGCGGCGCTGGGCGCGCTCGTCGTTGGTGCTGACGGTCTGGGTCTGGGCTTGGTCGGCCATGCTCGCTGGGTTCCTTTCGGGCGCTCGCGCCCCGTCGCTTGTGTTTGGATTGAGCCGGCCGCCGCGGGCAAGCCGGTTAACTGGTTAGACATTCAAACTTGAAAGTATAGCAGCTGTTAGGAGCCG
>CAVEMP010000138.1:0-2872 GCA_963616835.1 uncultured Oscillospiraceae bacterium | reverse complement strand
CGCATGTCCATCAACTGGAGCCGCGTCTTCCCGCATGGCGACGAGGAGAAGCCCAACCAGGCCGGCATCGAGTTCTACCGCGGCGTATTTGAGAAGTGCCGCGAGTGCGGCATCGAGCCCATGGTCACGCTCTCGCACTACGAGCTGCCCTACTACCTGGCCAAGGAGTACGGCGGCTGGGCCAACCCCAAGCTCATCGACTTCTACCTCAACTACGCGCGCACCGTCATGACCGAGTACAAGGGCCTCGTGCGCTACTGGCTTACCTTCAACGAGATAAACTGCCTGCTCATGGGCGGGTTTGGCAACATCATGGGTGCAGGCATCCTGCCGCCGGGCGACGACGTTCCCATGACCTTTGGCGAGTGCGACTGGGACGTGCCGCAAAAGCGTTACCAGGCCCTCCATCACCAGTTCCTTGCCAGCGCCAAGTGCGTCACCATGGGCCACCAGATCGACCCCCAGAACAAGATCGGCTGCATGATCGCCGGCAACGTGACCTACCCGCACACCTGCAACCCCGACGACGTCATTCTTGCCCAGCGCAAGCAGCGCGAGCATAACTTCTACTGCGGCGACGTCCAGGTCCGCGGCGCCTATCCCGCGTGGGCCCCGGCCGTCTGGGCGCGCGAGGGCGTCTCTATCGAGGTCAGCAAAGAGGACGCGGCCACGCTCATGGCCGGCAAGGTCGACTTCTACAGCTTCTCTTACTACATGAGCTCCACCGCAAGCGCCGATCCCAAGCTCATCGAGGGCGGCAACATCTTTGGCGGCGCCGGCAACGAGTACCTTAAGAAGAGCGACTGGGGCTGGGCCATCGACCCCAAGGGTCTCAAGTATTACCTGGAGGAGGTCTACGACCGCTACCAGGTGCCGCTTATGATCGTCGAGAACGGCCTGGGCGCCGTGGATGTGCGCGACGAGGATGGCCAAATCCACGACTCGTACCGCATTGACTACCTGCGCGAGCACATCGAGCAGATGGGCGAGGCCATCGCAGACGGCGTCGACCTCATGGGCTACACCATGTGGGGCTGCATCGACCTGGTCTCGGCCTCGACCGGCGAGATGAAGAAGCGCTACGGCTTTATCTACGTGGACAAGGACAACGACGGCAACGGCACGCTCGCTCGCAGCAAAAAAGACTCCTTCTACTGGTACAAGAAGGTAATTGCCACCAACGGCGAGGACTTGTCGTAATAAAATAGGGTACATGGTAATAACCAGCAGCTTGGGGTGCGACCGCGTCCCTTTGCCAACGGTAGATCCCAACACCAAAGGAGAAGCAAATGGGACTCTTTGACATGTTCAAGAAGAAGGCCGAGGCCCCCGCAGCCCCCGCCAAGCCCGTCTCTGTCGATGCCGTCGACGAGCCGTTCACCCTTGCCGCCCCCGTGAGCGGTCGCGTCATCAAGATGACCGACGTGCCCGACCCCGTCTTTGGCGGCGAGATGATGGGCAAGGGTTGCGCTGTCTACCCCGACGCCGACGTCGTTTATGCCCCCGTCTCTGGCACCGTGAGCGTTATGATGCCCCACGCTGTAGGCATCAACACCGCCGAGGGCATCGAGATCTTGTGCCACGTGGGCGTCGACACCGTTGACATGAACGGCGAGGGCTTCACCAGCCTGGTTGCCCAGGGCGACACTGTCAAGGCCGGCCAGCCCTGCATCAAGATCGACCGCAAGAAGATCGCCGACGCCGGCCACCCCGACTGCGTGGTCTTGATCGTCACCAATACCGACGATTACGCCGCCGTCGAGATGACCGTCGAGCCCGAGACCACCGTCGCCGCCGGCCAGGCCGTCGTGAAGGTTACCAAGTAGCACGAGTTTCTCGGCTGCAAGAAGTTCGCGGTTTTATGCGAGAAGGACGTCCGGGTTGCCGGGCGTCCTTCTTTTGTGGGGCGGCCGACGGGTGTCGGGGCCCAACACAAAAATCCCCTGCATTCCGTGCTGTTTTTGACCGCCAAAACGGCACGGAATGCAGGGGATTTAATTGTGCGGGCGTCCTACTCCCCCAGACCCGGTTTTTGGACGTAAGGCAGCGCCTGGCGAATGAAGCCCATGCTGGCGTCGTAGTCTCCCGAGACCACGCAACCGTACAAAACGTCCAGCACGTACTGCACCGAGATGTGCGAGGCAAACTGCGTGATGCGGTGCTTGGTCGACTCGGAGTCTCCTACCAGCAGATACGCGTCCAGACCCGGGTTTCTCCGCTGCGCTGCCGCCGTGCCGATCAAGATGAGGGGCACTTCTCGCCGCGACAAAATGGGGAAGATCTGCTGCGAGAACATCGTCACGCCCGAGTACGAGATATAGATCGCCACGTGGTCTTTGTCGGACGCCAAGGCCGTGCGAATCTTGCGCTCCTGACTCTCGTGGCAGGTGGCCAAACGGCCCACAGAAAGCAGGCGGTCGACGAACATCTGGGCCGGATACATGTTGTGCGACTCGGTGTAGACGTCGACCTCGCGAGCAGCGCCCAGAAGGGCCGCGGCGCGGGTAAGCTGGTCTGGGTCCAAGACCTCGCGAGTCTCTTCGATGGCGCTCGCGTAGAGAGTCTGCAGGCTCGTGGCCACGCGGTCGGCGCCCCAGCCAGCGTCAAAGGGAAAATCGAAGTTGACCTCACCGGCGTCGTGGTCGCGCTCGGCCGCGCGGGCCAAGGCGACCTTGAGCTCCTTATAGCCCTCAAGCCCCAGCTTCTTGCACAGGCGATGGATTGTGGCGATCGACGTTGCCGAGGCGCGGGCCAACTCTTTGATCGAGGTGTCCTGGATCCTCTCGCCCATGTCCAAAACCGTACGCGCCAGCTGCGCCTCGGTAGGGGTCAGATTCCTGTTCTCGCGCAGCCGCCGCCTAACGTCCACGTA
>CAVEMP010000137.1:0-6975 GCA_963616835.1 uncultured Oscillospiraceae bacterium | reverse complement strand
TCCTCGAGGGAGGCGATGCCGTTGTCGGCGAGGCACTTGTTGATCTTGTCAGCGCGACGCTCGTAGCCTTCGAAAGTAACAGCCATGGTTATATCCCTCCCTTTCTACTCGTGAACGGGGAACGCGTTGGCGACGGAGTGGGTCTCCTCGTCGGTGCGCGGGTCGATGTACTTGGCGGCGTTCTCCCACTGGCCGTAGTGGCCCATGGAACCGGCGATGGCCTCCTCGGGGGTCTTGCCAGCCTTAAGAGCGTCGGTGAACTTGCCCAGGTTGAAGAACTCGAAGGCGATGATCTCGTCCTTGTCGTTCAGAGCCATGCGGGTGACGTAACCCTGAGCGAGCTCGAGGTAACGAGCGCCCTTGGCCTTGGTGCCAAACATGGTGCCCACCTGGGAGCGAAGGCCCTTGCCAAGGTCGTCGAGGGAAGCGCCAACGGGAAGGCCGCCCTCGGAGAAAGCGGTCTGAGTGCGACCGTAGACGATCTGCAGGAAGATCTCGCGCATGGCAACGTTGATAGCGTCGCAGACGAGGTCGGTGTTCAGGGCCTCGAGGATGGTCTTGCCGGGAAGGATCTCGGCAGCCATGGCGGCGGAGTGGGTCATGCCCGAGCAGCCGATGGTCTCGACCAGGGCCTCCTCGATGACACCCTCCTTGACGTTAAGGGTAAGCTTGCAGGCGCCCTGCTGGGGAGCGCACCAACCCACACCGTGGGTAAGGCCAGAGATGTCAGAGACCTCCTTAGCCTGGACCCATTTTCCCTCCTCGGGGATGGGCGCGGGGCCGTGATATGCACCCTTGGCAACGGGGCACATATTCTCGACTTCTGCGGAATACTGCATGTAATGCTCCTCTCCGTGAAATCTCGCGGGAACGCCCGTGCGCCCCCGCATATCCTCCCGGCCCCCTCAGGCCGGTCAGACTCACTGTTTAAATGGCGCGTACAAACGACCATTTAGTCCATAGTTTACGGCAGAAAGAGGAAAAATGTTACGTTCACAAGCAAAAACTTGCCGTCCGCGGGATTTATTTCGCGCGCTTCTATAGAATCTGGCTCATGAAAACTGCTAAGACAAATCACTCGCAGGGCGTCTGGAAAATCCTTCTGGCCGTAGCGGCCGCCATTTGGGGCGGCTCGTTTGTGGTCATCAAGGGTGCGCTGGACGTCGTACCTGCAGCTTGGCTCATGTTCGTCCGCTTTCTTGGCGCGAGTCTCATCGTTGGCTTCATCTTTAACAAAGAGCTGCGCCAGCACCTGGACCGCAGCCACCTGTTGTGCGGGGCCGTCCTGGGCCTCTTCTCGGGTTCGGCCTTCGTCATCCAAAACGTGGGCCTCTCCACCATCTCGCCGGGGAGAAACGCGTTTCTCACCGCCACGTACTGCGTTATGGTCCCCTTCATCAACTGGGGGATCTCTCGCCGCAAGCCGGGTGTGGCCAACGTTGCGGCCGCGGTCTTGGCCATTGGCGGCATCGGCCTGCTTTCCTTGGGAGACGACCTGTCGTTCTCTCTGTCGTTTGGCGAGTGGCTTACACTGGCCTCGGCTGTGCTGTATGCCCTGCATATCGTGGCCGTCTCGCGCTTCTCGGTTGGGCGCGACGTTATGACCATGACCATCGTGCAGCTGGCGGTATCTGCGCTGGTGTCGCTGGCAGCGGCCTTGGCCATTGGGCGGCCGCTTGACGTGGCGGTTTTTGCGCAGCCCAGCATGTGGGGCGCTTTGGCCTATCTCATCTTGCTGTCGTCGTGCGTGTGCATGGTCTTGCAAAACTTGGGTCAGGCTCATGTCCCGCCAGCGCAGGCCTCGCTGCTCTTGTCGCTAGAGAGTGTTTTTGCCGTAATCGCTAGCGTGCTTTTCTATGGCGAGGTCGTGACGCCTCGTCTGGCCGCCGGTTTTGCAAGCATCTTCATTGCGGTGCTGGTAAGCGAGCTTGCCCCATCTATCAAAGAGCGCTTCTCGAGTAAGAAGGCATAAATGATTCAAGAGATCGGCGATAAAACCTTTAACAATCAGTTTGAGGTCTGCGCGCTTGCTGCAAACGACTTTGTCCTTCATTTTGAGAATGGCCGGTGTCTGTCGCTGGTGAAGTCGCGCGCCGGGCAGGACCCGTGGGCCAACGGCAACGCTTTCGACCTGCCGCGCCTGGCCGATTACCAAAAGGCGCCGGACAACGTCACCTACTTGTTTGCCATTGGCACGCAGCGCTTTTTCTTGGCGTTGGACGAGAAGGTCGCGGTGCCCGCCGGTTTTACCTATGAACCTGTAAGCTGGATTCGCTATGCCGAGCCGCGTGACCTGCTGTTTGCCGCCGTGACCGCTAGCCAGCTTGACCGGTGGTACCGCGATAACCGCTACTGCTCGCGCTGCGGCCACCCCACAGAGCTAGGTCCAAGAAGCCGCGAGATCGTGTGCCCCGAGTGCGCCAAGATTGTCTATCCCAAGATTTGCCCGGGTATCATCTGCGCCGTGACCAGGCAAGATGCCGACGGCGAGAAGATTGCGCTTACCCGCTATAACGGGCGTACCACGGCGTTTTGGGCCCTGGTCGCCGGCTTTGCCGAGATCGGTGAGCCGCTTGAGGACACCGTGCGCCGCGAAGTGGCCGAGGAGATTGGCCTTAAGGTCAAGAATCTGCGCTTCTACAAGAGTCAGCCGTGGAGCTTCACCGACACCCTGCTGGTGGGCTTTTGGTGCGAGGTCGACGGCGACGCAACCATTACGGTTGACCACGAGGAGCTTAAAGAGGCCCGCTGGTTCACCCGCGACGAGATTCCCCTAGAGCGCACCGACGACCGCGTGAGCCTTACCGGCGAGATGATCGAGCGCTTTAGGCTGCACGGAACGGTGGGTTTCCTCCAACTGTAGTGCGCATTCTTACGCTCCCAGGACGAACTTCTCGATGACCTCGGCCACGGCGCCGGTGTTGTTGTCGGCCTCGCAGATGTAGTCTGCGGCGGCTTTGCACTCGTCGGTGGCGTTGGACACGGCACATCCCAGGCCAGCTGTGCGGATCATGCTGATGTCGTTAGAGTTGTCGCCGATGGCGATAGTCTGGCTCATGTCGATGCCCAGGCGCTCGGCCAGGCGAGCAAGGCCCGCGCCCTTGTTGGTGCCCGCCGCGTTGAACTCCAGGTAGCGATTGCCCGAGTAGCAAACGTCCAGCCCGGTCGAGATGCCCTTCTCGGCCATCTCTTTCTCAATGCGGCGCAGGTAGTCCATATCGCGCGACATATAGATGATCTTGACGATGCCAGTATCACCCAAGAAGTCGAGGGTGGGCATGAAGGTCTCGATGATGTTCATGCGGCCCTCGATGTAGGCACGTTCCTCGGGCACGTAGTTGTAGAGATAGACCGAGTCGAGCGTGTTGATGTGCATGCAGACGCCGTACTCGCGCCCCGCCTGATAGATCGCCTCGGCCGTCTTTTTGCTCAAGAAACTGGTGGTCAGGGGCTTGTTGCTGTTGTTTTGGGTTAGGCAGCCGCCGTTGAAGGACAAGACGTAGTCGCTTGCGCTGCCGTCCAGGCCCAGGGTCTGCAGGACTCCCGCCACCGAGCCAAAGGGCCGGCCGGTCGAGGGCACAAAGCGCACGCCGCGCTTCTTGGCTGCGGCAACCGCGTCAATCACGCGCTGAGGAATCTGGTGACCGTCGTCGAGCAGGGTCTCGTCAAGGTCGCTTGCGATGAGCTTGTACATGCGATTCTCCTTTGCCTGTGGGCGGCTGCTGAGAAGAGTGTACGGGGCGCGGGTGTGCGCAAAGTTGAGTTTCTCTCAAAGAGAAAATGTACCTAATGTTCGTACTAATAGATATTTAACCTTACGAGGGTTGACGGGGCGCGTGCAACCGGCGCGGCAGGTGTGCTTGGCGCGGACGGCGTCCATACGGTTACCCGCACGAAACGCGGCGTGGGTTACGCTGTGGCTGTCGACTTCGCAAAGGAGGGCCGCATGCCCAAGGCTAGAAAACCCATCATCGGCGTGGTGCCGCTTGTGGACAAGCAGCGTGACAGCTATTGGATGCTGCCGGGCTACTTCGAGGGCGTCATCGAGGCGGGCGGTGTTCCCGTTATGTTGCCCTTGACCGACGACGAGACAACCCTTGACCAGGCCTTATCTGCCTGCGACGGCTTGCTTATCACGGGCGGCCAAGACGTATCGCCCGCAGTCTATGGCGAGAAGGACCCGGCATCCGTGGCCCTGGTGGGGGAGACCTGCCCCGAGCGCGACGCCATGGAGGCCGCACTGTTGCCGCGGGCTATCGAGAGCGACCTTCCGGTGCTGGGCATCTGTCGTGGCATCCAGGTGATAAACGCCCTGCTTGGCGGCACGTTGTGGCAAGATTTGCCGGCACAGCATCCCTCTGCGGTCGAGCACCACGGGAAGCCGCCCTACGACGTGCCGGTCCACATCGTTGAGGTCCTGCCCGAGACGCCTTTGGCCGCGGCGATTGGCGCGGGCGTGCACGCCGTGAACAGCTACCACCACCAGGCGGTGCGCGAACTGGCACCGGGCCTGCAGACCATGGCTGTCTCGCCGGACGGACTGGTAGAGGCCTTGTGGCGCCCGGAGTCGCGGTTTTTGTGGGCCGTGCAGTGGCATCCAGAGTTCGCGCATCGCGTAGATGGGGCGGCCCGCCAGGTCTTCTCGGCGTTTGTTGATGCGGCGGCTGGGGAGTAACCGCTCCCGCCGGCCGAACGCTGCCGCCCGATCTTCTCCGTTGACAAAATAGTTGCGTTGACGGGGCCACATCTGTGGCATAGTGAATAAACCGCGTCCAGACGAGGCGCGCGATTCCAGGGAGGTCTGGCATGGTACGGCACGCAGTCGCAAACGATCGAGTTAGCATGTGCGAGTTCTCGCACGCTCTTCTCGGCGGCGCTTGCCTTCTTGCCAAGGACAACTTCCTACTACTAACTGCTGCGCGCTAGGTCTTCTGTACACCTGCGCGCGTTTGTGAGCCGTATGCCCGCTTAGCTGGGCGACGGCTACTTTTTTCTTTGTTTGCGGCATTGCCCGCGCCTGCCTTTCCTCTTACATAAGCGGTGCCCACCCGGCGCCAAGACAGATTGGGACAGTCATGACCAGGAAGATCCACATCTTTGATACCACCCTGCGCGACGGCGAGCAGTCGCCCGGCGCCTCTATGAACACCGAGGAGAAGCTCGTTGTTGCCCAGCAGCTCATTCGCCTGGGCGTCGACGTCATCGAGGCGGGCTTCCCCATCTCGAGCCCCGGCGACTTTCGCTCGGTCCAGGAGATCGGCCGCTTGGCCGGCGACTCCTGCACCGTCTGCGGCCTGACCCGCGCCGTTGACAAGGACATCGACCGCGCGGCCGAGGCCTTGAAGTGCGCCAAGCGCCCCCGAATCCACACCGGCCTGGGCGTCTCACCTTCGCACCTGCGCGACAAGCTGCACATCACCGAGGAGCAGTGCATCGAGCGCGCGGCCCACTGCGTGGCCTACGCCAAGAAGTACGTCGAGGACGTCGAGTTCTATGCCGAGGACGCCGGCCGCTCTGACCAGGACTTCCTTATCCGCGTGATCCAGGCCGCCGTCAACGCCGGCGCCACCGTGGTCAACATCCCCGACACCACCGGCTACAGCCTGCCCGAGGACTTTGGCGCCCGCATCAAGAGCCTGTCCGATAACGTCATTGGCATCGAGAACGTCATAATCTCGGTCCACACCCACAACGACCTGGGCATGGCTACCGCGCTGGCCCTGCAGGGCGTGAAGAACGGCGCCCGTCAGATCGAGTGCACCATCAACGGCCTGGGCGAGCGCGCGGGCAACACCGCCCTTGAAGAGGTCGTCATGGCCATCAAGATGCACGGCGAGGCGCTGGACGCTCACACCGACGTCGTGACGCCCGAGCTCACGCGCGCTTCTCACCTGGTAAGCCGCATCACGGGCATGAACGTGCAGGCTAACAAGGCCATCGTGGGCGCCAACGCCTTCGCGCACAGCTCGGGCATTCACCAGGACGGCGTTTTGAAGGCCCGCAACACCTACGAGATCATCGACCCCGCCGACGTGGGCGCCGCAGGCTCCGAGATTATCCTCTCGGCCCGCTCGGGCCACGCCGCGTTGCGCCACCGCCTGGCCGAGCTGGGCTACAGCTTTAAGGACGAGGAGTTCGACGACATCTACACGCGCTTCCTCGAGATCGCCGACCAAAAGAAGGAGGTCTACGACGAGGACCTGGAGTCCATGGTCCAGGAGCGCGACCGCGAGGTGAAGGCCATCTATACCCTGGATGCCCTGCAGGTTTCCTGTGGCGACCCGCTGGTCCCCACGGCCACGGCAACCATCACCGACGAGCTGGGCGTTACCCACGTGGTCTGCGCCACCGGCACCGGGCCGGTCGACGCGGCTTACAAGGCTGTTGACCAGGCGGTTGCCGTCCACGGTGACCTGGCCGAGTTTAGCGTCAAGGCCATCACCCGCGGCATCGACGCGATCGGCGAGGTCACGGTGCGCGTGACGGCCGAGGACGGCAGCGTCTACTCGGGCCGCGGCGCCGACACCGACATCATCGTGTCCAGCGCAAAGGCCTACGTCAATGCCATCAACCGCATGATCCAGACCGCCCGTTCCAAGCAGGGCAAGTAATGAGTTTCCCCCAACCGTGACATACGGACCGCAAACGCCCAGTTGGCGAGAATTCCGATGACGGTTGGGGGAAGTTTTTATCAAGGAGAGGAAACACATCATATGACACGCCCCATGACTATGGCCGAGAAGATCCTGGCGGCCCACGCCGGCTTGGACGAGGTTGTCCCTGGTCAGCTGGTCGAGTGCGACCTTGACCTGGTTCTGGCCAACGACATCACGGCACCCATCGCCATCAAGACCGTGCGTGAGATCGGCGCCGGCGTCTTTGATAAGGACCGCATCTGCCTGGTGCCCGACCACTACAGCCCCAACAAGGACATCAAGAGCGCCGAGCAGACCAAGGTGACGCGCGACTTTGCGC
>CAVEMP010000136.1:0-4259 GCA_963616835.1 uncultured Oscillospiraceae bacterium | reverse complement strand
ACCTCCGCCTGCCAGCGGCGGCGTTCGGCGGCGCTGGCGCCCGGCGCCTTAGCAATTGCAAAGGCGCAGGTAGTCGCCACCGAGTTGGCAGACGCCAGCTTAAAGACGCCGTCCCACGTGGCGCCCGCCGGCAGGGCCTGCGGTGCCACGCCGCGCAGCGCGCACGAGATCAGGTGCATGAGGTAGAGGGCGTTGGGGGACAATGCAACCTCCACGCAATTAGCCCTCGACAATTCCCAAGTCGCGCAGACGAGAGATAAAACCCTCCGCATCCGCGAGCGCGACGTCACGCTCAACATTAAACTGCTCGGCCATACGATCGGCAATCTGGCCCTGGTCCAGGCCATCGGCGATTCCCCGCCAAATGAAGGCACCCGTCGCGTTAAGCTTAATCATGCCGTGGAAGCTCTTGCTCGTCTCGGCAACGGCCACTGCGACGGCCTGACCGGCAACGTCGCGAATGACGAACCCCGGTTTGATGTTCATTTTGCCTCCCCAAAGGACGTCTTAAAATCGCACCCCGTCATGGCCTCAAAGCTTGCCTTGGCCGCGGACCTGCCCATCGTACACGAAAGGTCAAAAAGCGGCACCTCACGCAAGAGTACGTCGAGAAATTCAAGGGTAAGCGCAGCGGACTCGGCGTTGACAGGCATATATATCTGGTTAAGCGCCCGGTTAAGGGCCTCGCTCGCACCAACGCAACGGCAAACGTCAACGTCCCCGCGCCGCAAAAAGCAAAGACCGGCAAGTGGGGCAGAAGCGTTAATTTGCCGCCCTTCTTTGCCCGCCCAAGGCGTGCCGTAAGCAATAATTGAAAGCGTGCCTGCAGCGGAATCGTCCCGTCTTAAGATAGGCTTATCTCCATTGATCACCTTAACGCGAGAACCAAGTGTATCCAGCCACAGACTGACATGCGTCGACTTGCCTGTACCGCTGGGAGCCGCAAACGCATAGGCCAAACCGTTATATTCGACAACGGCCATGTGCGTGACAAAGCAACCGTACTTGGGACCGATTTCCGCGATTTGGCGGTACAGTGCCAAGTTGGCAAGATAGGCATCGGGATAGCCCGAACGATCCGCCATTGCCCGTTCCGCCTCGACAAGACCTTGCGTGACGTCGATATGGATAGCTTGTGGAGACTCCGCGGCCGTAAGGTAATCCATCGGGACGGTCCCCTCGGCAGCACCGCTCGTCTCAAACGCCATCCCAGCAAGTTGTAAGTGCATCGTCGAGCCAATCAATCTATGGAGAGAAAATCCCCCGTCTACAAAAAACGGGGCACTGATAACGACATTAGAAAGCTCGGTCCCCTCTAGCTTAGAGGGGACCGAGCGATTTGGAATCTTTCAGCTAACCGGGTACATTCGTATCAGGAACAGATCCACCAGTCCCAGAGCCGCCGCCAGAAGTGACAATGACGTCATCGTCGCAATCAACCACTTCAAACTCAGGCTTTTCGTAATCCATCAGTATCTCCATTCATTAAAAATAGTTAGCCGATTATACCCTTCGCGTATGCGACGTCGGAGCTGGAGGAGACGCCGCCAGAGGCTATCTGCTGGGCGGCCCCGGCCACCGTGCTGGACCTGTCGGCGCCCTCGTCGACGGTGACCGGCGTCCCGTCGGCCGTCGTGTAGGAGACCTTGCCGCGAACCAACCTCGCGGCCGTAAAGCCGTCTCGGGAGACGCCCGCGAAGACGATGTTCGCCGAGGCAGTCGAGCCGCCGCCCAGCCAGTAGCTGGCCGCCTGCGCGTCGCCCTCCGCGCCCGAGGTCGAGTTCTTCCAGTGCCACCCCATCCAGGTGCGGGCGCAGCCCGACGGGTACGTGAACTGGTAGCAGAACCTGAGCGAGGACTTGTCGTAGCCCTCTCCGTCGTCGCGCAGCGAGCAGCCCCTAAACGAGATGAGCTCCGACACCGGCACGAAGCGCGCGTAGGCCCAGCCGGTCGTGCCGGCATGAACCGTCGTGCACGCTGCGTCCGAGTACCATCCCGCGAACGCGTAGCCGTCCTTGGTCGGGTGGGTCCACGAGGCCGAGGACGACCCGGACTTATATTGACCGACATACACGCTACTTTGAACATATGAGGTTAGGCCATCGGCCACAGTAGACGTACCTGCATCCGAGTCCGATCCCAAAATACCCTTCGCGTATGCGACGTCGGAGCTGGAGGAGACGCCGCCAGAGGCTATCTGCTGGGCGGCCCCGGCCACCGTGCTGGACCTGTCGGCGCCCTCGTCGACGGTGACCGGCGTCCCGTCGGCCGTCGTGTAGGAGACCTTGCCGCGAACCAACCTCGCGGCCGTAAAGCCGTCTCGGGAGACGCCCGCGAAGACGATGTTCGCCGAGGCAGTCGAGCCGCCGCCCAGCCAGTAGCTGGCCGCCTGCGCGTCGCCCTCCGCGCCCGAGGTCGAGTTCTTCCAGTGCCACCCCATCCAGGTGCGGGCGCAGCCCGACGGGTACGTGAACTGGTAGCAGAACCTGAGCGAGGACTTGTCGTAGCCCTCTCCGTCGTCGCGCAGCGAGCAGCCCCTAAACGAGATGAGCTCCGACACCGGCACGAAGCGCGCGTAGGCCCAGCCGGTCGTGCCGGCATGAACCGTCGTGCACGCTGCGTCCGAGTACCATCCCGCGAACGCGTAGCCGTCCTTGGTCGGGTGGGTCCACGAGGCCGAGGACGACCCGGACTTATACGTAGCGACATCGTACTGGTAAATCGCCGCAGCCTCGTAAACTGCCGTCCAGGCAGAATTAGACTGAGAGGTAACAACAGAAGATACAGTCACCGGCACCGTTCTTCCGTCAACGGTCCAAGCACGCTGATTTAGCTGGTCAGCAATAATGGCGTTCTGAATACCGCAAATTGCCGGAGGATACGAGGCATTGGTCGCGTTAATGATGGACCTAGGCTTATAAGCGTCAAGGCACGCCTGAACGCTTGCCACGTAGGCAATTGCCCACTCGACTGCCTTGCCGTTGTGCACAAAGTAATTGTTAGAGAAGTCGGTCGAACGGTAGGCGTAGCCTTCTGCCTGGTAATTGCCCGTGTGGTCGCTGTGCGCGATGGCCATGGCCTCGTCAGTCAGGCCGAAGTAAATGTGGCGCTGGTCGAAGTCGCCGTACCAGTTGTCGTCGGTGTCGTCCCAGGTGAGGTCCATCTGGCACCACTTACCGTCGATCTTGACGGCGTTCCAAGTGTGGCCGTTGCCGGTCACGCGCCCGTTGGCGATGCCGGCGGCGTCAAGCAGCTTGGCGTAGATGCGCTGGTAGCTCTCGCAGGTGCCCTTGGCGCGGGTAAGGCCGCTCTCGGCCGAGCAGTAGTTCAGGCTGTAGTCATACTTCAGCTGGCCGAGAGTCCAGTCGTGCAGCCACAGGGCCATCGCGTACTCGGAGCCGTCGGTCGCCGCCTTGGCCTTGGCAACGGCGTCTGCCACGATTTGGGAGACCGAGGGCCGTGCGGCATCGCTAACCTCGACGCTAGCAACCGTACGCAGGTAATAGACGCTGTTCTCGGTGTCCATGAAATAGAAGTAGATGCAATACGTACCGCTGGCGGTTAGGTCAAAGGCGAAGTCGTAGCCGTCACCGACCTCGTAATAGGTTTCCCAGGCGGCGCGGGTGGGGTCACAGACGCTCTCTTGGCTTCCGTTGTCCCAGTAGGTGGGCACGTCCATGCGCGCCTTGGCGGCCGAACTGCCACCCGTTTGGGTGACGTGGAAGGTCGTGGCCTCCTCCGCCGTCGAGGCGTCGTCCCATTGCACCGAGAAGGTCACGCCGTTTGACGTGGCCGTCGCGGAGTGCACATAGGTCTTCTCAGTGCTTGAATCGCTCGTCTGGCCAACAGCCGCGACATCTACCTGGGCGTCATTGACACCCAGCCCTACGGCCAGCGCCGAGGCCGGGCACATGGCAGCCAGCATCGCCAGCGCGGCTGCAGTGCAAACAATCGCATTCGTCATTCTCTTCATGGCAGTTCCCTGTGTTTCGCAGGTCGCTTCCGGCAACCTTAAGCTATTCCAAGCTCACCATTGTACTTGTCACCCCGCCCAAAGCTACTCACAACCCGATGAACGTCGGACCAAGCAGAAACTCAAGGCGAGCAAGGCAAGCGGAGCGGCAAGTCTTTTCATCGGGACCTCTTAAACGTCATAAGGCGTGAATCGGGAGTCAGTTACGTTACTGCATGTAAGCTGAAACAAACCTTATTCTACATAATGTTCAACGCCGTACGCCTGGGTTACCCGGCAATCGTTC
>CAVEMP010000135.1:0-4992 GCA_963616835.1 uncultured Oscillospiraceae bacterium | reverse complement strand
TCCTGGTAATCTATGAATGTTGTCTCAAGCTTGAGTTCAGGGGGAGTGGCCCATGGAGCAGTACAAGGTTTTAGAGATCAAAGAGTCGGTTTTTGCCGACAACGACCGCGAGGCCGACCGCCTGCGCGAAGACCTACGCACCCGCGGCCAGTACCTGCTTAACCTCATGAGCTCGCCGGGCTCGGGCAAGACCACCACGCTCTCGCGCACCATCGAGGCCCTGGGCCAGGATCTCAAGCTCGCCGTCATGGAGGCCGACATCGACTCAGATGTCGACGCAGCCACCATCGCCAAGCTGGGCGCCAAGACCATCCAGCTGCACACCGGCGGCATGTGCCACCTGGACGCCGGCATGTGCGCGCAGGGCCTTGAGGGCCTGGCCGCTGCAGACGCCGACCTCATCTTCCTTGAAAACGTGGGCAACCTGGTGTGTCCCGCCGAGTTCGACACCGGCGCCTGCAAGAACGCCTGCATCCTAAGCGTTCCCGAGGGCGACGACAAGCCCTTGAAGTACCCCCTGATGTTCACCGTCTGCGACGTGGTTCTGGTCAACAAGATCGACGTCGCCCCCTACTTTGACTTTGACCTGGAGAAGTGCCGCGCCAACGTGGCCATTCGCAACCCCCGCGCCCGCGTCATCCCCATCTGCGCCAAGACCGGCGAGGGCATGGACGAGTGGTTCGAGTGGCTCCGCGCTGAGGTTGCCGCCTGGAAGGCCGGCAAGTAGCCGCGCGCCCGCCGCACGCCCACCGCGCCCGCCGCGGGCCCGGCACCCCGCCCAACCTGCAGTTCATTCGCGATGCTTGAGGGAGCATCGCCCGTAATAAGGAGAGGGACATGTCCAACAACCTGGACGAAAACCCCATGAGGGGTACGTTGACCGACGAAGAGATCGCCGCGCGCAACGTCATTCCAACCACCACCCCCGGCGGCGAGCCGCACCGCATTCTCGCCCCCGATTACTTCCAGGAGGTCGACACCTTCACCACCTGGACCAACGAGGACCGCAACACCCCCGGCCCCGCCGCCTCCGAGCCCTTGAAGCCCGCCGTCCTGGCCACCGCGGCCAAGATCAGCGACCGCATTGGCAACAAGACCAGCGCCGATGACCCGGATTACTGGGGCCTGGCCTCGGTCATGACCAACGAAGAGGCCGAGCTCTGTGGCCACATGAAGAAGCGCGTCCCCGTCACCTTGCCCGAGCTGGTCAAGAAAACCGGCATGCCCCAAGACAAGGTCCAGGAGCTTCTCGACTCTATGTCTGTCAAGGGCATCATCGAGTACAACTGGGAAAACCCCACGCACCAAAAGCAGTACGTCCTGCCCATGTACGTCCCCGGTTGCGCCGAGTTCACCCTTATGAACCAAAAGCAGCTTGAAGAGCACCCCGAGCTGGGCAGCTTCTTCGAGCGCATGGCCTTCCTGCCCTTGACCAAGGTGACCAAGATGGTCCCGCAGGGCGGCGCCGGCGTTGGCATGCACGTCATCCCCGTCGAGAAGTCCATCGCCCACGAGAACCAGTCCGTCGACATCGAGCACATCTCGTACTGGCTCAAGAAGTACGATCGCTACGCCGCCGGTGCCTGCTCTTGCCGCCTGGGCGAGCGCGCCCGCGGCGCCGGCAGCTCCGACGATCCGCAGGATTGGTGCATTGGCGTGGGCGACATGGCCGATTACCTGGTCGAGACCGGCAAGGGCCACTTCATCACCTACGACAAGGTCATCGAGACGCTCCTTCGCGCCGAGAAGAACGGCTTTGTCCACCAGATCACCAACATCGACGGCGAGGACAAGATCTTTGCCATCTGCAACTGCCAGGTCAACGTCTGCCACGCCCTGCGCACTTCTCAGCTGTTCAACACCCCCAACCTTAGCCGCTCGGCCTACGTGGCCCACGTCGACGAGGCCAAGTGCGTGGCCTGCGGCGCCTGCGTCGAGGTGTGCCCCGCCGGCGCCCCTAAGCTGGGCCAGAAGCTCTGCACCAAGAACGGCAAGGTAGAGTACCCCGTCCAGCCCCTGCCCGACGACAACCACTGGGGCGAGGAAGACTGGGATTGGGACTACAAGGACCACAACCGCATCGAGTGCCACGAGACCGGCACCGCCCCCTGCAAGGTGGCCTGCCCGGCCCATGTCCCCGTCCAGGGCTACCTGCGCATGGCAGCCCAGGGCCGCTACACCGAGGCCCTTGGCCTGATCAAGCGCTCCAACCCCTTCCCGGCCGTCTGCGGCCGCGTCTGCAACCGCCGCTGCGAGGCCGCCTGCACCCGCGGCACCGTTGACGAGGCCGTGGCCATCGACGAGGTCAAGAAGTTCATCGCCGAGAAGGACCTCGACGCCCAGACCCGCTTTGTCCCCGAGCCCGTCATCCCCTCGATGCGCGGCCGCTTTAGCCAGAAGGTCGCCGTCGTGGGCGCCGGCCCCGCCGGCCTCTCCTGCGCCTACTACCTGGCCGAGAAGGGCTACAACCCCGTCGTCTTCGAGAAGAACCCCCTTCCTGGCGGCATGATGACCTACGGCATCCCGGCATACAAGCTGGCCAAGGACGTCGTGGCCGCCGAGATCGACGTTATGCGCGAGATGGGCGTCGAGATTCGCTGTGGCGTCGAGGTGGGCAAGGACGTTACCTTAGACGAGCTGCGTGAGCAGGGCTTTGTTGCCTTCTACGTGGCCATTGGCTGCCAGGGTGGCCGGCGCGCCGGTGTGCCCGGCGAGGACGCCGCGGGCGTTCTTACCGCCGTCGACTTCCTGCGCTGCGCCCTTGACGACCCCAACCACGAGGCCGCCGGCACCACCGTAGTCATCGGCGGCGGCAACGTGGCCATCGACGCCGCCCGCGTCTCGGTGCGCTGCGGCTCGCCCAAGGTGTCCATGTACTGCCTTGAGCAGCTGGACCAGATGCCCGCCCTGCCCGAAGAGATCGACGAGGCCACCGAGGAAGGCGTCTCTATCAACAACGGCTGGGGCCCCGCAAAGATCGAGGTCGACGAGTCTGGCCACGTGACTGGCGTCACCTTCAGGCGCTGCACCAGCGTCTTTGACGAGAACGGTCGCTTTGCCCCCGTCTACGACGAGGCCGATACCGTGACCGTCGCTTGCGACAACGTGATTCTCTCCATTGGCCAGTCCATCGAGTGGGGCGACCTTCTCGCCGGCTCTAAGGTCGAGCTGGGCCGCGGCAACGGCGCTGTTGCAGATCCGCAGACCTACCAGACCGCACAGCCCGACATCTTTGTGGGCGGCGACGTCTACACCGGCCCCAAGTTTGTGATCGACGCCATCGCCGCAGGTCACGAGGCCGCGATCTCTATCCACCGCTACGCGCAAAAGGGCTCGCTCACCATCGGCCGCAACCAGCTGCACTACGTCGAGCTGGACAAGTCCAACATCATGGTCGACCCTGCCGGCTACGACCACGCCGGCCGTCAGCAGCCTAAGGTCGACCACGTCAAGACGATCCTGCACGACTGGACCGACACCCGCCACACCTTCACCGAGGAGCAGGTCAAGACCGAGTGCGCCCGCTGCCTCAAGTGTGGTGCCTCGATCGTGGACGCCAACAAGTGCATCGGCTGCGGCCTGTGCACCACGCGCTGCGAGTTCGATGCGATTCACCTCACCCGCGACAACCCCGGCTGCTCCAACATGGTGCCTTCCGAGGCCAAGATGAAGTCTATCCTGCCCTACGCCGCCAAGCGCGGCATCAAGCTCCTGATCAAGGGCAACAAGGACAAGAAGAAGTAGGCCCCCGTGCACGAGTTAGGCATCGTCGTTCATTTGATCAAGATGGTCAAAGAGGTGGGGGAGCAGAACTCCCTCACCTCGGTGAGCCGCGTCACCATGACCTTGGGCGAGGTCTCGGGCGTCGTCCCCAGCTACATGACCGATTGCTGGCGCTGGGCGGCAGACAAAGAGGACCTGCTTCGCGGCAGCGAGCTTGTGATAGAGGAGGCCCCGGCCACCACGATCTGCAACGCCTGCAACAAGACCTATCCCACGGTGGCCCACGGCAAGACCTGCCCGCATTGCGGCAGCTCAGACACCGTATTGCTCACGGGAAACCAAGTCGAGCTCACCTCAATAGAAGCTTGCTAACAAACAGCCCCGCGCATACGCAAACATCGGCGGCGAGAAGACCCTTTGGCCTTCTCGCCGCCTCGTTTTAAGCGGTATGTGACGGCATTGTGAAAAGGATACGCCCGGCTCCGTGGCTTTTTGACAACAGCCAATCAAGGCGCGTAAAGTTCATCTTCGCGTCAATCCGGGGCGGCTGTGCTGGGCAGCCCTTGAATAACAGACAAAATAGCACGTCAATAGGTATAGAAGGAGAGAACTTTGCCTACTATTAACCAGCTCGTACGCAAGGGTCGCGTGAGCACTAAGGCCAAGTCCAAGAACGCAGCACTGCAGCACAACCCCCAGAAGCGCGGCGTTTGCACCCGCGTTTTCACCACCACCCCCAAGAAGCCTAACTCCGCTCTTCGTAAGGTTGCCCGTGTGCGCCTCGTGAACGGCATCGAGGTTACTGCCTACATCCCCGGTGAGGGCCACAACCTCCAGGAGCACTCCATCGTTCTTATCCGCGGCGGTCGTGTCCGTGACCTCCCTGGTGTTCGTTACAAGATCATCCGCGGCGCTTACGACTGCGCAGCCGTCCAGAACCGCAAGAAGGCTCGCTCCCGCTACGGCGCCAAGCGTCCTAAGTAATCGCTTACTTCGATCATCTAATAACACCAGTTCTTAAGGAGATAGAACATGCCGCGTCGTGCAGCAGCAAACCGTCGTGAGGTTCAGCCTGACGCCGTTTACAACAACCGTCTGGTTACCCAGCTCATCAACAAGGTCCTTCTCGATGGCAAGAAGGCCACCGCAGAGCGCATCGTCTACAGCGCCTTCGAGATGGTCGCCGAGAAGTCCGGCGAGGATGCCATGACCGTCTTCAAGAAGGCCATGGACAACATCCGCCCGACCCTCGAGGTCAAGCCCAAGCGC
>CAVEMP010000134.1:0-9228 GCA_963616835.1 uncultured Oscillospiraceae bacterium | reverse complement strand
ATTTTGGACCTGGCGCAAGAGAAGAACATCGAGGTGCCCATCACCAAGGCGGTTCATGATGTTCTTTTGAACGGAATCGATATCGAGAGCGCCAAGGAATCGCTTCTTGGTAGATTACCTCGAGAGGAATTTTACGGAATGGCCGCGGCCGGCCAGAGGGGAGACTTGCATGCTTGATCAGGTTCGTATCGCGCCGTCCGTGCTTTCTGCCGATTTTTCCAAGCTCGGCGCCGAGCTTGAGAGCATCCATGACGCCGATTACATCCACTACGACGTCATGGACGGCCACTTTGTGCCCAACATCACCTTTGGCCTGGACATCTTGAAGGCAACAAAGCGCGCGAGCGACCTGCCCGTCGACGTCCACCTTATGATCACCAACCCCGACCAGATGGTGCCCGAGTTCTTGGCCGCCGGCGCAGATATCGTGACCTTCCACATGGAGGCCACCAACCACGCCAACCGCCTGTGCAACCTTATTCGCGAGAAGGGCGCGCTGGCCTCTGTGGCCATCAACCCCGGCACGAGCGTGTCGGCCCTTGACTCCATCATCGACGAGGTCGATATGGTCTTGATCATGACTGTGAACCCCGGCTTTGGCGGCCAGAAGTTCATCCCCACCTCGCTCGAGAAGCTGCGCCGCGTCCGCGCCCTGTGCGCACAGCACGGCGTGAGCCCCATGGTCGAGGTCGACGGCGGCATCAGTGCCGCCAACGCGGCCGATGTGTGTGCCGCCGGCGCGGACGTCTTGGTTGCCGGCAGCGCCGTCTTTGGCGCCGCAGACAGGGCCCAGGCCATCGCGGGTATCCGCGCCGCTGGCAACGACGGACTTGTGAAGAAGGCCTAAACCCCATGCCCCAAAAAACCGTATATCTTGACTACGCGGCCTCGGCGCCCAGAAGAGAGCAGGTAACGCAGGCAGAGCTTGCCTACGAGAACAGCGACTTTGCTTGTGCCAATCCCAACTCGCTGCACAGCCTGGGTCGAAAGGCGGCCCGTGCCCTTGACGGCGCGCGAGCAGACATCGCTCGCTCCCTCGGCGGCGGCTTTAGGCCCTCTGACGTCGTGTTCACCTCTGGCGGCACCGAGAGCAACAACCTGGCGATTCTCGGCATAGCGGCCGGGGCACGCGCCAAGGACTCGCGCCGCACGCGCGTGGTCTTCTCGGCGATTGAGCACGACTCGGTGCTTGACCTGGCTCCCGTTTTGCGTGGGCAGGGCTTTACCGTGGACCTTGTGCGCCCCAACGCGCAGGGCATGGTCGCCCAGGACGCACTGGTAGAGGCCCTTGGCAACGACGTGGCCCTGGTTAGCGTCATGGCCGCCAACAACGAGACCGGCGTTGTGCAGCCCGTGGATGTGCTTGCGCAGGCGGCCCACGCCTGCGGCGCCTTCTTCCACACCGATGCCATCCAGGCCTTTGGGCGCATACCCCTTGACCTGCAGCGCGTTGACGCCGTGAGCATCGCCGCCCACAAAATCGGCGGCCCGGTTGGCGTGGGCGTCTTGGCCGTGCGCGGCCGCGTGCCCGTTAGCCCCATGCTGCACGGTGGGGGACAGCAGGCCGGCAAGCGCCCCGGTACCGAGGACGTTCGCGGCGCCTTGGCCTTCGCGATAGCGGCCAAGTGGTGTGTCGCTAACCTTGCTCAGACCCGCCCGGCCTGCGCCGAACGCGCGCAAGCTCTCTACCAGGTGCTTTGTGCGCCGGGTACTGGCATCGTCCCCACGGTGTCCACTCAAGTGGGGCAAGACCGACTGCCTGGCATCGTGAGCGTCATGGCGCCCGGCCTTGACTCCGAGACCATAATCTTGAAGCTCGATCAGCGGGGTTTCGAGGTCTCGGCGGGATCGGCCTGCTCGTCGGGCTCGCTCGACCCCAGCCACGTTTTGTCTGCCATGGGTATCCCGCGAAACTCCGCCCTGGGCTCTTTACGCATCTCGTTTGACGAGCGCGTGGCCCAAGAGGATCTGGATGCCTTTGCCCAGGCACTTCTCGATATCGTTTCTTTGCACAAATAGGTTACCAACCGGGCCGTGCGCGCCCGCCACAAAAAGGAGACACACATGAGCGAAGCCGCTTCTCTTCTCAAGCTTCAAGAGGTCGACCTCGACCAGCTGCGCGACGCCAAGGCCTTGAAGGGCCTGCCGCAGCAAAAGAAGCTCCAGACCATCGAGCTTGCCAAGAAGAAGATCCAAAGCGAGCTCACCCGCATCGTGGGCCAGCGCAAGGACGCCGAGCTTGCCCTTGAGGACCTAGACGCCGATTACGCCCACTACCTGGACGTCAAGGAGCAGGTAACTGCCGAGGCCGCCGAGGGCGAGCACACCCACCGCGAAATCCGCAGCTACGACCTGTCGCTTTCCTCTTTGGCCAAGCGCATCGAGAAGTGCGAGTACGAGCGCCCCACCTACCAGGCCAACCTCGACAAGCTTGTCTTGGCCGAGAAGAACGCCCACCTCACCCTGGACAAGCTGGAAGAGGAGAAGGACGCCACCCAGAAGTCCTATGACGAGCAGTCCGCCGAGCTGCGTGCTAGCATCACCGAGCGTGCCCGCGAGCGCGAGCGCCTGGCCGCCGACGTGGCCCCCGAGCACCTGTCCGCCTACGAGACCGCCCGCAAGCGCTTTGGCGGCCTGGCTGTCGAGACCCTCACGATGAACGTTCCTTCGGTCTGCCGCGTCAAGCTGCAGCCCAGCCTCTACCACGACCTCTCCCGCGGCCCGCAGATTACCGAGTGCCCGTACTGCCATCGCATCCTCATCTGCGAGGACGAGGAGAGCCTCTAATGGCAACGGGCGACGAGTTGGCCGCGGCCGACCAGCGCCGCGTTCTTCTCTGCGTCTGCGGGGGCATCGCCGCGTATAAGGCCTGCGAGGTCCTGCGCGGCCTTCAAAAGGCAGGCTGCGAGGTGCGCGTTGCCATGACGGCCGACGCCGAGCGCTTTGTGGGCAAGACAACCTTCGAAGCCCTCACGCGCCATGCCGTGGCAGACGACCTTTATGCCTACCCCGAGACCTTCATCCCACACGTCGACCTTGCCGAATGGGCTGACCTGGCCTTGGTTGTGCCGGCGACTGCCAACGTCATGGCCAAGATGGCCTGCGGCTTGGCGGACGACTGCGTGAGCGCCTCGCTCTTGGCGGCCGCCTGCCCCGTCATGGTGGCGCCGGGCATGAACGTCCACATGTGGCAAAACCCCGCGACCCAGGCCAACGTCAAGGTTCTGCAAGAACGTGGCGTCAAGTTTGTCCTGCCCGTCGAGGGCCGCCTTGCCTGCGGCGACGTGGGTGCGGGAAAGTTGGCAGACGTCGAGACGATCGTCGCTGCCGCCCTTGATGCGCTTTCAAACGAGCCGCAGGTCAAGGACCTTCTCGCCACCCGTATTTTGATCACCGCCGGCCCCACGCACGAGGCCATCGACCCGGTGCGCTACATCGCCAACTCGTCCACGGGTAAGATGGGCTACGCCATCGCTCGGGCCGCCATCGCCCGCGGGGCGCAGGTCGTGCTGGTTTCTGGCCCGGTGAGCATCGAGGCCCCGCAGGGCGCCTCTAAGATCGACGTCGTGAGTGCCCGCGACATGTACGAGGCGAGCATGGCCGCCTTTGCCGGCTGCGACGCCGCCATCTGCACCGCCGCCGTGGCCGACTACACCCCGGCCAACCCCGCCGACCACAAGCTCAAGAAGGCGCATGAGCACCTTGATGCCATCGAGCTGGTCGAGACCCACGACATCCTGCGCGAGCTTTGCGAGCAAAAGGGCGAGCGCGTGGTAGTTGGTTTTGCCGCCGAGACAAATGATCTTCTGGCCAACGCAAAGGCCAAGCTTGCCTCTAAGGGCGCAGATGCCGTCGTAGCAAACGACGTCTCGCGTGCCGACTCTACCTTTGGGGCCGATACCAGCCGCATCAGCATTGTGACCTGCGACGGCATAGAGGACCACGAGACCCTGCCCTTGGACATCGTGGCCAACATTATCCTGGACAAGACGCGCGCGCTGCTGTTGGCCCGCGCATAAAAGGTGGTAGTAACTAGTGGGAATCCTCATAGGCCTAGAGCACGTCGCCCACGAATGGCCCAACAAGAAGGTGCTTGACGACCTTACCTGCGGCATCCACGAGGGCGACCGCATTGGCGTTGTGGGCAAAAACGGTGACGGCAAGTCCACGCTGCTGCAGATTGTTAACCGCAGCGTCGAGCCCGACGCCGGCCAGGTGACCTGGCGCGGCGGCATCCATGTGGGCTGGCTGGGCCAAACCGACCAGCTGCAAGACACGCAGACCGTCTGCCAGGCCGTCGTTGGCGATACGCCAGAGTACATTTGGGCGGCAGACCCCAAGACGCGCCAGATTATCGATGAGCTCATTGGCGACCTTGACTGGAACGGGCTTGTGGGCGAGCTTTCGGGCGGGCAGCGCAGGCGATGCGACCTGGCGCGCCTTTTAGTGGGCACGTGGGACGTTATACTTATGGACGAGCCCACCAACCACCTTGACATGCAGGCCATCCAATGGCTGGCCAACCATCTCAAGCGGCGCTGGCAAGCGGGGGAGGGCGCCCTTCTTGTGGTCACGCACGACCGCTGGTTCTTGGACGAGGTCTGCCTTGGCATGTGGGAGGTCCACGACCGCACCGTCACGCCTTTCGAGGGTGGCTACTCGGCCTATATCCAACAGCGGTGCGAGCGCGACCGCCTGGCGGCCGTGATTGAGGAGCGCCGCCAGAACACGCTGAGAAAAGAGCTCAACTGGCTGGCCCACGGCGCCAAGGCGCGCACGAGCAAGCCTAAGTTTCGTATCGAAGCAGCCCGCGAACTCATTGCCAACGATCCGCCGCTGAGAAACCCGTTGGAGCTCAAGCGCCTTGCCGTAAGCCGCCTGGGCAAAAAAGTCATCACCATGAAGGACGTATCCTTCACCTATCCGGGCGCGCAGGCGCCCGTGGTGGAGGGGCTGGACTGGCTTATTGGCCCCGGCGACCGCTATGGCATCCTCGGCGCCAACGGCGCGGGTAAGTCAACCCTGTTGCAGCTTATGACGGGGCGCTTGGAACCCACCCGTGGGCGCGTCGAGATCGGAGCGTCGGTCAAATTTGGCTGGATGTCCCAGCAGCTTGACGCGCTGTCTGATAAGCAGGACTGGCGAATCCTCGAGATTCTGTCGCGCTACAAGCACGCCTACATGGTTGGCGGCAAGATGCTGTCACCCACCCAGCTTTGCGAACGCCTTGGCTTTGAGCAGCGCGAGCTGCAGAGCTTTGTGGCTGATCTGTCGGGTGGCCAAAGGCGTCGCCTGGCACTTCTCTGCGTCATATTGGACGAGCCCAACGTGCTGGTGCTCGACGAGCCGGGCAACGACCTGGACACCGACATGTTGGCCGTGCTCGAGGACCTTTTGGACTCCTGGCCAGGGACTTTGTTGGTGGTTTCGCACGACCGCTACCTGGTCGAGCGCGTGACCGACGACCAGTTTGCCCTTATGGGCTCGACGTTGACCCATATGCCGGGCGGCGTCGATCAGTACCTCGAACTGGTTAACGCGGGCGCGGGCAAGGCGGCCACAAAGCAAACAAACACCAGGCAGGAAGGTGTGGTTGACGCAGGTGCCGCGACGAGCACGCCCGTCGAGAAGGGCCTCTCAAACGCCGAGCGCCGCGAGCGCAAGAAGCGTTTTGACGCTGTGGCTCGACGCCTCGAGAAGCTCGACGGTGAGGCCGAGCGCCTGCGTGCCCAGATGGCCGCCGTCGACCCTTCGAACTTCTCGGCGTTGATGGAGGCTCAGGCCAAAGTCGACGCCTGCGAGGCAGAAATCGACTCATTGGAAGAGGAGTGGCTCGAGCTGTCCGAACTGTTAGGCCAAGGCTAGCTTCATCCGTACGCGCCTAATTTCACACCGCTTACCAAGCGGTTAGAAACAAATCCCTCTCAAGCGAGCAAAGTAGTCACATTGCCGTATTTAGCTTGGGAGGGGTTCATGTTTAGCTCGGCATACGACGTGTGTATCATAGGCGCAGGCGTGAGCGGCTGCGCGATAGCTCGAGAGCTATCAAAGAAGCAGCTTTCTGTTTGCGTTGTAGAGGCCGCAGACGACGTGTGCTGCGGCACGTCAAAGGCCAACTCGGCCATCGTCCACGCGGGTTTCGACGCCCAGACGGGCTCGTCGATGGCTCGCCTTAACGTCGAGGGCAACCACCTTATGCCGGGTCTCTGTGAAGAGCTGGGTGTCGACTTCGACCAAATCGGCTCTCTGGTTGTCTGCACCAGCGAAGAGACGCGCCCCAACCTTGAGGCACTTCTCGCCCGTGGCATTGCTAACGGGGTCTACGACCTGCGTATCATTGAGCGAGACGAGCTTTGCGCGATGGAGCCAAACGTATCCGACGCGGCCGTCTGCGCGCTTTGGGCACCTACAGCAGGCATTGTCAATCCCTTCCAGCTTACCGTTGCCTTGGCCGAGGTTGCGGCATTGAACGGCGTCGAGTTCCTCTTTAACACACAGGTGACCGGCGTCGAGAAAATCGGCGATAAGTGGCTTGTCTCGTCAAACGAGGCACAGGTCACGGCCTCTATTGTGGTCAACGCTGCCGGCATCTACGCCGACGAGATCCACAACCTGGTGTGCCAGGCGAGCGACAAGATGACCATCATTCCGCGTCGTGGCCAGTACTTTGTCCTGGACACCGCGGCCCAGGGCTACGTTAAGCACACCGTCTTTGCGCTTCCCACCGCATACGGCAAGGGAGTGCTCGTTACGCCAACGACGGCCGGCAACATCTTGGTAGGTCCCACCGCCGAGGACATCGACGACAAAGAAGGCGTCGACACGACCCAAGACGGCCTTGCACAGATTCGCGAGAAGTCCTCGATCACCATGAAGGACGTGCCGCTGTGGCACAGCATCCGCACCTTCAGCGGCCTTCGTGCCCACCAACCTGGCCACGACTTTGTGATCGGCGAGGTAGCGGGTGCCCCCGGCTTCGTTGACTGCGCGGCCATCGAGTCCCCGGGGTTGACCTCGGCCCCCGCCATTGGGCGTATGGTCGCAGGCATTGTCTGTGACATCGCGGGCCAGCCTGCCGATAAGCAGGACTGGGTTTCTTCTCGGCGACGCATCCCAGATGTCGAGCACATGAGCCTGGACGAGTGGGCGGCCCTCATCAAGACGCGCTCCGACTACGGCCGCGTAATCTGCCGCTGCCGCCACGTCACCGAGGGACAGATCGTCGACGCCATCCATGCGCCCATCCCGGCCACCACGCTCGACGCTATCAAGCGCCGCACCGAGACGGGTATGGGCCGCTGCCAGGCCGGATTCTGTACGCCCAAGGTCATGGAGATCTTGGAGCGCGAGGTTGAAGGCATGGTGCCCACGGCGCTTACAAAATCTGGACCGGGGTCAGAGTTGACCGTTGGCTACACGCGGCCCCAGGAAGGAGGCGATGCGTGATGACCTCGCAGGTATATGACGTCATCGTTATTGGCGGAGGCCCCGCAGGCCTTGCTGCCGCCACCTCGGCCAAAGAAAACGGTGCCAAGAAGGTCCTGGTCATCGAGCGAGACACGCGCCATGGCGGCATCCTCAACCAGTGCATTCATAACGGCTTTGGCCTAATCACCTTTAAAGAAGAGCTCACTGGCCCCGAATACGCGGCCCGCTTTGCCAAGCTGGCGCATGACGCCCAGGTCGAGTTCAAGCTTGACACCATGGTGGTCGACGTCTCGCCCAGCCTGACCGTCACCTGCGTGAGTGAAGCCTGTGGCATGGAGCTTTTGCAGGCTCGCGCCGTCGTCCTTGCCATGGGGTGCCGCGAGCGCCCGGCAGGCGCCCTGGGTATCCCAGGTTTTAGACCGGCGGGTGTCTACACAGCTGGCACTGCACAGCACCTGGTCAACATCGAGGGCTACATGCCGGGCCGCAAGGTTGTTATCTTGGGCTCCGGCGATATCGGTCTCATCATGGCCCGCCGCATGACGCTCGAGGGTGCCGAGGTCTTGTGCGTGGCCGAGCTCATGCCCTTCTCGGGCGGACTCAAGCGCAACATTGTCCAGTGCCTGGACGACTTTGGCATCCCGCTGTTGCTTTCCCACACGGTAACCCGCGTCGAGGGCAAGGACCGCGTGGAAGCCGTCACGTTGTCCCAGGTGGACAGCCACGGCAAGCCAATCTCCGGCACCGAGGTCACCTATCCCTGCGACACGTTGCTTCTCTCGGTAGGCCTTCTGCCAGAAAACGAGCTGTCGCGCGCCTGCGGCGTGGACCTTTCTCCCGTGACGCGCGGCCCCGTGGTCAACGAGTCCCTTGAGACAAGTGTCCCCGGCGTCTTTGCCTGCGGAAATGTCCTGCATGTCCACGACCTGGTGGATTACGTCACGCAAGAGGCCACCTTCGCCGGCAAGAGCGCGGCCGAGTTCGCGCAGGGCACCACCTCGCTAGACGCCGCCGAGATCCCCGTCGTGACCTGCGACGGTGTGCGCTATAGCGTGCCACAGTCAATCTGTCCCGAGCGCATGCCCCAAAAGATCACGCTGCGTATGCGCGTGGGCTCCGTCATGGAAGACAAGTGGCTGCAAGTCTGGGCGGGGGAGACCCTCATCGCCAAGAAACGCCGCCCCATCCTGGTCCCCGGCGAGATGGAAGAGATCACCATTAAGCGAGAAGACCTTCTCGCCGCGCCTGATTTCGACCAGATCACCGTCAAGCTCAAGGAGGCCTAACCGACATGGCTACTCAAGTACTGACCTGCATCAGGTGCCCTCGCGGCTGCCAGGTCCAACTTACCTTGGACGACGACGGCCAAATCACGGAAGCTTGCGGCAACTCATGCAAGCGTGGCGAGGCCTACGCCAAGGCCGAGCTCACCAACCCCGTGCGCACGGTCACCTCGACCGTCACCGTGCGCGGCGGGACCGTTGACCGCGTGGTGCCCGTCAAGACCGTGCCCGAGGTCCCCAAGGCAAAAGTCAAAGACGTGATGGAGAAGGTCTTTGAGCTTAGTGTTGCCGCGCCCGTATCAATTGGCGACGTGATTTGCCAAGATATCGCAGGTACAGGCGCTAATCTTGTTGCCACAAAGGATGCTCTCTAAAAAGAAGTTCAAAGAATTTTGAATTTAGGCTTGCGCATGGTGGGGGAGACTGGTAAATTACTTTCTTGCGCAAAGGCGCAGTGATTTTCGGGTGGTGGCGCAGTTTGGTAGCGCACTTGACTGGGGGTCAAGGGGTCGCTGGT
>CAVEMP010000133.1:0-9211 GCA_963616835.1 uncultured Oscillospiraceae bacterium | reverse complement strand
ACCGGCGAGCTTGCCGAGAACTCCGGCGAGCTGGCCATTGTCCTGGACGGCACCATCAAGGTCTCTGCCACGGTCTCTTCTCAGATTACCGGTGGCCAGGTCTCGGTCAGCGGCTTTAGCCAGACAGACGCCAGCGTCATCAAGAGCGCCGTTGACAACGGCAGCCTGCCCGTGAGCCTTGCGACCGAGGGCGCCCAGACGGCCGACCCCGTCATCACCGCAGATCAGCTGCCCGTTGCCGTCGCAGCAGCCGTTGCGGTCATCGCCGTCATCGCCATCGTCTTGTTCGTGCGTCTGCGTGCCCGAGCCCTGCTGCCCCTGGTCTCTCTCGTCGTTTACGGCGCTATGCACCTGGGCCTTTTGAGCGTGGCCACTTACTTCAACGCCTTCTATCTCTCACTCATTTCCTGTGCGGCCATCGTCATGGGCTTGGCCATTGTCCTGGCTTCCAGCATCATGGTCCTCGAGCGCCACAAGAAATGGATTGCCGAGGGCAAGACCGTCAAGAACGCCGCCGTCCTGGCTACCGAGGGCCTGGTCAAGTCCAGCTGGAAGACCGACCTCGTGATCTTTGCGGCCGGCCTGGTCATCTTCTTTGTGGGCACCGACGACATGCGCGGCTTTGGCATGGCCCTTGCCCTGGCCGTGGTCTGCGAGATTTTGACCGTTTGTCTCTTCACCGGCCCCTGGCTGCGCCTCCTTGCCCAGGGCACTATTCAAAAGAACCCTGCCCTCTGGGGCCTTGCATCCAATAAAGACCGGGTCAAAGTAGCTAAGGTCACAGCCGAGAAGGGCGCTGACGCAGGCGAGAAGCCCGCGCAGGACTTGGGCGAGAAGCCCGCCGACGCTAAGGAAGCCTAGCCATGCCTGGCCTGGCGGACAGCCCCCGCTGGTCGCTTCTGGCCGCCGATGCCGCAGCCGAGAAAGACCTGGTAGACCAGCTGGGTCTCGATCCGTTGGTCGCTCGTGTGCTGGCAGCGCGCGGCGTCAAGACGGTCGAGGACGCCCGCGCGTTCCTCTCGCCGTCGCTTGACCACGACTGGGCAGACCCCCTGGACATCCCTGGCATGGCCGAGGTGGCCGACCGCGTCCAGCAAGCCATCGCAGACGGCGAGCAGATCGCCGTCTTTGGCGACTTTGACGTTGACGGCATGAGCGCGACCTGCCTGCTTACCCTGGGCCTTCGTCGCCTGGGCGCGCGCGTCGAGCCCTATATCCCACACCGTTTTGGCGAGGGATACGGCTTGTCGCCCGAGGCCTTGGACCGCGTGGTCGCCGGCTGCGACCCGTCGCTTATCATCACGGTTGACAACGGCATCGCCGCAGCTAACGAGGTCAAAGATCTTCTCGCCCGCGGCATTGACGTCGTGATCACCGATCATCACGAGCCTGCCGATTTGGTCCCCCAGGGCGTCCCCGTGACCGACCCCAAGCTGGTTGAGGACTGCTACTCCCGCGAGCTTGCGGGCGCCGGGGTGGCCTTGAAGCTCTTGGACGAGCTGGGCCGCCGCCTGGGCCAGCCGGATCTTTGGCGCTCCTACGTTGACGTGGCCACCCTGGGCACCTTAAGCGACATGATGCTTTTGGTTGGCGAGAACCGCGCCCTGGTGGCCGAGGGCATCGCCCGCATGCGCCGCACCACGCGCCCGGGCCTGGTGGCCTTAGCCGCCACCGCCGGCATAGACATTGCCCAGGTCACGGCAGACAACCTGCCCTTCAACATCATCCCGCGCCTCAACGCCGCGGGCCGCATGGGCACGACCGACGTTGCCTTTGACCTGCTCATGGTCGAGGACCCGTACGAGGCAACAATCCTTGCCGGCAAGCTCGAAGAGATCAACACCAACCGCCGCGAGGTCGAGGCCCAGCTTAGCGAGCAGGCTATGGCCAAGATCGCCCAAGAGGGCAAGGTGGGTCACTGCGTTGTTGTGGGCGGTGAGGGCTGGCACGAGGGCGTGAAGGGTATCGTGGCCTCGCGCATCGTCAACCGCTACCACGTGCCGGCGATCATCTTCACCATCTGCGACGGCATCGCCCGTGGCTCGGGCCGCTCGGTGGGGTCGGTCGACCTCTTCCACGCCGTCGAGCAGTGCGCCGACGTGCTGGTGCGCTTTGGCGGCCACGCGGGTGCCGTGGGCGTGACCTGCGAGGCCTCGCGCCTGCCTGAGTTTCGCGACCGCCTTGAGGCCGTCTTGTCCCAGCTTGACCCCAAGCAGTTCGAAGACACCGGCGAGGTCACGGCCCGTGTGTCCCTCTCCGAGATAACTGTTGAGTCCATCGATGCACTTGAGGCCCTGCAGCCCTTTGGCCAGGGCAACAAGAAGCCCCTGTTTGCCAGCTGCGCCGTTTCGATGAAGAACCGCGGGCGCGTGGGCGCCGATGCCTCTCACCTGCGCTTTATTGCGACCGACGGCGCGGCCAGCGTACCCGCGATCATGTTTCGCGCCCCCAGGGTCGACTACCTGGCCGATTACGAGGGCGCGGTCGACGTGGTCTTCGAGGCCGTCAACGAGTCCTGGCAGGGCCGTGTCAAGCCCAAGCTCATGGTCAAGGACGTGCTGGCAAGGGATGTCGAGAAGGCCGCGGATGGCCCGGACGGCGCCGCCGTGCCCGCCCCTGCCCTGGCCGACGACCTCGAGGCCCAGCTCGCCGCCGCCCCGGCCGCCGGAGCCGCCTCGGCCCGCCTAGTCGATTCGGCCCCCAGCGCCACCACCCGCGAAGAACTCGCGCGCCTCTCCTACGCCGACCTCACGGCCACCCTGGTCCGGCGCATGATCGGCGAGAACCCGCTGCTTCCTGCCCAGGCCGCCGCCCTTGACTGCCTGGCTGCCGGCAAGTCCTGCTTGTCGGTCATGGCCACCGGCCGCGGCAAGTCCTTGATCTTCCATGTCCACGCTGCCCGCGAGGCCATCCTCAACCACCGCGCCAGCATCTTTGTCTATCCGCTGCGCGCGCTGGTGCAAGACCAGTGCTTTCACCTGGCTCGCGCCCTGGCAGACCTGGGCGTCACCGTCTCGGTCATCACCGGCGAGTCCAGCCAAGAGGCCCGCGCAAAGGTCTTCTCGGCGCTGGCGTCGCATACCCTGGACGTCGTCCTTACCACGCCCGAGTTCCTGGCCATTCACGCGGCCGAGTTCGCTGCGGGCGACATCGGGTTTCTCGCCATCGACGAGGCCCACCACGCCGGAATGTCCAAGTCTGGCAACCGCAGCGCCTACGCCAGCCTGCCGCAGGTGCGCGAGACCCTGGGCAGCCCCGTTTGCCTGGCCGTTTCTGCCACCGTCACGACCGACGTCGCGCAAGAGACATGCCGCCTTTTGGGCATCGCGCCAGACTGCGTCTTAAGCGACCATGCCCTGCGCCCCAACCTGCGCGTGACCGACGGCCGCGGCTACAAAGACCGCGACTCTGCCCTGGTAAACCTGGTTTCCAGCGGCGAGAAGTGCGTGGTCTACGTGACCAGTCGCGACCAATCGGTCACCTTGTGCCGCATGCTGCGCCACCGCATCCCCGAGCTGGCCTCCAAGGTGGCCTTCTACAACGCCGGGCTCGACCGTCCCACGCGCTGCCGCGTCGAGGCGGCCTTCCGCGCGGGCGATCTTACCTGCATCGTCTCTACCAGCGCCTTTGGCGAGGGCGTCAACCTGCCCGACATCCGCCACGTGGTCCTTTACGGCATGCCCTTTGGCCGCGTTGACTTCAACCAAATGAGCGGCCGCGCCGGCCGCGACGGCCAAGAGGCGCAGGTCCACATGCTCTTCAACGCCTACGACACCGGCATTAACCAGCGGCTCATTGGCACGATGGCCCCGCCGCGCGAGACCATGATCGAGCTCTACCGCGCCCTTCGCGCCCTCACGCAGGACGCGGCGCAGCCGGTGGCGCTTGACCCTAAGGCCTTTGTCGACGCCGCCCGCGCCAAGAACCCGCGCGCCGCGCTGGACGTCGCTCAGGTCGAGCCGGGCCTGGGCGTCTTTGAAGAGCTGGGCTTTGTTTCTATCAGCGGCATCGCCGACCAGCGCCGCGTGAGTTTGGTCCCCAATCCGGTTAGGATGGAGCTCACGCGCTCGGTGCGCTATCTTGAGGGAATGCACCAACGCGAGGAGTTCGACAGCTTTGCGGCCTGGGCGCTCGATTGCCCGGCAGACGAGCTTCTCGCCCGAATCGTGAGGCCCATCACGCCCAACTTTGGCAAGCAAATGGGAGAGGGGAAGTAACCATGGACGACGCACGCGATAGTGTGACAGGCGCCGAGAAGGACGCCGCGGCCGCCGTAAAGCCCGTCTCGCCGTCTGCCGAGAAGGCCGCCGCGCCTGCGGCTCCCGCCCCCGTGCCCGCCGAGAAGGCCGCCCCCGACGCCGCCAACTTCCGCCTGTTGGAGGAGGCCTGCGCCGCCTACCTGGACGCCGACGGCCTGGATATGGTCTCGCGCGCCTATCAGTTTGCGGCCCAGTATCACAAGGACCAGCGGCGCCGCTCGGGTGAGCCCTATATTAACCACCCCGTCGAGGTGGCCTTGATCTTGGCCAAGGACCTGCACATGGACGAGGACACCATTTGCGCGGCCCTTCTCCACGACACCGTTGAGGACACCTCGGCCACCCTGACGCAGCTGGCCGACCTCTTTGGCCAAACGGTGGCAGACCTGGTAGACGGTGTGACTAAGCTCACCTCCATCAAGGTTACCTCGATGGACGAGAAGCAGGCCTGGAACCTGCGCAAGATGTTCTTGGCCATGAGCCGCGACATTCGCGTCGTCATCATCAAGCTGGCAGACCGCCTGCACAACATGCGCACCCTGGCCGCGCTGCCGCCCGACCGGCGCCTCTTCAAGGCGCGCGAGACTATGGACGTCTATGCCCCTCTCGCCGACCGCCTGGGCATCTCTTCTGTCAAGTGGGAGCTCGAGGACCTGGCCTTCTTTTGGCTTGAGCCCGAGGAGTACCAGCGCGTGGCCCGCATGGTCCAGGACTCCCGCGCCCAGCGCGAGGACGACACCGAGGGCGCGATTAAGACCTTGGACGACGAGCTCAAGCGTGTGGGCCTCTCTGATTACCAAATAACGGGCAGGCCAAAGCACCTGTGGAGCATCTATATGAAGATGACCCGCAAGGGCCGCGAGTTCTCGGACATCTACGACCTGATCGCCCTGCGCGTCATCACGCAGACGGTAGGGGATTGCTACAGCGCCCTGGGAGCCGTCCACAGCCTGTGGCACCCCATGCCCGGCCGCTTCAAGGACTACATCGCAACTCCCAAGGCCAACCTTTATCAGTCGCTGCACACCACGGTGATCGGCCCCGATGGCCGCCCCATCGAGATCCAGATCCGCACCGTCGAGATGCACGAGGCGTCTGAGTACGGTATCGCCGCGCACTGGCTGTACAAGAAGAGCGGCAACTCGCGCGGCCGCATGAGTGCCGAGGACCGCTCGATCGACTCGACCATCAACTGGATTCGCAAGAGCCTGGACTGGGCGGCAGAAGACGACATCGACGACCCGCACGAGTTCTTGGACAACCTGCGCGTCGACCTCTTTGAGCGCGAGATCTTTGTCTTCACGCCAAAGGGCGAGGTCATGAGCCTGCGCCGCGACTCCACGCCCTTGGACTTTGCCTACGCAGTCCACACCGAGGTTGGCAACCACTGCGTGGGTGCCAAGGTCAACGGCTCGGTTGTTCCTCTCACCTACAAGCTTCACATGGGCGACCGCGTGGACATCTTGACCAACAAGAACGCCCGCCCGTCGCACGACTGGATGGACCTGGTGGTCACGCCCAGCGCCCGCGCCAAGATCCGTAAGTACTTCTCGACCGAGACCAAGACCGACGACGCCGAGCAGGGCCGTGTCGAGCTGGCCCGCGAGCTGCGTAAACGCGGCTACGGCATCTCTACCCGCCGCACGGTCAAAGCCCTGGACAGCGTGTGTGAGGAGCTTGGCTTCCGCAGCCAGGACGACTTGTTTGCCGCCATCCACACCGGCAAGGCCTCGACCAAGCAGGTCTCCAACAAGGTCGAGGAGATTTTGGAGGCCGGTTCTCCCGAGCAGCTTGCTGCCGCCGCAAAAGAAGCCGAGAAGGCCGAGCGTCAGCGCCAGGCCATGGCCACCGGCAAGCCCCTTATGCAGGCCTATGCCATCACGCAAACGGTGGCCGGCGGCAAGAGCAACAAGCGCAAGGCCAGTTGCGGCGTTGTGGTCAAGGGCGACGCCGATCTTCTCGTCCACCTGGCCCACTGCTGCAACCCGGTGGCCGGCGACGACATCGTGGGCTTCATCACCCGCGGCCGCGGCGTCTCGGTCCACCGCGCCAGCTGCCCTAACGTTGGCGATCTTATGAACCACCCCGAACGCATGATCGATGTGGCTTGGGACACCTCGGGCGCCACCGAGTTCCGCGTCGAGATTGTGGTCGAGGCCACCGACCGCATGGGCCTGCTCAAGGACGTCACCATCGCTATCGGCGATGCCGGTGGAAACATCATGTCGGCAGCCACGCAGACCTCCTCGCAGGGCATCGCGCGCCTGCGCTTCCTTGTGTCCATCTCTGACGCGAGCCTGCTTGACGCCCTGTTGGCGCAGGTCAGCCGCGTGCCTTCGGTCTACGATGCACGCCGCCTGATGCCCGGCGAGGGCGCGCAGACCCCCAAGAGAAAGGGTTAGACGTGAGTGCCGAGAAGAACGCTGCCGCCGCTGGCACCGACCAGGTCGCCGACGAGTTGCGCCAGTTTATCGTTGGGATCTTGCAGACCAACTGCTACGTCTACGTGAGCCAGGGCCAGGCCATGGTCGTCGACCCCGGCGGCGAGGGCCGCCAGGTGGCTGAGCACCTTACCGACGTCGAGGTCAAGTACATCGTGGCCACGCACGGCCACGGCGACCACGTGGGCGGTGTGGCGGCCTTGAAGGCGGCCTGCGGCGCTGCGTACTGGATCCACCCGGCAGACGCCGAGCGGGCGACACACGCCGGTGAGCCTTCCGAGTTGGGCCGCGCCTACGACGATAACGCGCCCGAGCCTGACGGTCTTCTAGCCGAGGGCCAGGTCATCAAGCTAGGCACCGCCACGTTCACCGTCATGGAGACTCCCGGCCACACTCCCGGCGGCGTGTGCCTTATTGGCGGCGGATCTGCCGAGGGCGTCGTCTTTGTGGGAGACACGCTGTTTCCGTCCAGCCACGGCCGCACCGACCTTGCCGGCGGAGACGAGTCCACCATCCTGGCTTCGCTTGCCCGCATGGCCCGCGAGATTGCGCCCACGTCGACCCTCTTCTGCGGCCACGGCCCCCACACCACCATGTCCTTCGAGCTGGGCTGCAACCCCTTCCTGCGCTAGGGACTCATCGCCTACCATCGAAGGAAGGCGTCGCGGCATGAAAAAAGCACCCGGGGTACGGGTGCTTCTTGGTTCGAAATGGTGCCCGAGGTGAGACTCGAACTCACACGAGTTTCCCCAACGGTTTTTGAGACCGCCGCGTCTGCCATTCCGCCACTCGGGCATTGCGATAAACTATGGTACCAGACTTCGCCAGGATTGCCAGATAAAACTTCGCACTGCGCATCACATGGAGCATCTGTGGCGAGAAGAACTTCTCGCCGCCTGGCCTTGCAAGGGATTTGGCCTTGCGCTAGTATTCTCTTTTGGAAAAGAGGGACCAAGCACTTAGGTCCCCACCTACACGGCGCCTTTTGGTTGCTGTCTGGTCAGACAAAGATAGTTCTTCGCCTCAGCGCGAGTTTTGTCTCCTGGACGCACTTTGGCTCCGGGAGATTTTTCGTGCGGCGCACGCCGCGTTGAGAGGAAGGTGTAGAAGATAGCTAAAAACGATGGTCCCCGCATCAACGGGGAGATCACTTCTCGCACATGCCGCCTCATTGGCGTCGACGGCTCCCAGATGGGCCTGTTTGGCGTCCGTGACGCACTTCGTATTGCCAACGACCAGGGTCTTGACCTTGTAGAGATTGCCCCCAACGCCGAGCCTCCGGTGTGCAAGGTGCTCGATTACAAGAAGTTTAAGTACGAGCAGGACCGCAAGGCCAAGGCAGCGCGCAAGAACCAGGTCAAGGTCGAGATCAAGGAGATGAAGTTCCGTCCCAAGATCGACGTTGGCGATTACGAGACCAAGAAGGGTCACGTCCTTCGCTTCCTTAAGAAGGGTGCGCGCGTCAAGATTACCATCATGTTCCGTGGCCGCGAGATGGCCCACCCGGAGCAGGGTAGGATCGTGCTCGACCGTCTGGCAGAGGACCTCAAGCCTTACGCCACCGTAGAGCAGCAGCCTTTGATGGAAGGCCGCAACATGCACATGCTCATCGTCCCCATCAAGGGCGCCTTTGACGCCAAGCCCGACGATGACGAGTCCACTGAGAAGGAGAACTAGAATGCCTAAGATGAAGACGCACAAGGGTACCGCAAAGCGTTTCCGCAAGACCGGCACCGGCAAGCTCATGCGCGCTAAGGCTTTCAAGAGCCACATTCTTACCAAGAAGTCCCCTAAGCGCATCCGCGGCTTCCGTCAGGAGACCGTCGTGTCTCCCGCCGACGCCAAGAACGTCGCCGCTCGTCTCGGCTAATTTGCCGACGCTTTGTCCCTTACTTTTTCACTAGGAGTTGATTAGATATGGCACGTGTTAAGCGCGCAATGGCTGGCCGCAAGAAGCGTCAGACCCTCGTCGAGCGTACTAAGGGTTATTACGGCACTTCCTCCCGTACCTTCCGTGGTATGAAGGAGCAGGCTCAGCACTCTGGCCAGTACCAGTACCGCGATCGCCGCAACAAGAAGCGCGACATCCGTTCTTTGTGGATTCAGCGTATCAACGCTGCCGCTCGCATCAACGGCATGTCCTACAGCACCTTCATGCACGGCCTGAAGGTCGCCGGCGTCGAGCTTGACCGTAAGGTCCTGGCCGAGATCGCCTACTCCGACGAGCAGACCTTCGCTGACCTCGCCGAGGTCGCCAAGAAGGCCATCGCCGAGTAACTACGGCTTGCTTTCATAGCTAATTTGGCCCCGGGCATACCGCTCGGGGCCTTTTTTATGCCGCTCACTGGTTGGATGAGGGAAATTTGCCGCGACCGTTTAGACGCCGAGTGGCGGGGGATACTGAGAATAACAAAGTCGTCGCTACCCCAAAAAGCGACCGTCAAAGGAGGCGAGTCCAGTGAACACAGAAGATATAGCGTCTTTCGGGCCCGCCGCCTGCACCCTTTAAAG
>CAVEMP010000132.1:0-18882 GCA_963616835.1 uncultured Oscillospiraceae bacterium | reverse complement strand
TTCTCGCACGAGGACGACTTTGCCGATCTGGACGCCCAGGCGCTTTGCGAGCGCCTGGCGGCCGAGCTGGCCATCCCCACGGTGGACGGGCCAACGGCTGCGACGACCAACTGGGCGGCGTTTGACCAGCTAGAGGCATACTTCCACGAGTGCTTCCCGCTTCTATTTGGGGCAGCGCAGGTCGAGAAGGTCGATCACTCATTGATGCTGCAGGTCCCGGGTGCCAACCCCAGTCTGCGCCCGGCCCTGCTGTTGGGCCACATGGACGTCGTGCCCGTGGTCCCCGGTACTGCGGACGATTGGACCCACGGCGCCTTTAGCGGCCACGTTGACGAGACCTACGTATGGGGCCGCGGCGCCCTGGACATGAGCGACCAGGTCATGGGCATGCTGGAGGCCGTCGAGTACGTGCTTGCCCACGACGGCCTGCCGCCGCGCCCCCTCATCATCTGCCTGGGCCAGGACGAAGAGACTCTGCAGTCGGGCGCCCGCCGCATGGGCCAGCTGCTGCTCGAGCGCGGCGTGCGCGCCGAGTACGCCATCGACGAGGGCGACTACCTGGTAAGCGACCTCTCTGCCTTTGGCGGCACGGCCGGCCGCGGCCTCTTGGTTTTTCTCGCCGAGAAGGGCTATGCTGATTTTCGTTTGACGGCGAGAAGTGCCGGCGGCCACTCGTCGAACCCCTTTGGCGGCACGTCGCTGGCAATCTTGTCGCAGGCCATTGCGCGCTTGGCGCAGGCCGATTGGGGCTGCGAGGTCACGCCCCTTCTGGCCCAGACCCTGGCTGCCGTGGGCGCCGCGCCCCCAAGCGACCCGCGCGATCTTCTCGCCAACCAGCAGCTCTTTCCGTATGTGACCACCACCTGCGCGCCCACGATGATCTGCGGTGGCAGCGCCCAGGCTAACGTCATGCCGCAAGACATGACGGCCACGGTCAACTTTAGGCTGCTCAGCGGCACCACGGTGGCGGCCATCGAGGCCCGCGTGCGCGAGCTTTTGGCCGATTTGCCGGTGGAGGTCGCCCTGGTAGACGAGGTGAGCAACGACCCCTCGCAGGTCTCTGTTGCTACCGGCGCGGGCTGGGATGCCTTGCGCGCGGCGGCCGGTCGTTGCTTCACCGATCCGGCTACCGGCGAGCCCCTGCCGCTGGTCCCAGCGCTTTTGCTGGGGGCCTCGGACTCGCGCATGTACGAGTGCGTGTGCGACACCTGCCTGCGCTTCTCGCCGTTTGTGGCTGATGCAGACGAGGTGGCTCGCGGGGTCCACGGTACCGATGAGCGCATAACTAAGCGCGCTTACCTGCAAGGAATTCGGTTTTTTATACACCTGATTCGCGAAGACGTGGCGTTGGGTTAAGCTTTCTCAAAACATCTGCGGCCGGCGAAAAGGTTTTTCTGGGCAAGGGCCGCGCATCGCGCGTCAGGAGATCAATATGCAGGACGGATTTGTCAAGGTCGCAGCCATAACGCCCGAGGTCCGCGTGGCCGACGTGAGCTTTAACGTGGATGCCTGTGTGGCAGCGGCAACCAACGCCTGCACGGTCCACGGCGCCATGGTGGTCGTGCTGCCCGAGCTGTGCCTTACCGCCTACACCTGCGAGGATCTGTTTTGGCAAGACGCGCTTTTGACTGCAGCCGAGAAGGGCCTGGGCGAGTTTGCCCAACGCACGGCCGACCTCAACGCCCTGCTGCTTGTGGGGCTGCCGGTGCGCGTGAACGCCAAGCTGTACAACTGCTGCGCGGTGGTGAGCTCGGGCAACATTTTGGGTGTGGTGCCCAAGCGCTACCTGCCCACCTACAACGAGTTTTATGAGGGCCGCCACTTTGTGCCAGGCGGCGTCGACGTGGTGCCCATTGACATCGCGGGCCAGCTTGACGTGCCCTTTGGCATAAACCAGCTGTTTGTGTGTGACGCCCTGCCCGAGCTTGTGGTGGCCGCCGAGCTGTGCGAGGACCTGTGGGTTCCCGAGCCGCCCTCAATCGCCCACGCCAAGGCGGGCGCCACCTTGATCTGCAACCTCTCTGCCAGCAACGCCATCGTGGGCAAGGCCGATTACCGCCGCAGCTTGGTGGCCGGCCAGTCCGCGCGCCTTATCTGCGGTTATGTGTACGCCAGCGCAGGCGCAGGCGAGTCTACGCAGGATTTGGTCTTCTCGGGCCACGACCTGGTGGCCGAGAACGGCAGCGTGCTGGCCGAGGGCAAGCCTTTTGGCAGCGGCATGGCGATCTCTGAGATTGACGTGTACCAGCTGGCGGCCGAGCGCCGTCGCATGTCTACGTTTGACGTTGTGGCCAGCCCCCTGCAGAAGGCTTACCACGTCACCCGTTTCTCGCTGGCCGAGGCAAAGACGCGCCTTACGCGCCGCATCGACCCGCACCCCTTTGTGCCCGCCGATCCCGCCCGCCGCGCCGAGCGCTGCGAGGACGTCTTTAACATCCAGGCCCACGGCTTGGCCAAGCGCCTGGCGCACACCCACTCTAACCACGCGGTTATTGGCATCTCGGGCGGTTTGGACTCCACGCTGGCCCTGCTGGTCACGGCCCGCGCGTTCGATCTTCTCGACCTGGACCGCTCTAACATCGTGTGCGTGACCATGCCGGGTTTTGGCACCACCGATCGAACGCACGACAACGCGACCAAGCTCACCGAGGCCCTGGGCGCCGACCTTCGCGAGGTCAACATTGGCGACGCGGTGAGGCTGCACTTCTCGGACATTGGGCACGACGAGTCGGTCCACGACGTCACGTACGAGAACTCGCAGGCCCGCGAGCGCACGCAGATTCTGATGGATATCGCCAACCAAGAGGGCGGCCTGGTTATTGGTACCGGCGACTTGTCTGAGCTGGCCTTGGGCTGGGCCACCTACAACGGCGACCACATGAGCATGTACGCCGTCAACGCCAGCGTGCCCAAGACCCTGGTGCGCCACCTGGTGCGTTACGTGGCCGATACCTGCGAAAACGCCGACGAGACCGAGGTTTTGCTCGACGTGTTGGACACGCCCGTCTCGCCGGAGCTTTTGCCTGCCACGGGCGACGGCAAGATCAGCCAGAAGACCGAGGACCTGGTGGGTCCCTACGAGCTGCACGATTTCTTCTTGTACCAGGTGCTTCGCCGCGGGGCTTCTCCGCGCAAGGTGTACCGCCTGGCTCGCGCGGCCCTGGGCGGCACTTACGACAATGTGACCATCCTGTCGTGGCTCAAGGTGTTTTACCGCCGCTACTTTGCGCAGCAGTTCAAGCGCAGCTGCCTGCCCGACGGGCCCAAGGTGGGCTCGGCGGCCGTCTCGCCGCGCGGCGACTTACGCATGCCGTCCGACGCCTGCGTTGCCGTTTGGCAGGCAGAGCTAGAGACGCTGTAGTTCTTCTCGCCGCATCAGGAACCCCCCCAGCACGTTAATCCCTAGGAGACCGCCATGCCCGCCACCTCGCCCTCAAGCGTCATCGATGCCATTCTAGCCAGCCGCGATAGCTTGGCAGACGCCGAGAAAACCGTTGCGAATTTTATCCTCGAGCACGCCCAGACGGTATCGGCGCTCTCGGCCACGCAGATTGCCAAGCAGTCGGGCACGTCCAATACCACGGTGTCGCGTTTTGTGCGTTCGATCGGCTTTCCCAGCTTCTCTGAGATGCGCTATGCGCTGGCACGCGAGATGTCGGCCGCTGGAGACGCGGGGTTCGAGGGCGAGCGCACGGTCTCGGTGGACAGCATCACCGAGTCGGCGGCCTATATCTTGGACAACAAGATCGAGGAGCTGCGCGGCACGTTGGCCGCGATCGACGAGTCGGCGGTGCGCCAGGCCGTCGAGATGATGTCGATGGCGCGGCTGGTCATGTTTGCGGGCGTGGGCAGCTCGCTTCCCATTGCGCAGAGCGCGGCGATCAAGTTCTCGCAGGCGCGCGTGAACGCCATCGCGGCTTCGACCACCGACGGCGGCCAGTTGACGGCGATGCTGATGGAGCCCGAGGACTGCCTGGTGATCATTTCTAACTCCGGGCGTTCGGACCGTCTGCGCCGGATGATGGATTTTGCCATTGACCAGGGCGTCCAGACCATTGTGATCACGCGCAACCCCGATAGCGAGCTGGGTCGTCTGGGCGACGTGGTGCTTAAGGTCGTGGCCCGCGACTATCTGCTGGTCAACGGCTTTGACTTCTCGCACAACTCGATCAACTACGTGCTTGAGGTGCTGCTTTTGTTGTTGTTCAACGAGCGCCAGAAGGTCAACGAGTACCGCCTTAAGCTTTTCAACGAGTCGATGGCGGGGGAGAAGGGCACCAATCCCGAGGCCCGGGCCGCTCAGCCCGAGGAAACCCTGCCTCCGTTCACGCTTAAGTGCTAGTGCGAGGGCGCCTGCGAACGCATGCGCGACTTTTCGCGGTTTAAAATTGACTTTGCCGAGTAGCCAAGGCTTTGACGGAGATATTTGCCCAGTTGGTAGCAACGCCAAATGGGCAATCTACTTACGGTGATCAGATTTAAACCGCGAAAAGTCGCGCATGGTGACTCGAGGGGTGAGGCAGGGCGAGTTGCGACCGCAGCTCGCCCTGCCGTCGACCGTTCGCGGGGATTTTGACAGTCCGTTTGCCCGATTTTTGTTAAAACGCTTCAATTTTGCAGGGAAAAGTTTTCTGACGCAGGTAAAACGCAATAAACGCTTTGAAACCTGATAAAAATCGCAGAAAAATCCGCGTTTCTGACTACCGTTTACCGCTCATTTTGACCTCTCTACGGAAAGATTTTCCCAAATCTTGTAAACCTACGGTAAAACCTTTCCTAACAAACGAAACCGCAGGGGCTCATAAACCGTCACCGGGAAAGACGGCAACGCCTCTCAGGGGGTTTCGCCCGTACAAAGGGAAGGGAAGGTAAGGAATGAAGAAGAAGTCCGTTATGACTACGCGTCGCGGCATGGTCGCTTTGACCTTGTCTGCCGGCACCGGTCTCGTGGGCATGCACAAGGTGGCCGACACCTGGCGCACTTCGATTGACTCTGCATTGGGCACCACCAGCGCACAGCAGACCTCCGACGACAAGTTTGTCTCGGATTACAAGACCACCGACGAGCTGATCGCCCAGCACGAGGCCCTTGGCCGCCGCGCCGGCCAGGAGGGCACCGTTCTGGTCAAGAACGAGGCCAAGGCCCTGCCTTTGTCCGCGTCTCCCAAGGTCACCCTGTTTGGCGTGGGCGGCTACTACCCGCTGCAGGGCGGCAACATGGGTTCCACCTGCACCACCGACAAAGCCATCGATTTCGTGACTGCCCTTGACGAGGCGGGCGTCCAGCTCAACCCCACCATGAAGTCGGTCTACGAGACTCTGGGTGCCATCGAGTCCGGGCGCAGCGCCAACGCCTTCACCGGCGCCGAGATCATCAACTACAAGTATCGCCCCGCCGGCTTTGCTACCCCCTACGTCCCCAGCGAGCCGTCTCCTGACATCTACGGCATGGAGGGCGGCAACAGCGACTACGCCAGCAGCTTCTCTGGTTACAACGACGCCGCCATCGTGGTCTTCTCTCGCCCTGGTACCGAGGGCAGCGACTTCTTCCCCGGTGAGAAGGGCATCGACGCTACCGCAACCGGCGCCAGCAGCCCGCTTGGCCTCACCACCAACGAGCGCGCCATCCTTACGCTTGCCGAGGAGAACTTCGACAAGGTCATCGTCGTGATCAACAGCGGCACCATCATGGAGCTCGAGGAGCTCAAGCAGGACAGCAAGGTTTCTGCCGTCCTCTTTGTTGGCCTGCCTGGCGCCTACGGCTTCCGCGGCGTAGTTGACGTGCTGCTGGGCGAGGTTTCCCCCTCTGGCCGCCTGTCCGACACCGTTGCCGTCGACCCCGCGATGGCTCCCGCCGCGCAGAACTTTGGCGACATCCAGCTTTCTGACACGAGCGCCCTTGTCTACCCCGACACTCTCTTTGACGGTCTGGGCGTCGTGACCGCTGGCTCCTCCTTTGGCGGCGGCGGCTCCACCTCTTCTACTGCCTACCTCATCGAGGCCGAGGGCATTTACACCGGCTACAAGTACTACGAGACCCGCTATTTCGACTCGATCAAGGGCCAGGGCAACGCCACCGGCGCAGCCGGCGTGTCCAAGGGCGGCTCTATCTGGGATTACGAGAACGAGGTAACCTATCCCTTTGGCTACGGCCTGTCCTACACCAGCTTCACCCAGACCCTGGACTCCGTTGAGGTCAACACTACCGACCGCACCCTCACTGCATCTGTGACTGTGACCAACACCGGCTCGGTTGCCGGCAAGTCCGTCGTCCAGCTTTACGTGAGCGTCCCCTACACCGACTACGACAAGGCCAACGCCGTCGAGAAGTCCGCGATCCAGCTCATCGACTTTGGCAAGACCGCCGAGCTGGCCGCCGGTGCAGACGAGCAGATCAAGTTCACCGTCGACCTTCAGAACCTGGCCAGCTGGGACTCCAGCGCCAAGAGCGGCAAGGGCGGCTGGATCCTGGACGGCGGCACCTACTACGTGACTGTGGCCGATAATGCCCACGAGGCCACCAATAACGTGCTGGTTGCGCAGGGTGCCGCGGTTGCCGGCAGCGCCGACGCCGTCAAGGCCGTCGAGATCGGCACCGAGGGCAAGGTCGACGAGGACACCCTCGCCCGTTCCAAGAGCACCGACGTCGAGGTCGTGAACCAGCTGGCCGACGCCGACGTCAACTACTACCTGCCCGGCTACATGACCCCGCTGTCCCGTAGCGACTGGAACGGCACCTTCCCGCGCACCTACGATGACCTGACCCTTGGTGGCGACAAGCTTGACGAGTGGGTCAAGAACCTCATGAACGAGGTCTACCAGATCACCGAGAACGGCTCTATTGAAAACGAGAAGGGCTCGGGCGGCTCGCTCAAGCTCTCTGACCTGGCCGGCAGCGAGGACATCGACGATCCGCGCTGGGAGCAGTTGGTCGAGCAGATCCCCCTGGACGAGCTTATCGCCAAGGTGACCAAGGGCGGCAGCCAGTCCGACGCCATCCCCGAGATCGACAGCCCCGTTGTCTACCAAAACGACGGCCCCAACGGCTTCGCGGGCACCATTGGTGCCCGCGGCCTGCACGCCGACGACGCCAACGCCAGCTACGCCATGGGCACCATGTGCACCGAGACCATGCTGGGCTGCACCTTCTCTAAGGACATTGCCGGCGAGTGGGGCAAGCTCATGGGCAACGACGGCCTGTGGAGCGGCAACTACCTGATCTGGGCTGCGGGCATCAACCTGCACCGCTGCGCCTTCAACGGCCGTAATTTCGAGTACTACTCCGAAGACCCCGTGCTCTCCAGCGGTCTTGGTGCCGCCACCGTGGCTGGTGCCAACCAGTACGGCGTGATCGTGGCTCCCAAGCACTTTGCCTTCAACGACCAGGAAACCGACCGCTCTGGCATTGCCCCCTACATGACCGAGCAGCGTGCTCGCGAGGGAGAGCTGCGCGCCTTCCAAGCATCCGTCGAGGACGCCGCCGCCTTGGGCGTCATGACCTCCTTTGGCCGCATTGGCGCCACCCCGGTCAACGGTTCTTGGGGCCTGCTGCGCGAGATTCTGCGCAACGAGTGGGGCTTCAAGGGTATTCTCTCTACCGACATGGCCAACAACTCCGGTTACTTCCGCGCCGAGATGTGCGTCTACGGCGGCATCTCGATGATCGCCGACTTCTCGACCGGCGAGACCATGGAAGAGGTCCTGGCAAGCTGGCCCTACCTCACCGAGGCCCTTGTCGCCAAGGACGCAACTCTGGTCGGTTACCTGCGTCAGAACATGATTTATCAGCTCTATGCCTTCTCGCAGAGCGCCACGCAAAACATCAAGACCGTCTCGGTTACCCCGTGGTGGGAGACGGCCCTCAACGGCGCCACAATCGCCGGATTTGGACTTGCAGCCATCTTTGGTGGCCTGTACGCGGCCGAGGCTGTCAAGCAGTCGAAGGAAGAGGGGGCCGTTGCCGGCTCCGCTAAGGAGGAGAACTAATGAGCAACCAGAAGGGTCAGACCGCCGGTCTTGTCATGTTTGGCATCACCGCCGTGGCTGAGGTCGCCACGCTTGTCCTCTATGTTCTCAACGCCAACCAGGCCTACTACCAGGACATGAACGGCATGATCGCCGGCCTTATTGTGGGCGCTCTGGTGTGCACACTGGCAAGCTTTGTCCTGGTCCAGGGCCAGGACAACAAGGCCATGGGCATTGTCTCGGACATCTTGCGCGTCGCCGCGCCCGCGCTTTTGTTCTACGCGGCCTCGGTCTTTGTGAACGCCCGCGCGCAGTCCTTGGGCCAGATTTTTGGTTCTAACCTCGAGCTGGGCAACGAGTCGGCCTTTATCGCTGGCAACCAGGCTATCGTGACCATCGTGCTTTTTATGGTTGCTTGGCTGGTTTCGGTCGTGGCCGCGTTCTTTAGGCTTGGCAAGAGGGCGATTTAAGGCAGCACCGGGTTGCCTAAAAACGATGGCCCGGGCGTGACGAGCGCCAGCAGGCCAGCGTAAACTCAATAGCTGCTAGAAGGTGGGCCCGGGGAGTTCCTCGGGCCCGCTTTTCCCAAAGGAGAATTCAATGTTTACCATTACCCGATTTGCGGTCGAGGGGCTTGAGTCCGGCTGCGTGACCGACGAGCGCCACCCGCGTTTTGACTTTGCCGTGGCAAGTGACCGCGCAGGCGCCGTTGTGGTCGCAGCCACCGTTACGGTAAATGAGCACCAGGTAGACCTGGGTGCCGCGCAGGCCGCGCGCTACGACGGCCCGGCGCTGGCGGCCCGCACCGTGTACCCCGCGCACCTGGTTGTGACCGATGACGCCGGCCAGAAGGCCGAGGCTGATCTCACCTTTGAGACCGGCCTTCTGGGCGCCTCTTTTGATGCCCAGTGGATCAGCGACCCGGCCTATAGCTTTACCGAGAAGGGCACCTCTCCTGTGCCCATGGTCTTTCGCAAGCAGATCGAGCTGGCAGGCCCCGTTGCCAGCGCGCGCATCTACGCCACCGCGATGGGCATCTTTGAGCTGGACCTTAACGGCAAAAAGGTGGGTGACGAGATGTTTGCCCCCGGCTTCACCTCGTACAAGACCCACCTGCAGTACGCGACCTACGACGTGACCGATCAGCTTACCCAGAAGAACGAGCTGGTAGCGACCGTTGCCGGCGGCTGGGCCGTGGGCGCCTTTGTCTATACGCGCGTGAACCGCGTCTCGGCCGATCGCCAGGCCCTGTTGCTGCAGCTGTGCGTGACCTACCAGGACGGCACCACGCAGACCTTTGGGACCGATGACAGCTGGGAGGTCTGCGAAGACGGCCCCGTGCGCTTTGCCGAGTTCTACGACGGCGAGGTCTACGACGCCCGTGTTGACCTGGGCGGGGTTGCATGGCGCCATGCCGCGCGCGAGCAGTTGCGCGTCTCGCCGGAGCTTTCTGCTGCGCTTGGCAACCCTGTGCGCCTGCACGCGCCGATGGAGCCCATGAGCGTCTCCCGCGTGGGCGACGAGCTGATATACGACTTTGGCCAGAACTTTGCCGGCGTCGTGGAGTTTGACCTTACCGGCGCCGTGCAAGGCCAGGTCATCCGCGTGCGCCATGCCGAGATCCTAAAGCCCGATGGCACCCTTAACACCGATTTTCTCCGCACCGCCAAGGCCGAGCTGGTCTACACCGCTCGCGAGGGCAACCAGACCTATCGCCCGCGCATGACCTACATGGGCTTCCGCTACGTGAGCGTCACTGGCGCCAACGAAGACGCGATTAGCGTCCGCGCTTACCCGGTCTTCTCGGATGTGCGCGAGACGGGCTCTTTCGAGTGCTCAAACGAGCAGGTCAACCGTCTGCAGCAAAACATCCAGTGGTCTTCTCGCTCTAACTTTGTCGATATCCCCACCGATTGCCCCCAGCGAGATGAGCGCATGGGTTGGACCGGTGACATTGCCGTCTTTGCGCCCACTGCCTGCTATAACTTTGACATGGGTCGCTTTCTTCGCAAGTGGCTGCGTGACGTGCGCGCCGAGCAGCTGCGCGGCGGCGGCATTCCCAACACAGTGCCCGCCGGCGGCTTTAGCTTCCCGGCCACGATGCCCGCGATGGCCGTCGACTTCTGGGGCGACGCTTGCGTGCTGGTGCCGTGGGCGCTCTACCGCGCCGAGGGCGACATCGAGGTCCTGCGCGAGAACTACGACATGATGCGCCGCTACGTGGACGCGTGCCGTTTTTGGGCCGGCTTTGGCCTGGGCAAATACCGCTACATCTGGCACACGCCCGCTACGCTGCACTTTGGTGACTGGGTTGCCCCCGACGTGCCCAAGATGAGCCAGTGGCAGGCCCGCAGCAAGTGGACCGCCACGGCCAGCCTGCAGCACACCAGCTCGCTGGTATCCCAGATTGCCCGCATCCTGGGCAAGGACGACGACGCCGAGCGCTACGGCACCCTGGCCTCGCGCGTCTCGGCCGCCTACGAGGACGTCTTTACCGATGGCGCTGGCAAGCTCAAGAACGAGTTCCAGACCGCCTACGTGCTGCCCATTCACTTTGGCATGCTGCGCGAGAAGAACCAGTCGGCCGCCGTTGACAACCTGGTCAAGCTGGTGGAGAAGGGCGACTACTGCATTGGCACCGGCTTCCCCGGCACGCCCTACATCCTGTTTGCCCTGGCAGATAACGGCCGCGCCGACGTGGCGTACAAGATGCTGCTCAACACCAAGTGCCCCTCGTGGCTCTACGAGGTGGCGCAGGGCGCGACCACCATTTGGGAGCGCTGGGACGGCCTGGACGAGAATGGCCAGTGCCCCATTGGCGACGACGGCACCGACATGATGATTTCCTACAACCACTACGCGAGCGGTGCCATCGGCGACTTCCTGTACACGCGTGTGGCCGGCATCGAGGCTGTTGAGCCGGGGTATCGCCGCGTGCGCGTGGCGCCCGTGCTGGGCGGTGGCTTGACCTGGGCGCGTGGCAGTGTACAGACGGTCCTGGGCCGCGTTGCGTCTTCTTGGAAGATCGCGGACGGGCAGTTTGAGATCGAGGTCGAGGTGCCCGTGGGCGCCACCTGCGAGCTGGTGTTGCCCGACGGCAGCACGCAGGAGTTGGCGAGCGGAACACATCGTGCGACCTGCACTTTATTGAACAAGGAGGCGTAGCGTGAAGGGTATTTCGTTTAACGACGGGTGGGCGTACCGGCACCTGGTTGAGGGCGAGGAGACGGGCGCGGCGGGCGACGTTGCGGCCGCAGCCGTGGCCCCGGCCGCCGAGCCCTGGCAGCCCGTCGAGCTGCCGCACGACGCCATGATCTATGAGCCGCGCGACGAGCGCGCCCCCAGCGCCCACAACAGCGGCTGGTTTGTTGGCCGCGACTACGAGTACGTGCGCGACTACACCCTGCCTGCCGAGTACGCCGGCCAGTCGGTCATCCTCGAGTTCGAGGGTGTCTATCACCTGGCCGAGGTCTACGTCGACGGCCAAAAGGTGGCCGAGCGCCCCTACGGCTACACCAACTTCTACGTCGACCTAAGCGATCTTCTCGCCGCCGACGTTCCTTCCCAGATTCGCGTGGTGGCCAAAAATTCTGACCAACCCAACAGCCGTTGGTACTCGGGAGCGGGCATCTATCGGCCCGTGACCCTGTGGGTGGGGCCGCGTACCCACATCGAGCGCGACGGCGTGTGCGTGCGTACCCTTGCGGCCGGCGCCGGCGCGGGCGCGACGCCCCGCGTGGCCGTGGACATCCAGGCCACCGGTGCTGGCCAGGCCGTGGTCGAGCTTGTCTCGCTTGATGGCGAGAAGACCCTGGCGGCCGGCGAGGTGGCGGTGGGGCCGGACGGCCGCGCTACCCTGGAGCTTGACGTGCCCGGCGCGCGCCTGTGGTCGCCGGACGATCCGCAGCTCTACCTGTGCCGCGTTGCCCTGACGGCGGCCCAGGGCGGCGAGCACGACGAGGCCCAGGCCACCTTTGGCATCCGCACCCTGGAGTGGGGCGACAACGGTCTTCTGATTAACGGCGAGCGCGTGATCTTAAAGGGCGCCTGCATCCACCATGACAACGGCATCCTGGGCGCCTGCGCCTGGGCCGACGCCATCGAGCGCAAGGTCTTTCTCATGCGCCAGCAGGGCTACAACGCGCTGCGCAGCGCACATAACCCCTGCTCGCGCGCGCTTCTCGATGCCTGCGACCGCCTGGGCGTCCTGGTGATGGACGAGTACATCGACCACTGGTACATCCACAAGACCCAGCACGACTACGTGGACTACTTTGACCAGTGGTGGCGCCAGGACCTGGCAGACATGGTGGCCAAGGACAAGGCTCACCCCTGCGTGGTGGCGTACTCTACCGGCAACGAGGTAAGCGAGACGGCCGAGGACCGCGGCATCAAGCTGGCCGGTCAGATGACCAATCTGCTGCACGACCTTGACCCCACGCGCCCGGTGACCTGCGGCGTCAATATCTTCTTTAACTTCTTGAGCTCGGTGGGCTTTGGCCAGTACTCCGACGAGAAGGCCGCCCGCGAGGCCGCCGAGGCCGCCCAGCGCGAGCAAGGCGACCGCCCCGTCAAGCATCGCGCCGTGGGCAGCGAGTTCTTCAACAACCTGGCTGGCATCCTGGGAGCAGGCTTCATGAAGCGCGGCGCCACGCTGCCCTTCTGCGACTGGGTGACCCGCGACGCCTACGCGGCCATGGATATGGCCGGCTACAACTACGGCGTCGACCGCTACGAGCGCGACCTGCGCGCCTACCCGCACCGCTTGATCTTGGGCTCCGAGACGTTTTGCTCGGACGCCTGGCGCTTTACCCAGCTTGCCGAGAAGAACCCGCGCCTGGTAGGCGACTTTGTGTGGGCCGGCATGGATTATTTGGGCGAGGCGAGCGTGGGCTCGTGGGAGTACGCCGATTACGCCCCGCGCCAGCTGCAGTTTGGCTGGCTGACGGCCGGCTCTGGCCGCGTGGACCTTACGGGCAAGCCGCTTGGTGAGGCTCTGTACACCCGCGTTGCCCTTGGCGGCGAGACCGGCCCCTACGTGGCCGTTTGCCCCGTTAACCACACCGGCGAGAAGCACTCGCCCAGCGCTTGGAAGATGTCGAACGCCATGGACTCTTGGGCCTGGGAGGGCTGCGAGGGTCGCGTGGCCAACGTCGAGGTCTATGCCCGCGCGGCCAGCGTGGCGCTGATCTTGAATGGGCGCGAGGTTGCCCGCCGCAACATGCGCGGCGACGTGATCGCGCGCATGAGTTGCAAGTGGCAGCCGGGCAGCCTGGAGGCCGTGGCTTTTGACGCGGCCGGTGCCGAGATTGGGCGCCGCGAGCTTGTCTCGGCGTCTGGCCCTGCGCGCCTGGTGGCTGAGCCGGAGTACATTGGCGCCCACGATGACCTGGTCTTTATTCGTGTGCGTTATGCCGATGAGGCTGGGACCACTCTGCCGCTTTCGCGTGGTGTGCTGAGTGCTCAGGCCGAAGGCTGCCGTCTTCTGGGCTTTGGCTGCGCCGCCCCGTACAACCCCGGCAGCTTTGTGACCGGCCAAACCGACACCTACTACGGCGAGGCGTTGGCCGTCGTCAAACTCGATAGGTCTGCCGGCAGCGAGGCCCGTCTCACCATCACCGACGGCACCCTAACCTGCGAGGTTGCCCTGGGCGCCTAACCGTCGACGGCCCCGCGCCCTTCTCGCCACCTCTTCCTAAGCCACCCGCCCCTGCGACGGGTGGCTTTTTTGCTGCCCCGGCAGCAGGGCTGGCCGCGTTATGCCCAGTTATCCAACATAAAGTGGGTATAACGCGGTGCCGAGAGCGCGACTGAACCTCTTGAAACTAACAGGCGCGACTTTTCGTGGTTTAAAACTGGCTTTGCCGAGTAGCCGCGGCCCTGACGGCGACGTTTGCCCAGTTGGCACTCGCACTGGCTGGCCGGTCTACTTGCGATTTCCGGATTTAAACCACGAAAAGTCGCGCATGCCTATTGAGGGCCCCGCCAGGCCTTCGCCAGCCCCCCTGCTAGCCACAAAAATCGCGCCCGACATCGGGGAAGAGTCGATGCCGGGCGCGCGGGGGCGTCGCCGTCGGTTATAGGGGGAGAGAAGCCAAGACGACGCGGGGGAGGTCAAATTGCGTGGTCTAGGGCCTTGGGTTACGCCGTTTTACCAGCGCTTTCGTGGCGCTGCTTCAAGGCTTCCTGCTCGGCCGGGAGGTTCTTCTCGACGTTGAAGGAAAGCAGCAGGATGCCGCACAGAGCAAAGCACACGGTCTCGACCAGGATGTAGCTCACCGAGATGGCGTTTTGCGTCAGAGCCGTCTGGGCCGCGGTGCCCAAGGTGATGTCGGCGGCCTGGTCATAGCCCACGGCGCCCAAAATGCCCGAGAAGATCGCGTTGCAGATCGGGGTTGCCGCAACCATGATCGAGCTGTAGATCGACATGGTAAGGCCGTCGGTGCGCAGGCTGCTCTTGAACTCCACATGGTCGATGACGTCGGCCAGCATGGCCAAAATCATGTAGCCAATGGGCGCAGAACCCAGGCACTTAAGCGCGATGCCCACACCAACCGGCACGATCTGCCCGTTGCCCAAGAAGGCGATGATGCCGCCAATGACGCCCACGACCATGCCCGCGATGCACACACGCTGCTTACCAAACTTGTTGCACAGCGGAATGACAAAGAGGATGGCGGCTGCCATAGGAAGCGCGCCCAGGATGCTCAGCATGGACTGAGAAGCGCCCCACGCGTCGGCGGTGCCAAAGAAGGTGTTGTCCAAAACCCACTTGCAGAAGTACGTCATCGAGCCGTTCTTGATGGCGCCGCTCCACTGATACAGCAGGTAGACGCCCATGATGATCCACCACTGAGACTCGCGGGTGACGGCGCTAAGCTGGGCGTTCAAAGACGGCGCGTCGGCCTTCTTGTCGTCCGAGCCATCGCCTGCAGCGTCGATGCCGGCCAGAAGTTCCTCGGTAATGCGCTCGCGGGTAAAGCGATACTGCAGGTAAACGGTAAGGGCGGTGAGAAGAGCCACCACCAGCATTGCCAAAAGCCACAGGTTCTGGTCTTGCTTCAAGGCAAACGAGACCAACATGGGGAAGATCATCGTGCCGGTGCCCATGACGCCAAAGCCGGCTATGTTGGTAAGAGATGCCAGCGCGCCGCGCTTCTCGCTGTCTCGGGTCGAGACGGCAACCAGCGTGGAGTTGGCCGTGTTGTAGATGGGGTAGGCCACGGCGTAGTACAGGTTGTACGCGATGGCGATCCACACCATCTTGGCCACGCCCTCAAACGGCACGAAGAACATGAAGACCGTCGAGACCGAGAAGGTCAGGGCCGAGAGAAGAATCCAGGGGCGAGCCTTGCCGGCCAGGCAGTGCGTGCGCTCGATGAGCTGGCCCACCACCAGGTTGGCGATGACGATCAAAATCGTGGAGAAGAGCTGCAGGGCCGTCAAGAACGACAGGTCAAGCTGAAGTACGTCGGTGAAGTAGTTCTGCAGCTGGCTGGTGAAGATGCCCGATGCGAGAAGGCCGCCAAAGGGGCCAACCAGGTAGCCAAAGAGCATCTCGGGGGTGGTAACTTTGTCTTTCTTGGTGAGGGACGAGGTAAGCGGGCCCTCCCAGAAAGAGCCGTTTGCGGTGGTGGAGCTCACGGCAACGTCTCCTTTCTTCGTGCGATGCCGGGCATCGCGCTATCAATAGGACTCTGTCGTGGAAAAGTATTACCCAAAAATTGCCAGCGGTGGAAAAAGTTTTGCCAGCGGCATGATTTTGCCGCCGAACTGCAGAATGGCGCCGCTCGGGGCGCGTCGACTGCCGGTATCTTAGCTGCGTCAAACCCCGTGCGCCCTTCTCGCCAACTGCTTATATCAAAACGCATCAAGAAATCTAAGTGCCCTATATGAGATTTTTTCAATCTCGATGGTATAAGTCGGCGTCGGTGGGTATTATCCATAGCGTTGGATAGAGCACCCGGTGTCCCCGGGCGCATTACAAAGGAGGAAACCATGACTTTGAAGCCTCTTGGCGATCGCGTTCTTGTTAAGCCTGCTCCCAAGGAGGAGAAGACCTCTAGCGGTCTCTACATCTCTAGCGGCGCGCAGGAGAAGCCCCAGCGCGGCGAGGTCGTGGCCGTGGGCGCCGGCAAGCTTAACGAGAAGGGCGAGCGCGTGGCCATGGACGTTAAGGTTGGCGACCAGGTCTACTACGGCAAGTTTGGCGGCAACGAGGTCAAGGTCGACGGCGAGGACTTCCTGCTCCTTCGCGCCGACGACATCTACGCCATCATCGAGGACTAGCCTCGCGCGGGTTTCTGTGCACGGGCTTCTCGCCTCTTACTAAAACCACGGACGCGGGCTCGCGACTTACCCGCGTCACCAGAAAGGACTAAACATTATGGCTAAGGACATTTACTTCGGTACCGACGCGCGCGCCAAGCTTGCCAAGGGCGTTAACACCCTGGCCGACGCCGTGACCACCACCATGGGCCCCAAGGGCCGCTACGTTGCCCTTCAGCGCAGCTACGGCGCCCCCACCATCACCAACGACGGCGTGTCTGTTGCCAAGGAGATCGAGCTCAAGGATCCCGTCGAGAACATGGGCGCTCAGCTGGTGAAGGAGGTCGCCACCAAGACCAACGACACCGTGGGTGACGGCACCACCACCGCGACCCTGCTTGCCCAGGTCATCGTCAACGAGGGCCTGCGCAACGTGGCCGCCGGCGCCAACCCCATCGCCATCCGTCGCGGCATCGACAAGGCCGTTGACGCCGTTGTCGACGAGATGAAGAAGTCTGCTCAGCAGGTTTCCACCAAGGACCAGATTGCCTCTGTCGGCACCATCTCTGCCTCTGACCCCACCGTGGGCGCCAAGATCTCTGACGCCATGGAGGTCGTGGGCAAGGACGGCGTCATCACCGTCGAGGAGTCCCAGACCTTTGGCATCGACATCGACACCGTCGAGGGCATGCAGTTTGACAAGGGCTACATCTCGCCGTACTTCGCCACCAACAACGACACCATGACGGCCGAGCTGTCCAACCCCTACATCCTGATGACCGATCAGAAGATCTCTAACATCCAGGACATCCTGCCCATCCTCGAGGCCGTCCAGAAGCAGGGCTCCCCGCTGCTCATCATCGCCGAGGACGTCGACGGCGAGGCCCTGGCTACCCTGATCCTCAACAAGCTGCGCGGCGTCCTTAACGTCTGCGCCGTCAAGGCCCCCGGCTACGGCGACCGTCGTAAGCGCATGCTCGAGGACATCGCCGTTCTTACCGGCGGCCAGGTTGCCATGAAGGAGCTTGGCATCAACCTCACCGACGTCACCGCCGAGATGCTCGGCCGCGCCAAGTCGGTCAAGATCTCCAAGGACAACACCACCGTCGTGGGCGGCGCCGGCTCCAAGGAGGCCATCGAGGAGCGCATTGGCCAGATCAAGTCCGAGATCGAGAACACCACCTCTGACTTTGACCGCGAGAAGCTTCAGGAGCGTCTGGCCAAGCTGTCCGGCGGCGTTGCCGTCATTAAGGTTGGCGCTGCTACCGAGTCCGAGCTCAAGGAGATCAAGCACCGCATCGAGGACGCCCTGCAGGCGACCCGCGCAGCTGTCGAGGAGGGCATCGTCGCCGGCGGCGGCGTCGCGTTCCTGGCCGCTTCCTCTGCGCTCGACGCCGTGGAGACCGTTGACGCAGACGAGAAGATCGGCGTCGACATCATCCGCAAGGCTCTTGCCGCTCCCGTGAAGAAGATCGCCGACAACGCCGGCTTCGAGGGCTCTGTTGTGGCCGAGAAGATCAAGGGCATGCCTGCTGGCCAGGGCCTTGACTCCGCCACCGGCACCTACGGCGACATGATCGAGATGGGCGTCCTGGACCCCGTCAAGGTTGCCCGCGTGACTCTGCAGAACGCCGCTTCCATCGCCGGCCTGATCCTGATCACCGAGGCCACCGTGTCTGACGAGCCCAAGAACACCAACATCGAGGACGCCATCGCGGCTGCGGCTGCCCAGGGCGGCCAGGGCGGCGGTATGTACTAAGCCGATTTAACGGCTAGTTTGCCCACCCGGAACTCGATTTCCTAGCGGCGGCCCCCAACCTTGCGGGTTGGGGGCCGCCGCTTTGCTATGTCGGTTGAGGCTCGACTGACTTATCCGGGTTTAAAACTGACTTTGCCAAGTAGCCAGGCGCGGAAAAGCGATGTTTGCCCAGTTGGCAGGACGGCGATGAGGGCGGTCTACTTGCAAAACTTAATTTTAGTCCGGGATAAGTCAGCCGGATTGCTTTTTGGGTCCTGCGCCCGCGCCGGTTCCTGCGCGCATTCCATGTGTGCATGACGGCACAGAAAACCTTCCAAACTGCCGTTGCCCATTTCGTGCGCTACGCCGCAAGCGCCGATGCGATAGTTGCGCCAAGCGTCTCTAGCGAAAAAACGACCATGATAGTTCCAAATGCGACATACCCAAAGCGCGCCTCGGGTGTCATCTGGTTTCTGCTGCCTAGCGAGCGTCCTCGCACGGCGCACAGAATAAGGGGCAGCCAAAAGAAGAGCTGGCACGCATTGTGGATCAACGAAAAGGCCAGTCTAGATAGGTCGAGAAGGCCAAACTGTCCAAGCAGCGACATAAGTGCCGAAGTCCAGATGGCCGCAACCCACGCCAGCCACAATGGGTCGCGCGCACAGTCTCTAAGCCACTTACCGTACTCCTTGCCAGTCACCTGCTGCCCTCCTGTTATGTTTTTCATACCAGCAATTATCCCAGTGCTGCATGGCAAGCTTGCCGTCCTTTTATCGAAAAGCGGTTGCCTTAGGACAAGGATGCGGCAGACTTCTTAGCTGGGGATAAAGCAAGGCTTAAGAAAGTTATAAGTCTTGCGCGGCCCGCCGGTCGCCTGACGTGCCGCGCGTATGCTGAAGCTGCGCAACCAT
>CAVEMP010000131.1:0-7745 GCA_963616835.1 uncultured Oscillospiraceae bacterium | reverse complement strand
CCGCCTCCAGGCCGCCGATCAGGTTAAGGAAGGTCGACTTGCCCGAGCCCGAGGGTCCCAACATGACGCAGACCTCGCCCTTGTTGACGGTAGTCGTGATGCCTTGGAGGACCTGCACGCGCGCCTGGTCGTCTCCGTAGTGTTTCGAGAGGTCATTGACCACAAGGTAGGGTTTCTCGCTTTTCATATTCGCTCCCTTCTGGGTAAAGTTAACCAGTGCTAACTCTATCACACCAACAGGCGCCTTTCAGCTGCTGGGATGCCGCCGCTGCGCGGAAATTAGGGGTTGTCAGTACTTCTTGGCGAAACGTGCGCGCGATTTGGCGGTTGTCAGTAGTTATAAGGGGCCGAGAAGCCCCACGAGGCCCTGGCGGTTTTCTCGCCACCTCGTCTACCTGCGGATTTACCGAGAAGACCCCTGCCGGGGCGCCGGAAAAGTACTGACGACCCCCGATTCGCGCGCAGTTTTCTCGCCAAAGTACTGACGAGCGCCAAATCGCGCGCAATAGGCTGTTCAGGAACAAACATGAACCGGCCCTCGCAAATTGTGAACGCGTTTGGGCGGACGTTATTTCTCGGTGTGTGAAAAACCGCAGGTCGCGTTTTTATCGTGAAGATGATGCGGAGAAGAACCCGGCGCGATTTGCCACATTTGCTGCAAAAAAGCCACCGTTTAACTGTGGTGATAGATATCTGGTAGAAACGTGTCAGATTCCTGTCGGGAATAAAAACATTAACATTTGTGTGCTCCACAGGTGCTCTTACCCTGATGATATGGACATCGTGCTCACACATGCAACGGGCTTGAGGCTCATCAGGGGCAGGCGTTACCCGGCAGGTTCTGCGGGCGCGTGCTCTTCTCGGCTGCCGGATAAAATGCCCAGCCCGGCAAACGCCGCCGATCTCAAACGCCTGTTGCCCGAGCTTGCCGAGGTCGAAGGGCCAATCTCGGTCCTTGTCGCTAAAAAGACCGCGCTGCACGCGTCGGATGTCCTTGCGCCTCACGTTTGGTCGGGCCCAGTGCCCAAGGGCGCTCTGGTCCAGGTGGCGCCTGGCATGCGCTGCGTGACGCCGGCGATGCTTGCGATCCTCATGACGCCGAACCTTAGCGACCTGGAGCTCCAGATGCTCTTGGCCGAGTTCATGGGCCTCTTTGCCCCAAGTGACGATTACGAGACGGGGCTTTTCCAGCGTCGCGGTTCGCTGATCACCCCTGCCGGGTTGTCCCGTTTTCTAGACGCTATGGGGTCGGCGAGAGGAACGGCCCGGGTTCGTCGCGCCCTTAACAGGGCTCCAGTGGCTGCGGCCTCGCCGCTCGAGGCAAAGCTCTACCTGCGGGCAACGTATCCGTTTTCCCAGGGAGGATACCGGATGGGGGAAGTCGTGCTCAACGACCCCGTCGAGGTAAGGCGCCTAACGTGTCGCTGCGACGCCCTGCAAAGAAGGAAGCCCGACCTGATGTTTAGGCACGGCGACGCGTGCGTGTGCCTCGACTACATGGGCGCCTGGCACGACAGTGCCCGTGGCGTGCGCCGCGACACCGAGCGCAGAAACGAGTTGCTCGCGGCCGGCTTCAAACCGTACGAGATTTTCAAGGACGAGTACGACGACCTCGATTACATGGACTCGCTCATGGCGCAGATTCGCGAGGATTTGGGGTTGCCTCGTTCGAAATCGAGCAAGGAACGAAAGCTTGAGCGCCGGCGAGCGCGACGGCGGCTGTGGGCGCAGCTCGAGACGGTGGATCTTCTCGGCTGGGAAGCGCGCCCGGACTTGCGCTAGGGGCGCTGCGCTTGCGTTGCTGCGCAGGAATCAGGGTTCGTCAGTATTTTTTCGATAAAACTGCGCGCGATTTGGCACTCGTCAGTAGGTTTAGGGGCCTGAGAAGCCTTTCGTAGCTCAAGTGATTTTCTCGCCAACTCGTTTACCTGCGGATTTACTGAGAAGCCCTTAGCCGGAATCCAAGAAAAGTACTGACGACCCTCGATTTGTGCGCAGTTATCTGGACAAAGTACTGACGAGCGCAAAATCGCGCGCAACCGAGGTGGACTTACCCCGTTGTCAGGGGTTGTCGAAAGAAAAATTTTCCCGACAACCTCAAAAACGTAAAAGCGGGCTGCCGCCCCGCTCTGGAAAGCCGCATTGAAATACCGTTGCTGCCCCCGTAAAATTATCGGCGTCGTCTTTTTGCGCTGCTTGGCGCACCTTTATATCGCATATCTACTTGAACGGAAGTTGAGCATGAAGAAAGCCCTTCACGCCCTGGTTACGCTTGGCCTGTGCACCCTTTTGGCGCTTCCCGGTTGCGCCGCACAGACCTCCAACCGCTCAAGCGCTAAACAGTCTAGTTCGCAGCTTGACCCCAACAACCCGGTTACGCTTACCGTGTGGCACTACTACAACGGCGCCCAGCAGGCGGCCTTCGACAGCCTGGTCTCTAAGTTCAACGCCGGCGTTGGAAAGGAGAAGGGCATCTACGTCGAGGGCTACACCCAGGGCTCGGTGAGCGACCTCGAGCAAGCCGTGACCGATTCTGCCGCAGGCGTCGTTGGCTCTAAGGCCATGCCCGACATCTTCTCGTCCTACGCAGACGCCGCCTACGAGCTGGAGAAGGCCAACAAGCTGGCTGATCTTACCAACTACTTCACCCAAGACGAGCTTGACCAGTACGTCACGGGCTACATCAACGAGGGCTACTTCGAGCAGGACGGCAAGCTCTATCTCTTTCCGGTTGCCAAATCGACCGAGATCACGATGGTCAACACCACCGACTGGGAGCCTTTTGCCCAGGCCACCGGCGCTACCCTAGACCAGTTCTCGACTTTCGAAGGCATCACCGCGCTGGCCAAGCAGTACTACGAGTGGACCGACGCGCAGACCCCCAACGTGGCAAACGACGGCCGCGCTCTCTTTGGCCGCGACTCTTTAAGCAACTACTTTGTCATTGGCTGCAAGCAGCTGGGCGTCGATCTCTTTGACGTGAGCGGCGGCAGCGTGACCATCAACGCTAACAAGACCGCGATTCGCCGCCTGTGGGACAACTATTATGTGCCCTACATCAACGGCTGGTTTGACAGCTACGGCAAGTTTCGCTCGGACGACGTCAAGACCGGCGACATCCTGGCTTACACCGGGTCGTCTTCTTCGGCTGCGTACTTTCCCGATCAGGTGGTGGAAGACGACGGCAATCACGACATCGCCTACGCCGTCCTTATGCCGCCCGTCTTTGAGGGCGCAAGCAACGTCTGCATCCAGCAAGGCGCCGGCATGTGCGTGACCAAGTCCGATGAGCTGCACGAGCAGGCTTCGTGCGAATTTCTCAAGTGGTTTACCAAGGCCGAGAATAACCTTACCTTTGCCAGCGCCAGCTCCTACTTGCCTGTGCGCACCGACGCAAACACCGTAGAGGCCCTGGATAACGTCATCGAAAGCGAGGGTCTCTCGGTCAGGGGCAAGACCTACGACTGCTTAAAGACCGTCATGGAGAACTTCTCGGCAACCGAGTTCTACGCAACGCCCTGTTTTGAGAACGGTTATCAAACTCGCAACTGCTTGAGTACCGTCATGTCTGATAAGGCACAGGCCGACCGAGAAGCCGTCGATGCCGCCGTGGCCTTGGGCGCCAACCGCGCCGCCGCCGTGGCCGCTTACAACACCGACGATAACTTCGATGCCTGGTACGACCAGCTCGTCTTGACGTTGGAGAGCAAGGCCCACCCTGCCGGGACTAATTAGGTAGCCGAGAAACCCGCGCCGGGAGGGGAGACCCCGTGAAAACCAAAAAACGCTCGCTGCTCAAGCTTTTGCTTGTTCCCTTGACGGTCGCCATCGCCATCCAGGGCATTCTCTTGTACTCGACGCTTATTACAAGCGGAACCAAACAGGAGCTTGAGAGCAACGCCGCTAACCTTGACCAGACGATCATCGATAACCGCGACGTGGTGCTGGAAAGCGCGATGGTGGGGCAGTGGGGCCTCGTGCGCAATGAGTGCGAGTACGTGAACTCGGCGCTCGGGCAGATCTTGGCCGCCCGCGGGCTGACAAGTGCCAATGACCTTCTCGCATCCAACGAAATGCAAGCCCAGCTTGTGCAGGAAATCTTTCCCGAGCTGGTGGACTGGCTGCAGCGCTCGGGCACAACGGGCATCTACGCTATTTTGAGCAACACGGCCGATACCTCGCAGGCCGCGCGCTACAACGGCTTTTTCTTGCGCGACTCTGACCCCACGACGCGCACTGGCACCAACTCGGATCTGGTTTTTGAGCGCGGCGACAAGGCCCTGGCTCGTCAGGCGGGCGTGGCCATGGGATCTTCCTGGGACACGGCCTTTAACTTTGCCGGCCAGGGTGTGCGCGCCGCAGACGACTTCTTCTACACGCCCTACCTTCTTGCCCAGCAAAACCCCAGCGTGGATGTGGCAAACCTGGCCTATTGGGCCACGCCTTTCATCCTGGAGGACAACCCACTCGACAACCACAAGATGATCGCGTACTCGGTGCCGTTGATTTACGACGGCGTGGTCTATGGCGTCATAGGCGTCGAGGTCTCGGTGCCCTACATCACCGGCACGTACTTCTCGGTGCGCGACCTTGACTCGGATCAGCACGCGGGCTACGCGCTGGCCATACGGCAGGCCGACGGCACGTACCGTCCGATTTTGGGCGTGGGTTCGCTCTACGACTCGGTGACCCGCCTGGGCGAGACCTTCTCGCTTGCAGACACGGCGTTGGGCTCGTTGAAGGAGGTTGCGGGAGACAACGGCCTTACGCAGCATATCTTTTGCATCTCGACACCGCTTAGCCTCTATAGCAACAACGTGCCCTTCGAGGACAAGGACTGGGTTGTCTGCGGCTTTGTCACGGCCGAGTCGATCTATGAACTGGGCGGCTCGCTTTACACGCGCCTGTTTTACGCGCTGGCGATCTGCGTTGCCTTAGGCCTTGCGATCACGCTGTTGGTCGTGCGCTATGTTACGAGGCCGATTTATCGCCTGGTCGACAGCGTGCGCGGCGGTGTCGAGGGGCTGCGGGGCTTTGAGTCTTCGGGTATCCGCGAAGTTGACGAGCTGCACCGCGTTGTCACCGATCTTACCGAGGCAGAGCTGCGCGTCGCCGCTCAGCTAAGCGAAGAGAAGGAGCGCTACCGCATGGCGGTCGAGAGCTCCAAGGACGTCTTTGTCACTTATCGCGAGAAGGACGATGTGGTAGAGATGGTCAACAGCCGAGGCTTTGACGGCGCCTGGAGCTACGATGACTTCATGACCAAGGTGTGCGGGGCCTGCTATTCTGACGCCGACATTGAGAAGGTCCGTCGTGTCCTGTCGCTTGAGAGCGATTCTGTGGCCGTGGAGCTCTACTCCCACCCCCAGGGCCGCGACGGCGTCTGGTACGCGGTGAGCGGAAAGGTCACGACTGACGAGAAGTCCGGCGCGCGCATGCTCATTGCTTACCTGCGTGACATCACCGAGCAAAAGCAAGCCGAGCGCGAGCGTGAGCTTAAGCGCGCCATCGACCCGGTCACGGGCCTGTATCGCCAGGCGCGCGGCCTTGAGGTGCTGCGTCGCATGCGCGATCAGCAGCCCGAGGGAGTTTTGCTGCTCATCGACCTTTTGGGCTTTTCTCGCCTGGTGCAGACCTACGGCCTGGTTTTTGGCGACGTGGTCCTGGGTGAGTTCTCTAAGCTGGCGGCGCAGAGTTTCCACAAGAGCGATATCGGCCGCTCGCTGATCGTGCGCATGGGCGGCGACGAGTTTATGGTATGGCTGGCGCAGGACTCGCCGGTTGACGCGTCGTTTGCCCTGTCGCGACTGCGCGAGTGCTACCGCGGTCTTGTGCGCGATGACGTTTTGCAGCTTGAGTTCAACGTGGGCTTTGCACACGGTGTGGCCGGGCTTTCGTGCGACGACCTGCTCGAGCGCGCGTGCTGCGCTCTTGAGGCGGCCCGTAGCCAGGGCATGCCGCTGGCGGCCTGGACCATGCCAATGGCGCAGACGGCGCCGCACCCCTTTGGCAACGTCATTTCGCAGGGCACCGAGGCCCAAATGAGCCTGGCCTCGCTGGCTTTGACCCTGTTTGACCACAGTGCGAGCTTCGAGGCCCCGTGTGATCTTCTCGCCTGGAAGCTTGCCGAGAATTGCGGCCTTTCCAATCTGGTCATTGTTGCCTTTCAGGTCGAGAATCTCTCGGGCAGTGTTGCCTACACGTGGCGTCCCGTGCCCGTCGAGAAGACCGTGTTCCACTGCTCGCCGGCCGACTTTGGCGAGCTTTCTGCTGCAGCACAGCTGGGCGTCCTGCGCTCTTTTGACGAGCTGCCGGCGGCCGTGCGCGAGCTGGCGACTGACGACTGTGGCCTGAGCATTGCCATGACCGACAACGGGCGCTTTGCCGATATGATCTGCTTCGAGGGCGTGGACAAGGCCAAGCTTACCGCCGACAAACTGGCCGAGCTGTCGCAACTGGCAAGCGTTATCCAAAACCGCCTTAACCTCGAGCGCCACGACCAGTCGGCCAAGGCCAAGAGCGACTTCTTGGCCCGCATGTCTCACGAGATTCGCACGCCTATGAACGGCATCATTGGCATGACCCAGATCGCGCTGCAGGATGCCCAGACCCCTCAGGAGCGCATTGAATGCCTGCACAAAGTTCAGGCGTCTTCTCACTACCTGCTTGGCCTGCTTAACGACATTCTGGACATGTCCAAGATCGAGAGCGGCAAGATGACCCTGGTCAAAGAGGACTTTGACCTGCGACAGCTAGTGGACGATTTGCACTCGGTTCTGGACGTGAAGTTTGCCGAGAAGGACCAGGTCTTTGACATCGATGTTTTGCTTGAGCACGAGTGGCTGCACGGAGACGCGCTGCGTATTAATCAGGTGCTGATCAATCTCTTGGGCAACGCGATCAAGTACTCGCCTGCAGGGACCTCCGTGAGCCTTGAGGTGCGCGAGATTGAGGTCGCAGGTGGACAGGCGCGCGTGTTCTTTGGCGTGCGCGATCACGGCATGGGCATCGCCGCCGCCGATCAGGAGCGCGTTTTTCGGAGCTTCGAGCGTCTGGATGCGCAGGCTGCCCACGAGCAGGGCACGGGCTTGGGCCTGTCGATCAGCAACCGCCTGGTGCACATGATGGGTGGCAGGATTCACTTAGAGAGCGAGCTTGGGCAGGGCAGCTACTTCTACTTTGAGCTGCGCCTTCCCGTGGCCCAGGCGCACGAGACGCTTGTGCGCGGCTCCGAACGCGCCGATTTTACCGGCACACACGTTCTGGTAGCCGAGGACAACGAGCTTAACCGCGAGATTTTGCGCGTCTTTTTGGCTGACGCCGGCTGCACGGTGACCGAGGCCTGCGACGGTCGCGAGGCCGTGGAGACCTTCTGCGATCATGCGGCCGGGACCTTCCAGATCGTGCTGATGGACGTCATGATGCCGCACGTGAACGGCCTTGAGGCGGCGCATTTGATTCGCACGAGCGGTCACGCCGATGGGACGAGTGTGCCCATTGTCGCCGTGAGCGCCAACGCCTTTGACGAGGACATCAAGCAGTCGCTGGCAAGCGGCATGAACGCGCACCTGTCTAAGCCGGTGGAGCGCGAGAAGCTGCTTGAGATGTTGGGGCGCATGCTGGGCTCCAACTAAGAGTCGCGCGAGGTTCCTGGGGCGCACGCTGGGGCGGCGCGGGGCTCCTGGCCTGCGCCGGGTTCCAACTGATTTAGGCTTCTTGGTCTTCTCGCCACCTGCCTGCGGTAT
>CAVEMP010000130.1:0-6120 GCA_963616835.1 uncultured Oscillospiraceae bacterium | reverse complement strand
CGCACTGGACGCCCAGGAAGTAGAGGTCGCCCAAAAGGATGACGCTCGACTGGATAAAGCCAATGACCAGGAAGAAGAAGATGCGTCCAAAGTAACCGTGGTGAGGCCTAAGGCCAAGCTCTTCCGTGGCCTTCTCGCTGGGGTTGCAGCGCACCAGAGCTGCTAGCACAACGCCGCCGATCCAGATGGCCAAGGTGGTGTAGAAGGGGGCCATGGCGCTGCCGTTGTTCTCAATTGCGTAGAGCGGGTTTCGGTCCATCTGCACGGGCGACGAGATAAAGGCAGCAAGAGCATCCGGGCCATTGGTCAAGATGGTGCGGATCTTGTTCATGTCGCCCGAAGCAAGGGCCTCGGAAATGCTGCCCTTAAGGCCGCTCATCTCGGCGGCAACCGCGTCGATCTTGTCGGCCGTCTGGTCAATGCGCTCCTTTGCGCGGCCCAGCGCGTCGGCAGCGTTGCCCGAGGCAGACTTCACGGTATCCAGCGTGCCTGTGAGCTTTGACGCAATGTCGTCGGCCTTGGTCGCGGCCTCGTCGATGGTGCCAGAAAGCGAGTTCAGCGAGCCCTTGACGTTGGTGTCGTACGCGTTTTGAGCGGCGGCGAGAGAACCCTTGGCCTCGGCGATAACCTGCGCGATGGTCTGTCGGGCGCCCTGGGCGTCGGTTTTGCCCTGAGTGAGGTCGCTCGCGGCCTTGTTAAGCTGTGAGGCCAAGGTGCGCATGCGGGTCTCGGCGTCCTCGACGCGCTGTTGGAACTCGGCCACGGTGTCGCGGGCGTCCTGCACGACGTTGTACGGGGTCGTGCCCTCATCTAGCTTTGCCATGACGTCGTTCAAGGCGTCGATTGCGTCGCCGAGCTTGGCATCGAAGCTCGCCAGCTTATCGCCCGCCTCGGTGGCGGCGTCGGCCGCCTTCGTGAGGCCCTCGGCCAGCTTGTCGGTCTGCTCGCCGGCCTTGTCAAAGGCGGCGTTTACCTGGTCGCTCACCTTTTGGAGCGAGTCGCTGCTGGCGCTCAGGGCGTTATTTAGGCTGGTCACGGTGCCGTCAAAGGCGGTTCCCAGGCCGCTTACGTTGGCAGATGTCTCTCGCAGCATGTTGCCGGCGTCGAGCGTGGCCGAAAGCGAGCTTGTGGACGTGCTGCCGGTCGAGCTCATGAGTTCCTGCGTGTTAGCCGCCAGCGTCGAGAAGGACCTCAGGGTCGATGAGGTAGACGAGAGGACCGTCGTCGCGTCGTCAAGGGCGGCGTCGAGCTTCTCGGTAAAGCCCGAGAGGTTCTCGTCGGTGAGATAGTCCGAGAACTCGCTCAGCACGGCCGCGCCCACCGTGGTCACCGAATTGGCAAACGACTCGTCGATGTCTTGCTGCACGGCTGTCGAGGCCTTGTTCGTGACGATGGCCGCGATCGCGTTTTGCTTCTCGTTTTGGTAGAAGTAAACCTGCGGGCGCACCGAGCTGGTCGAGACGACGCTCATCATGTTAGAGGTGAAGTCTTTGGGAAACACGATGGCAGCGTAGTACTCGCCGTTCCTAACGCCTTCGATGGCCTCTTCCTCGTTGGTGACAATGTAGCCAATAGAGGTGGAACCCTGCAGGTCAGAGACCATGCGCTCGCCCATATTGATGTTCACGGGGATAAGCTCGCTGGTGTAGCCCGCGTCGGAGTTGGCAAGCGCTACCTTGAGGTTTTTCGTGTTGCCGTAGGGGTCCCAGCTGCCGGCGATGTTGAACCAGGCGTAGAAGCAGGGGACAACGATCATGCCCGCGCACACCACAAGGCTGATGACGTTGGCAAAGATGTGGCTGGCGTCGCGTTTAATCAGGGCAAAGATCTTACTCATCGCGCATCACCACCTTTCTTGGCATCGTCTTGCACTGCGGTTTTATTGGGGTCGAGGCTCGCTGTGGGGTTCTCTGCGCCGTCTTGGGAATCGTTGCTGTCATCTACTGCTTTGCCTTTGGGGATCACAAGTCGCACGAGCGACAGCGTCTTGCCACGGCGCATCTTCTCGAACGGGGCGAAGGCGAGAAGTTCGGCCTTGAGCTCGTCGCCGAGCAGATCATAAAGCTCGGCCTGGCTCATCTCGGCCAGGTGGGTCTTCTCGGACACGCGGTTGTGGAAGTACTCGATTACGATCAAGAACGTGCAGATGATCAAAAGCGAAAGGACCCACAGCGTGAGCATGAGGAATTTGGCCGGGTGCACAAACATCAAGGCCAGAAGGACTAGCGGCACCACGATCAAGGCCGCAAAGCCGCGACGGACCATGCCGGGGTAGGACAGCTCGAAGCTCGCGGCGGCCTCGAGGAAGGTTTCTTTGTAGGCCTCGGAGTCCATGAGCGCCTTGATGAGGGTCGATAGCCTGAAGTGCGGGGTCCTCATGCCGGTGCGCTCGGCGATCATCATGTCGGTCTCGGCAAGCTTCTTGTCAAAGAGGTTGTTGATGTTGAGCAGGTGCTTTCTGGCCGTCACGCCAATGAGCAGCGCCGGGATTAAGTAGACAAGCAGGATGGCGATATTTTGGGCGTAGTAGTTGCCGTAGAAGCCGGCGATTGCCTCGCGCATCGCGTTGATGCCGTAGGTAAAGGGAAGCCAGGGGTTGAGCGCCCTAAAGAAGTCGGGCTGCATCTCGATGGGGTAGAGCCCCGAGGCGCCCGGAATCTGCAGGACAACGATAAGCACGCCCAGTGCCTTGCCTATGTGCTTGAAGGCGATGGAGAGCGCATAGATAAAGAAGACATAGACAAAGGACTCGACCATGCCTGCAAAGACAAAGGCCACAGGAGACAGGCACTGAATGCCCAGGCAGATGTCGCCGATGCAGCAGATGATGGCCTGGATCTGGCCCATGAGGTTCAAGAGTAGCCAGCGGCCAAAGAAGCCCTGCCAGGGCTTGAAGTCGCCGATTTCCTCGTCGTCGACCTCGAGCTTATAGATGGCGACCAGGATAAAGCCACCAACCCAAAGGGCGAGGTTGGTGTAGAAGGGCGCCACTCCGCTGCCGTAGTTCTCAACCGGGTAGATGGACTCGGTGACAAGCTCGGCGGGCGAGCCCAAGAAGTCGCCGACGTTCTCGGCGTTGAGGTCAAGCACGTCCGAGATACCCGCGAAGGACTCGGCGGCAGCAACGGCGGCCACGTCGTTTGCCAGGCCAGAGACCTTCTGGGCCGCGGTGTTGAGCGTGGTGGCCGTTGAGTCAAGCGACGAGTCGCACTGGACCAAGACATCGTCCAGGCCGGCCAGCGTGGCGTCTGCCTGCGAGAGCAGGGAGGGCAGGGCATAGGTCGTGCCCACTAGTTTGCCGCCAAAGGTGGCAAAGGTATCGAGGGTCGTGTTGACGGCGGGCATGACCTGGGTGTTCACCGAGGCAGAGACGTCGTTCAAGCCGTTGACGCTTGTCTGGATGACGTCATTGACGTTGGTCGAGAGATTGGTGATGCCGTCGTTGCCCCGCTTCACGCTATCCGAGAAGGACTTCAGCGCGTCGACCTTAGAGGCGGTCTGGGCATCCATCGACGCGAGGCTTTCGAGGGCGGCGTCGACGGCGTCGATGGCGGCCTGCTTGCCGCGGACGGAGTCGTCGAGTTTCTCGAGCTTGTTGTACTTAAGGCGCTCGAGCGAGGTGCGCAGGTCGCCAAAGGTGTTGGTGCGCAGATTGGAGATCTGGGTCACGGCAGAGTCAAGCTCGCCCTGCGCCCAGCCAATGTCGCCGGTGATCTGGGAGATGTCATAGGTAAGCTGGGCCGAGACGCCGCTGATGGCAGAGGCCCCGGCGCTTGTGCTGGAGGTAAGCTGCGAGGCGAGGTTGCCCACGCTGGTGCGGGTGGCGGCCAGGTTGTCCAGGGTGGTGTTGAGCTTGTTGCCAACCCTAACGGCGCCGTCCGAGAGCTCTTGGGTTGACTGGCGAGCAGAGCTGATCGTATCGCGGCCCTTCTGCACAGTGTCGCGAACGCCCGAGACGTCGCTGGCAAGCGTGGTGAGCGAATCGGACACCTTGCGCAGGTCGGCAGCCACCGAGTCGCGCGCCGAGTTGATCGAACCCGCGGTGTCGCCCGTGAAGCCCTGGAGCTTCTCGGTCACAACCTTGCCAACGACCTCGACAAATTGGTTGCTGATCTTGTTCTCGAGCGTGGTCGAGCCGGTGTCTGCCACTTTGGGAACAACGGCGTTGACCTTCTCGTTTACGTAGTAGCCAATGTGGGCCTTGGACGTGTCGCCGTCAAGGACGTTGGACAGAGTCGAGGTGAAATCTGCCGGGATGATGAAGGCGGCGTAGTAGGTGCCCGACTCGACGCCTTGGATCGCGTCGTCTTGGTTGTCGACGAATTGCCACCCAAGCTGGGTGTTCTCTTCGAGCTGCTCACGCATCATGTCGCCGGCGTTGGTATACCCCATGTCCGAGATGTCCGCGCCCTTGTCAAGGATGCAGACGGCCACGGGCACCGTCGAGGTGTTCTTGTAGGGGTCCCAGTTAGCCAGGATGTTGAACCATGCGTAGAGCGAGGGGAGAACCGCGACGCCCAGTGTGACGATGATTGCCACGGGGTTTTTGAGGATGCGCTTAAGGTCGCGCAGAAAGATTTTGAAAACTTTACCCACGAGGTGGTGCCCTTTCGTGCTGTGCCGGTCTTCTCACCATGCTGGTAAGCAGGGGAGAAACGGCAAAACTTGCAGGTTGCCCTATTTAGCCAAATATGACTTTATCCAAGAAAGGGGCCTGATAGTCGCGGCAGTCTAGTTTTTTTGAAACATTCTCAAAAAACTCCCAAAGGGACCTTATATATAGATGTTATTATCCTGGCGTTACTAAGAGGGAAAGGGACATAAATGGGCTTGCTTGACGAGAATGGCGCCGGCGGTATTGCCCGCTCGGTGCGCGGCGCGCATGAGGCGGCCAAGGAAGCCAAAGAGACCGTCGGAGGCGTGGTGAGCCGGCAAGCGACCCGTCTGCGCTCGGATATCAAGACGCGCAAGAGCGCTGCTACCCGCGAGCGCATTATGGCAGCGGCGACCGAGCTTATGGTCGAGTCGGGCGGTACTGATTTCCAGATGAGCGAGGTTTCTTCTCGTTGCAACATGTCCAAGGGTTCCCTTTACTATTACTTTGCCGATAAGAACGCCCTGGTCCAGTCGATTTTTGATCGCTCGGTTGACGATTTGGTTGACCAGATTGAGGCAGCTGTTGCCAAGGCGCCATCGGCCCTTGAATCCATCACGCGCTTGTCCGGCGTTTTGTCGGCTGGAATGCGACCGGGCACCCCGTTGGCCCTTGCCATGACGCGCGAGCTGTTGGAGTCCAACGAGAGCGTCCTTCCCAGCGTCGAGACGCGCCTGGCCCGCATCATTTCTATCCTCTCGGCGCAGTTCGACCGTGCCAAAGAGGAGGGCGTGGTTCGCAAGGACATCGATAGTCGCCTGGGTGCCATTGCGATTGCCGGTGCCTTTACCTTTGCCGTGCTCGAGCGGCCAACGGACAAGATCTTGGAGACGCCCGATGAGTTTTCTGCAAAGCTGGTGCACCTGGCTTTCGAGGGCATGGGTACCGAGAAGGGCAGGAAGCAGCTGGGCTTTGCATAGCCTGGCGCCCGTTTGGGTATTGTCAACCGTGTAAGCGCTGGGTGTCTGACCTGCCCAGTAATATTTAGTGACTGCAGAAGAAAGGAAGTCTTAGCATGTCACAGAAGAACTACTTCTTTACCTCCGAGAGCGTAACCGAGGGTCACCCCGATAAGATCTGCGACCAGGTAAGCGACGCTATCCTGGACGCTATTCTCGCCAAAGAGGCCGATCTTGAGTCCGAGGGCTACGTGGCTCCCGGCGGCGTTGCCGCGAAGCTCGAGAACGTGCGCTGCGCTGTTGAGACCTTTACCACCACCGGCACCGTGGTCGTGGCCGGCGAGGTGCGCACCGAGGCCTACGTGGACGTGCAAAAGATCGCCCGCGAGACCATCCGCCGCATTGGCTATGACCGCGCCAAGTACGGTTTTGACTGCGACACCTGCGGCGTTCTTAACCTGATTCACGAGCAGAGCGCCGACATCGCCGCCGGCGTCGACGAGTCCTTTGACACCCAGGCCGGCCGCACGAGCGACCCCATTGACGCGGTGGGCGCCGGCGACCAGG
>CAVEMP010000129.1:0-17436 GCA_963616835.1 uncultured Oscillospiraceae bacterium | reverse complement strand
CAACATCCCCACCGGTGTGCCTCTGGTCTATACCTTCGACAAGGACTTCAACGTCATCGACAAGCAGTACATTGGCGACCCCGAGACCATCGCCGCCAAGATCGACGCCGTCGCTAACCAGGGCAAGGCCAAGAAGTAGTTAAGCGCTTCTCTCGCCGCAAACAGCTCCCAATCGACCCCTCGGCTCCCCCACAGGACCCGAGGGGTCTTTCTTCTCGCTGTCGCTGCTCGCCATCCCGCACGTCCGTCTCGCCGACGGGACGAAAACCGTCGATCACGGGGCTTTTAAGGGGCATGATTGACGGTTTTAGGCCCGTCAGCGAAGGGGATCGAGGGGGCGTGGTCTTTGGGGATGCCAAAGGAGAGAAGGAGGTGGTTGAAGGCGCGGGCGTTGGCTACGACTTGCGGAGAAAAACGGACGATTGACGTGCAGCAGGCCGTGAGCCTTGATTCGCGAAGGCGCTCGGCTCTTCTCACTTCTTCGGACGTCCTTCCACCAGTCATGGCGGGGTTCACGTACTTCTCGCCGCCATCAAGCTCGCCGACGATCACGCGGCCGTCGTCAAGTCGCCAGCAAAAGTCGACGAAATACGACTTGCCCTCAACCGGGTCTTTGAACTCGACCTGCAAATCGGGAGCTAAGAAGCCCAGCTCCCACATGGCGGCTCGAGCTATCGACTCGCCGCCGCTTTCTGCGCGAGGGTCGCAAAACCGCGCGATTTCACGGGCTCGGCGAATGCCGCGGTAGCCCTTCTTGGCTTCAAAATAGGCAATGAGCTCGTCTTTTGTCGTAACGCCCATATGCAACGCAGAGTCGATGACGGCAACCGCGTTCCTAAAGCTAAGGTCGCGCGCGCAGTCGAGAAGAACGCGGTTGATCGGCAACAGTGGCAGGTCGCCCACGCACTCGCCCACCTCGGCGTCGATGTCTATATGCCTCGAGACAACGGCGCCCTTATGGTAGGTCTTAGCCCCGTGCGGGCTTGCTACCTGGATTTTTCCAATGGCAGAGTAAGAGACAGAAAGCCCATAGGCGATTGCTGCCGAGACGCCAGTGAACCACCAGTCTCCATGCATGTTCGCGAGCGCCCGCATCTTCTCGAGCTCTTTCTCAAGCGGATTAAGCGTCTCCCAATGGGCCGCCCGCGCATAAAGTCGTGGCAACGGCGAGACGAGCTCGCCCGCGGCAACTCGCGCCTCGAGCTCTACGCGCGCATTCTCCGAAGGCGCATAGAGACACCACCCCCGCGCCTCGAACTCCTCGAAGCTAACCCTGACCTGCTCGTCCACATACCTCTTCATACGCCTCCCGCCATCGCAACTAGATAAAAATAACGCCGACGGGCCGAAATACGTCGATCATGGCCGCTAAAAGGCCTGTGATCGATGGTTTTCGGCCCGTCGACGAGTGGGGCTAGCGGGTGAAGCGGCGGCCGAGGGCGAGAAGCGCGGCGGCGAGAAGGGCCAGGGGCAGCGCGACGAGGGTGGTGTCGGAGGTGTCGGGGGTCGCGAGGTTGCGGCTCTGGCCGTTGGCGGCGGTCTGGGCGCCGGGCTGCTTGGCGGCCTGGTCAGCAGGCTCCACGGGCTCGGCGGGCACCACGGGACCATCGGGGGCAACGCCGCTCTTGGTCCATTTGGCGTAGAGCTCAAAATCGCCATGGACCTCGGCATCGAAGTCGTAAAGCTTCACGAGGCTTTTATCGGTATACCAGCCATCAAATGTATAGCCATCGCGTACGGGGTCGGCCGGTCGAATGAGCTTGTCGCCCTCGGCAACGCTGTCGACGTCAAGGGTCGTCTCGCCGTCTGAGTCAAGATAGCTCACGAAATAGACGTTTTGGTCCCACTTGGCCACGATGGTCGTATTGGCGTCAAAGGTCGTCGAAGTTGTCACCTTGCTGCCATCGGCCAAGTACCAGCCGCAGAAAATGTAGTTGGACTTCTGGCTGATGGGCAAAGACGCCAGAGCAGAGCCCTTCTTGACCTGGACAGAGGCAACAGAAGACCCTCCGTTTGCATCAAACGAGACGGTCACAAGCGGAACCCATTTGGCATAGAGGTCAAAGTCCTTGGTCACCGCCGTGTCGAAGTCGTATTTGACAACAAGGTCCTTGTCCTGGTACCAGCCCAAGAAGACATAACCGTCCTTCAAAGGAGCCTCGGGTTCGACGACCGTATCGTCATAGTCAACGATTGCCACGTCGTAATAGCTGTCGCCGTCCATGAAGCCCACGACCATGGGCTCGGGCAGCCAATGCGCCACCAAAGTCACATCCTGGTCAAAGGCGTAACCCATGGGTATCTGAACACCGTCCAGATACCAGCCCTCAAGGTAATAGCCGCTACGCAAGGTATTGGGGAAGCCGTCGATGCAACCGCCGGTAGGAATCTTCAAGCTACCAACATCAGAGCCGCCATTGGAGTCAAAGACGATCTCGATCAGCTTGGTCCACTTTGCATAAAGCGTCATGGGCGCCTTGACGGCAGTGTTGAAGTCGTAGGCCCGAGTACAATTTGCATCGGTGTACCAGCCCTCGAACTCATAGCCGTCGCGCTTGGGGTCGGCGGGGGCCACAACGGTGTCGCCATGGGCAATCTGGCGAGACTCGACAGGCGAGCCGCCAAGGCTATCAAAGCCAACCGTATAGCGATTGCACTCCCAACCGGCATAAAGATCAAAGTCGCTGGTCACGGGCATGTCAAAGTCATACAGGGCCGAGAAGGTCGCATTTGTGTACCAACCCAGGAACTTATAGCCCTCGCGAACGGGGTCATTGGGACGGACGAGCCTCTCGCCCTCGGCGGCGTTGTCGATGTCGAGGGTTGTCTCGCCGTCCTCGTCAAGGTACTGGACAAAGTAGACGTTTTGGTCCCACTTGGCCGTGAGCTTGGTGTCGAACTCAAACGTAGTTGCACCGGTCACCTTGGCGCCGGCAGCCGTATACCAGCCGCAGAAGATGTGGTTCGCTAAAGTTGAGACGGGCAGGTTGCCCAGGCCAGAGCCCTGCTCTAGCTCCACGGCGTCAACAGCGCTGCCACCCGCCGCATCAAACGAGACGGTCACGAGCTTTGCCCACTTGGCAAAGACCGTCGCATCTGCGGTGACGGCGGCAGAGAAATCGAACTTGACGGTACAATCCGCATCGGCGTACCAGCCCTTGAACACATAGCCGTTACGCACGGGATCGCTAGGCCGCGTGGCCGTCTGGCCGTACTCAACCGTCTGAGGAGCGACCACAACGCCCTCACCCGCCAAGAAGCTCACCGTATAAGTGTTGGCGTTCCACTTGGCATACAGGCTCATAGGCCCAACAACAGGCTGCGTAAAGTCATAGGCCTGGGTAAAGTCGCGGTCGGTATACCAACCCGCAAAGACATAGCCCGTCTTGGTGGGGCTAGCCGGTTGCAAGACGGTCTTGCCGTACTCGACCAGGACCTGTCCCAAGGTCTTATAACCATCCATAAAGTAGACGGTCGACGACAACGGTTGCCAATGCGCCGTCAAAGTGACAGAAGCATCAAACTTTGTAGAAGCCGTCACGCGCGTCTGGCCGTTGTACCAGCCAACAAAGAAGTGGCCGTCGCGCGAAGTTATGGGCAGGGTGCCCAAAGATGCGCCGTTCTCAATCACGACGTTGTCAACAGAAGAGCCGCCGGCCGCGTCAAACGAAACCGTAACAAGACCCGCCCACTTGGCGAAGACCGTGGTATTGGCCTTGATGGGCTGCGTGAAATCAAAGACCTGGGTGCAGGCGGCGTCGGCGTACCAGCCCTTGAACTCATAACCTTCACGCACCGGATCGGTCCCAGGCTTGGTCGCAACGCCACCGTGATAGATGGACTGCTGCGCCACCTCACTGCCGCCTTGGGTGTTGAAACTCACGGTGTACTTAGCAACCGAGTACTGAGCCATCACCACAACGTCAGAGTCGGGCATGCAGAAGCTCGTCTGCGCGGCGTTGGCGTCCTCGATGTCTGGGCTGCCCGCGTAGAGCTCCCACTTCAAGAAACTCTCGCCCTCGATGGCGTCGTTGGCGTAAATAAAGACATCCTGGTTCTCAAGGGCGCTCGTGATGACGTTGCCTTCGCCGTCCTTGGCCACGCCGTTCAAGACCTCCACGCTGTGGCGAGAAGCAAAGATGTACTCGAACGAGTTGACGTCGGTCTTGCGCTCCCCCACCTTCGCATACGCATAGACAACCTGGTCGCGGCCGGCGGCTTTATTGATAACAAAAGGCTCGCTGTAAAGCCGGTAATCCGATGCACCGGGCTGCTCTCCCGCGACCTTCACGCAGTACCAGATCTGGGCGGCCGACACACCCTTGAAACTTGAATCAAGCAAGAGCGTGACGGTCTGCGAGTCCTCGTTCACAAGGTCATTGGGAGTCGCGGTAGGCGCATACAGACTGGCCAGATAGAAAACCTGCGAGACATCATGCTTTTTGCCATTGACATCTACGTAACTGCCGTAAACGGTGAACTCGCCAGAAGTCATGGTGTCGTCAACGGCGCTGGTATCCCACGTGATATCCGACGTGTGAGACGTCATGTTCTTAAGCTGGTACTTTGCCTCTTTTGGCAAGATGCCCAGGCACTCGGCGGCATGGTTGACGCGCGTCTTAGGGAAGGTCGTGACCTGCTTGTCGAAGTCAGTACTGTACTCGCCGCTCACCTGGCCCGTCACGACATAGCCGTTCTTACCACCGGCAAAAGAGACGCCGCCCGTCTGGCCGTTAAGCACGACGCATGAGTTGCCTTGAGTGTTGGTCATTGTCGCGGGCGCGGCGTAGGCATAGCCGTCCTGGGCGAGCTTTGCCGTCGTGATGGTCACACGATAAGGAGTGTCCGCCTTAACCGTGTCGCCAGCGGCCTGACCGTCAAGAGTAGTGAAAGCGATCTTGACGTCCTGGTTAACAAGCTCAGTGATGTCGCGTGATTTAGCCGGGTCGGCACTGTCCAAAACCACATAAGAGCTCACCTTTGTGGGGAACGTCTGGCCCACCGTGAGCTGCGGGAGCGCAACCGTGACTTTGGTCACCTGGGGCTTCACGTAGAGGGTGATTTGGGCATCGGCCTCCACCCTCTCTTTGCTCAGCACGCCGTCTTTAAGGCTCCAGCCATCGGAAAGAGCGCAAGCTTGCTCGTCAAGGACCCAGGTGGCGCCAGTCAAGCGGCTCACATACGCCGAAGAATTCCAGGTAAACGAGCCACCGAGCGTTGCGAACTGCTTGTCGCTAAGAAGCACGTTCTTGGTGTTCTCGTCCACAAGATTCACCGTGACCGCCTTATCTGTGGTCTCGGGATCGCTGGGGAAGACATAGCGAAAGACTAGGACGATGCTTCCGTCGTCTTTGACCTCAACGCTCTTGGAATCGGCGCTGTAGCTCTGCGCATAGTTGGCATCATGAAGGGTCGAGATGCACGGTTCGATCTTGTCCTTAAGCGTTGCCAGGTCGAGCTTGGTCGCCAGCGCCGCATCGACGGTCGCGGTGTAGTCAAAGCTGCGGTTGTCAAAATCATCCTTGCCGTAGTACGTGCGGGTGATCTTTACCAGCTTGGCAGCATCGATCTGCGGGTAATCCTCGGGGATGATATAGCGAACCCCGTTACTGTCCTCGACGGCGATGCCGCTGCACAAGATGGGCTGGCTGCTATCGCCGTCCGTCAAACTGTTGCTATCCTCGATGCCAATGTTGAGGAAAGCAACGCAGGCCTTATAGTGGGCCCTTAAAACCACGTTGTTGTGGGGCATGGTGAAGCTGACTTTGCCGAACTCGTCGGGCACAAGCTTAGTCGTGCTCCCCAAGCCCTCGGCGGTCCAGTAATCGGGGACGTTGCCCCTATCGCTCCAGTCGTGGTTATCGATCGTGACCGTGGAGTTGTACTCCTTGGTCTCGACCTTGGCCGCATCGGTCAAAGACGTCGTGTACAGCGTTAGGTTGTAGCTCGCGCGTTTCTTGACCAGCCAGATAACGTCGTTGGCCTTCTCGACGCTCCAGTCGTAGTCATCTGCCGAGAAGAGCGATGCGCTGGCAACGATCTTTTGCCCCTTTGCCGAGACGGCATGCTTTGCGGCATCGGTACCGGTCCAGTGCTGCAGACCAATAAACGAATCCGAGGTCAGCGGCATTTTGTCGTACTCGGCAATACGGTTGTTGTACTGGTTGTTGTCGTTCTCGACATCGGATTTGTTGGAGGCCTTCTCGGCAACATGCACGTTGGAGCGCTCGCCCGATCCATTGGCGTTGTCCTTCACCACAACCTTACCGCCCAGAATCGCGAAGGCCGAGGTGCTGCCCGCGGCAACCTCAACGCCGCCGCCGTTGTTACCCGCGGTCTTGTTATTGGTGATCGAGCAGTTAACAAGGAAGGTCGAGGAGTGGTCGATATAGACGCCGCCACCGCCCGACATCTTGGAGTCCAGGCTGTTGTGGTTGATGTCAACGTTGCGCAGGGTCACGGTGGGGCTGCTGCAGTAGACGCCGCCGCCCTTGGTCTCACGGTCGGTGGCGAGAACCGCGTTGTACGAGATAACGCCCACGCCAAAGTCGTCGTCCTCGTAATCGACCGAGGTCTCGTCGTAGGAAATCGAGCACTCGCCGTTGGCGACAAAGCTCACGCCGCCGCCACGGACCTGCGCACGGTTGCCCGCAATCTGGCTGGCGCGAAGCATGGCGATCTTAGCCGACGCATCGCCCCACACACAGACGCCGCCGCCTTCGGACGCCGTGGCGATGTTGCCGTTGACCTGTGAGGCGTCGTCCATGGTCATGTCGAGGTTGGGGCTATTGGAAGCCACGCCGCCACCGCTTTGGGAAGCTTTGTTGTTGTTGACGGTCGCGCCCTGGACAAGCGAGATGTCGCTGATGCGCGTGCAGGTAAAGATGCCGCCGCCGTTGCCGTTGGTCGCCTCGTTGCCGTCGATGTGGGCGCCGCTCACCGAGATCTGCTGCCATGCCGTACCGGTCATGTAGACGCCGCCGCCTTGACGGGCCTTATTGTTAGAGACCTCGGAGCTACCCTTCACAACAAAGTCCAGGTAAGGATAGGTGGGCTTCTCGGTGCGCTCATCGTACTGAAGGTATACGCCGCCGCCGTGGTTGCCTGCGGTGTTGTCAGAAATCTTGGACCGCTCGTCCACCGTGATAGAGCGGTGGCCGCGCACAGACCTGCCACCGGTATTCTCGTATTGGACGATGCCGTAGATACCGCCGCCGTTTGAGCAGGCGTAGTTGCCCGAGACCTCAGAGCCGCCCGTGATCACAACCTTTGTCGTGTCGCTCACAAAGTGGTCGTCGCGAACATCGGTAACGTAGGTGGAGCGGGTGTTCAAAAAGATGCCGCCGCCGTTGCCCTTGGCGTAGTTGTTATCGACCTTCGACCCATTGCGCAAGGTGAGATAAACCTCAGCCCTAAAACCGCAAATGCCGCCGCCGTCGTTGCCAATGTTCTCCGTGATCGAAGTGTTATCCAGCACGCAGCTAACGTTTGTCGAGTAAACATAATAGGGCGTGGTGTGCAACGGATTGAAATTGTCGTACCAAGAATCGAGCTTCTCGTCCTTGCCAATCTGCAGGCCACCGCCCTGGTTGCCCGAATTCCATTTGATGCTTGAGTTGTAGAGCTCAAGGGTGTTGTTAGACCTGTACTGATTTATGGGCGCGTTGGTGGTGTTTCCCGCTATGGTTACATTTTTGATGGTGAGCCTTCCGCCTTCCGCCACCCTTAGCGCGTTGTTGGAAAACGCGGTGAGAAGGCCTCCCTCGATGCTCGCGGCCGTCTTAGACGAGTTGCTGCCCTGCTTCCAGAGCTTTCCCGAGCCCCTGGTTTGGTCGATATAGCCATCGTGGCGCGTCAAGACGGCCTGGCCGGATTTGTTGCCGCCCTCGATGGTGAGCTGACCGCCGTTGGCAAAAAACGCCGTCTCGGAGCTGTGTGACCCGTCGATAACATGACCGTTAAGGTAGATGGTGGCCTTCTTGCCGCCGCTGATCTGGATAAGCTCCCCGCTCCAGTACTGGAAATCGCCCTGAAGCTCGGCATAGGCGCCGCCCTCGCCCTTGCTTGAGTTTTCTTCAAGGGCGCGACTGAGGTCGTTAAGGCTGTTCACCGTGCCGGTCGAGACCTTGGTCCCGTCCTTCTGGATGTAGCCGACCTCGGCGGGGCAGTTGGCTGCGTAGGCCCTTGTTGGCAAGGCAGTCAGAAACGCCAGAGAAAGTGCCATCGCAGCAAGGACAAGAGCTATCGGGAAAACGCGCCTGCGGGGCAAGACGCGGCGAGAAGATACAGAGGGGTTCATGCTTATGCCTCCTGGAATTGACTCTAATCAATTAATTATAGGCAAAGCTTAGGCACATAAAAACAAGCTGCTAAGATACTTAAAACGAGCTTTTACGCGAGGCAAAGGAACTTCCCATGAGCCAATCGAAATCCCCCGCCACTACGAGCAAATCCGCGATCGACCAGGCAGCAGGCATCACCCGGCGCAATTTCCTTCGCTGCGCCGGCGCCGGAGCCGCGGCGCTCATGGCCGCAAGCGGGCCCACGACAACCCTTGCCGATGACACAAACACCCAGGCAGACGCGTCGAACAGCCGCATCGTAGGATGGCTTTCGTGGGACGACAACGGCACCACAACAACGCCCTTCGTCTTTGACCCGCAGTTCTTCTCGACAAGCGCCCTAAAGTACAACGCGCAGCTGTCCACTTTTGGCTGCTGCGTGGCCCTTGCCGCGTTCAACGCCAAGCCCGGCGGAGGCGGCACGTATAAAGACATGTACGTCAACGAGCTGGGCCTCTTAAAGCAAATTGGCTGCAAGATTGGCACAGGCGACCCCGAGCGGCACCAGGCGTCGGTCAACGGGGTCAAGGTTGATATGCTCACCCTTGGCGACTACTCCTGGAACTACGACTACAACATCGAGCCGACCTACGACTACAGCAAAAGCCCCAAATCGACCATTGGCTTGTCTGCCGGTCACCGCACCATCAACGTGGGCGGAAAGGACTACAACCTGGTCATTCTGGGAGTACGCGGCGGAAACTACGAAATTGAGTGGGCCAGCAACGTAACCGTGGGAAAATCCGGTAACCACGAAGGCTTCCAAGAGGCGGCCGACCATGCGGTGGCCTTTCTCAAGCACTACATCGAGTCGCATGACCTCATGGGCCCCACCAAGATCCTTATCTGCGGATTCTCGCGCGGGGGCGCGACCACCAACCTTGCCGGCGGCACCATCGTCAAGCACGCCGTCGACATCGACGCGGCCCACGACGACGAGCGCGGCTACGACCTAAGCAGATACATAGGCAACAGCAAAATCGATATCTGGCAAAGCGACCTGTACGTCTATGGCTACGAGGTGCCTGCCGGCGCCATGCCCGCCAACGACGCAGAAAGACGTGACTTCAAGGAGAAGTACGCCAACATCCACAGCGTTATCAACCCTTGCGACATCGTCGCCAAGGTCGCGCCCGCAAAATGGGGTTTCATGCGCTACGGAACAGATAAGGTCCTGCCCGGGCCCTCGGATCGCTCGCGCTACCTCTCTGGCCGTGAGAAGATGAAGGAGCGACTCTATGCGCTTGCGAACCACCGTAAGGACGGTTCGCGATTCTCATATGACCTCGACAGCTTTCCCGCCATCGACTACTCGATGCTTACCGAGAAAGGCGCGCTGGTCAAGCAAATGCTGGACATGAAAGCCCTCGATTTGTATGTCGCAGAGTTTGTCGACCTGATCGCGACGGACGTTTTTCACGCGCGAAACGGCGTCAAAACACAGATCGGCATTATCGAGAACTACCAAACCGGTTATTACGACGACTACCAGAGCACCCTGATCACAGCCATGGAACTCTACGTCAGATTGCCGGCAGTCGAGATACTCAACAAGAAGGACGCCGACGGCAAATCGCCTTTAACTAAGTTCACAGAGCTCGCAGGAAGAAAAATCCTGGATAAAATCGTCATGGTCTTTGGGGAATTCAACGCCCATGTCTCGATGGTGACGGTCGTCAACTGCGTCGAGGAAGCGCTGCGCGAGGTAAAGCTCTCGGACGGCAAGACCTTCTCCCAAAACGAATACGGTCAAAAGATCAAATCTGTCGTAAACAAGTTGTTTGCCCCGGATTACCGGGTTGGACCCTCGTTTTATTCGAGCCTGAGCACGTTTGTCTCGCAGCATACGCAAGAAGTGATTGCCATGGCGCAGAAGGGCGGCGTCATCATGTCGGCGCACAACAACGACCTGTGCCTGGCTTGGCTGCAGTCGCGCGACAGCAACTACTACAAGTACGGCAAAGAGGACCTGCCCGGTGCGCCAGAGCTCACGTCGCAGGCCCAAGAGGGCGGCGAGGCGGTCGCGCTTCTAGACGAGGGCGCGGCTCTTGCAGTTGCGTCGGCGGACGGCGATGACGAGTACGGCGGGGCAGACGACGACTGGGGCGAAACCTACCGCAAGGTCGTATTCAACGGTGGGACAAGCGTCTCTTACCTAGTCAACGGCACCAGCTACACGATCTTCGAGAACGGTGAGCCCGTATACGCCGACGACGAGGGCAGCGAGATCATGATTGAGGGCGAACAATGCCCCTTTATCTACGGGCTTGACGGCGACCTGCAGCAGGTGGTGTATCTCTCTGATGCACCCAACCAGATAGACGACAAGACCAGCTATACCTTCGCGCTCGCGTCCGATCCCGACGCGCCCGTCATCTGGACCGCCGCGCGTTACACGGGCACCGACCCCTGCCCCAAGAGCCTCTTTGTCTATGAGAGCCCGGTAGGCTGCTTTGTCGAACCGCTGACCAGCTACGAGTTTGTTGTTGGGATCGACATGCTAAGCGGATCGGCAAGCACATCTGCCAACAACGGCGACGGCGAGATGTTCGAGTGCGACTTTGAGACCGCGGGCGTGACCTGGCGATCCAACCAGGAGGACAAGGCCGAGAAGGACTTGGACGACAACGCGGCCGAGCGATACCACTACATCGACACGCGCACAGCAAATGCCCAGATGGGCGGCATCAACGGCGGCGGCACATCCACGCGCGGCACGAAGAGCCTAATTGTGGCCGTGCCCAACGAGGGCTACGAGTTCGATTACTGGACGCTTGACGATAAATATATGGTCGACGGCAAGGAGACCTCGCCCTATACGTGGATTGGAGCCAACGAGGGCGAGGCCATGAACGCCGAGGCTACTGACGCCGTTGTTGGCGAGTGGGTCGAGGGACAGCGCGTGGGCGACGAAGTCTACGAGGGCTTCCATGTCTACCGCGCTCTGGTTGACGACGACCACCTGGTCACGGCGCACTTCAAGGCAAAGAGCGTTGCACCGGACGACGGCAAGGGCGACGACGTTGACGGTGGCGCGACCGTGGTTGACGGCGGCTCGAGCGAGGGCGAAGGTGCGAGCAGCGGCGCCGGCACGAAGAAGGGCGGTAAAACGCCCGAGACCGGCGACTCGTCGCTTGATTTGGGCGTGGCTGCAGCTGGTTTTCTCGCCCTCGCCGGCGCCGCCATGGCAAAGAACTGCGACTAGGGCTTCTCGACACCTAATCCAACGGCTCATTGACGTCCGTGCGTCGCATCCAAAGGCCCGAGCGACTTATTCCGCTTTAAATCTAGAATCGGTCAGTAGACCCCTCGGTAGGCACAACGCCCAACTGGGCAAACGTTATAGCTGAGCGCCCGACTACTCGGAAAAGCCGGATTTAAAGTGGAATAGCTCATTCGAGACACCGCAAAGACAGAAATGCGCCGCCGATAGAGGGGGTACCGGCGGCGCGAAGATGAGCCTGGTCGCCGCAGGGAGAGGGTCCGCAGCGCCTGGCGGTGTTAAACAAAGGGAAAGGGCGTTTCTTAAGCCTCGACCAGAGCCTTGCCCAAGGCCTGGCAGGCCTCGACGGCCTCGTCATCGGGAGACTCGTTGGCGATCAGGGCATCGACAACCTTGAGGCCGGCGGTCTCGGCGTCATCTTTCCAGGAGTCCATCCACTCGCCGCCGCCCCAGCCATAAGAGCCAAAGAGGGCCACGGGCTTATCGCCCAGCACGCCCTTGCAGGCGTCCCAAACAGGCTCGAACTCGTCGGACTCAAGCTCCTCGGCACCCATGGCGGGGCAACCAAAGGCCACAGCGTCGTACTCGGCCACATCATTGGCAGAGAAATCAGAGACCAGGATGGCCTTGGCCTCGGCGCCCTCGGCTGCAGCGCCCTCGGCGACGGCGTTTGCCATGGCCTCGGTGTTGCCGGTGCCGGTCCAATAGACAACTGCGATGTTCTTGCTCATGTTTGAATCTCCTTCATGTAAGCCCGCGGACGCCCGCAAGCATGATTAACCGTTATGCCGCGCCAAGCCGCAAAAGCTCGGTCACGGGAACGCCTGCCAGGTAGAGGCGCTTGCAACGCTTCTCAAGGGCCGTGAGCTCCTCAAAGCGCCGGGCCGCCGCATCCACGTCGCCGTAGGCACGCCAACGACCCACGGCCTTGGCCCCGCGCCCTCCATCAACGAGAAAAGCTCGCACGTCCTCGACGGGATAGCCCAAGACCAAGCCGACCTCGTGCGGAAAGGCACGCCGACCCTGGTAGTACTCGCGCAAGCGACGGACCAAGGCACCCATCAGGGCTCGGTGGTCGCGCTCATCCAGCCCGCACTCGGCAAGAAACGTGCGGTTCTCATCGCTGCCCAAAAGCTCACCCACGCGCTCCGGGCGCCAAGCCAACAGCATGAGGCCGTCGGATTTTCTCGCCAGCCCCGCAAGGCACACGCCGTAAGGCGCGAGCTTAGCCGAGTAGACCGCCAACAGCCGGGCGCACAACCCGCGCTTCTCTTTAGAGCAGCCACCCGCCTTCCAGGCGCGAGGAGTAAAGCCAAAGACGGCTGCGGGTTTCTCGCCCGCCATGACAAGGCCCGCCTGGCACACCAGGGTGCGCACGAACTCTGCTTCAAGGCAGCCTTCAAGGGTGCTGGCCTGTGCAGGCTCGCCGAGAAACTCCTCGAGTCCTTGTCCCACCTTCTCCTCCCCTCTCATCACAGGAATGCTCTTCTCCCTTAGTTGTTAGCCTAGGGTAACTTGACAGGCATTAAAGTACACCATGGCTAACTTTTTCACAAGAACAAAATTTGCCTACACTAAAGCACCCGCAAGACAAAGACGCCGCCGGCCCTGGGAGACCGGCGGCGTCACCTTTGCCGCGATGCAGGTGCGGGGAGAGGGTCCGCTGCTGCCGCTGGCGAAGTCAACAACATGATGCCTGGGTGCGTTGAATCGCGCGGGGGCACGTCCAACCAGATTGCCTTTGGCGTAGAGGGGGTTGCCGTGGGCGCATCGTGTGCTGTTGATAGAATAAGTTCACCCAGGGTAACTTTTGTGCTAAACCTGAGTGGTCACATAATGCACACATTCAGGTAGGAATTAACGATGCTCGCATTTATCAAGAAGAACTTTGGCGGCAAGCGCACCGGCGGGCACGGTGGCCTTGAGATCTTGCGCCACATAGGCCCTGGTCTTTTGGTCACCGTGGGCTTTATCGACCCGGGTAACTGGGCCTCTAACATGGCCGCCGGCTCGCAGTTTGGCTACGCTCTGCTGTGGGTGGTCACGCTATCCACGGTCGCGCTCATCATCTTGCAACACAACGCGGCGCACCTGGGCATTGCCACCGGCATGTGCCTGGCCGAGGCGACCAACCGCCACCTGCCCCGCCCGGCCGCCCGCGCGGTTTTAGGCTCGGCCTACCTGGCCTGCGTCGCCACGACAATGGCCGAGGTCCTGGGCGCGGGAATAGCCCTCCAGATGCTCTTTGGGCTGCCGCTTCGCGCGGGGTGCGCGATTGTGGCGGCGGCCTCGCTGGCGATGCTTTTGTCCAGCTCGTACAAGCGCATCGAACGCTGGATCATCGCTTTCGTGAGCGTGGTGGGGTTGTCCTTCCTGGCCGAGCTGGCCCTTGTCGACGTCGACTGGGCACAGGCGGCCGCGGCCTGGGTGGTGCCGGCGGCCCCCGCCGGCTCGGTCGCAATCATCACCAGCGTTCTGGGCGCCGTGGTCATGCCGCACAATCTCTTCCTCCACTCCGAGGTCGTGCAGGCCTCGCACTTCGAGGCACAAGGCGAGAAGATCGTCGAGGAGCGCCTGCGCTACGAGCTGTTTGACACGCTCTTCTCGATGGGCATTGGCTGGGCGATCAACTCGGCGATGGTGATCTTGGCGGCAACGACGTTCTTCTCGCAAGGAGTGATCGTGGACGACCTGGCCGCGGCCGCAGCGACCCTCTCCCCCATCCTGGGGCCCGCCAGCTCGACGATCTTCGCGGTTGCCCTGCTGTTCGCTGGCCTCTCTAGCAGCGTCACGGCGGGCATGGCCGCAGGCACGGTGAGCGCCGGCATGTTCGACGAGGAGTACGACATCCACGACCGTCACTCGTCGGCGGGCGTCGCGCTGGCGTTTCTCGCCGCCGTCGTGGCCTGCTGCCTGGTGCGCGACTCGTTCCAGGGGCTGGTCTGGAGCCAGGTCCTCTTGAGCCTGCAGCTCCCCATCACGGTCTTTGTCCTGGTGGCCCTCACCAGCTCGCCCAAGGTCATGGGCCGTCACGCCAACTCGCTGCCGCTCAAGGTCGTGCTGTACCTCATTGCCATCAACGTCACGCTCCTCGACGCTGCGATGTTCCTTCCTTAAAGCAAGTTACTCCCAAAGCCAAACCCGAGTGTTTGCGCAGCTAAACGATGTCGTTTACACCTGCATACGGTTGAACTACAGACAAACCGCTTGTTAACGAACTACAACAGTTCCATCGTTAACCTATATTAAAGGAGGAATCATGTCAGACAAAGCAGTGATCTCGCGCAAGTCAGCCCTGAAGGTTGTCGCAGGTTTCTTATTGGCGATTGGCTTGATGACGACGTCCGTGAAGGCTTATGCAAGCGATATTGATCTTTGCAATTGGTTTGGCAGCAACTTCTCGTTTGGAACGACATTGACTGGGTCTACGCGTTATTACGACCTCGACAATATAGGCTGTGACTTTTACGCCTACACGGACTCGGGCACAGGCGTGAACGGTAACGATTACTTCTACATTACCCTATATCGTCAAAACGCGATTGGAACCACCAATTGTGGAAAAAAGGCAGCCCTAAGAAACGGGAGCTCCCACCTGGATTGGACAAATGTTGGGGCGGGGAAATACTACTTCTATTTTAGCAAGGCATTTGACGGCCAGGTTGTCAACTGCGATGCAATGGGAATGTACAGCTGGTAATTTGCTCCGGCGAGAGTATTTGCGGATACTCTCGCCCCTATTATTTGGAGGCGCCATGATCATCGACTACGCCCTGTTTCCTTATCTTGCCACCACATCGATTTTGCTCGCCGCGGCTATAGCGGTATTGAAAGCTTTCTCCGCAAAGAAGACTCTTGCCACTTTGGTACTGGCGGCCTATCTTCCAGCTCTCTTTACGATTGAGTTTCTTCCGTTCGCGCTCGAAAATTCTCCGACACTGGATTTCAACTTAGGGATATGGCCCGTACCGTTCTCGCTAATAGCAAAGTTGTTATCTTCCCCCGGGCCTTCTGGCCTTTCAGGCTCCTGCGTGACCTTACTTAAGATGCTCGCCGTGTTGTTTCCCCTCGGCCTGCTATTACCATGCGTCTTTGAATCATGCATAGCAATAAATAGAGGCATAATTACTATCGCCCTTACCTCGATCGGAATCGAGGCCATTCAGTTCCTCGAAAACGCAATCATAGGCACATGCTCGAAACGCATAAGCTTTGATGAGGCAATGTTTGCATTTCTTGGAGGTATGATAGGGTACTTAATTTCACGTTTTATCGTGTTGCATTTAAGGACGGAGACGACTTGTTAGATGCGGCATTGAGCCTTACTGCGATTATCGTTCTATTGTCAAATCACATTCCCCTCGGCTGGCGTCGAATTATTAACGCACTGCTACTGGGATCAATTCTGCTTCGCGAGTTGGCCGATGTCCCCTCCATAGCCGTGCCCGCAATTATTCTAGTTACCGTCGTGTTCACAATCGGGCTGGCAATCGCATCCACGCTTCATGTCCGAAATAAGAGGTGCTCGACCTGTTGCGGCGAGAAGACCGTTCAGGCAAACCGATTTATAGGTCTTTCTCAACGCGAGCAAGAGGTCATCGGCTTACTTTTAGCGGGAAAGTCACAAAGTGAGGTCGCCGTTGCCCTTGAGCTTAAGCCATCAACCGTCGGCACCTATAGACGCCGAGCAATAGAAAAACTAGAGGTCTCGTCCCTCGATGAGCTTCGCACCAACCCAATAACCGACATAGAAAGCAATGATTCCGCCGATAAAAACTGGCTACCGATGGCATGGGGCGTACTTGCAGGGATGATCTTGCTTGCCCGCTACGGGGGACTTGAGATGTGTCCCTTAATTAGTGCGATGGCCACCATTGCGTGCGTCCTTCTCGCCCCTGATCCAGCAAGGGAGGCCGATGTTAGTCTTGTCTCAATTTGCGCGGCCGCTTTCTTTCTTACCGAGGGAATCATCTTGCGCGCCCTTGCAGTTGGGTTTCTCTCCACCTGGAACGGTCTGATTGTTTTGGTCGTGCCAATTACTGTCGCCGTTGCAGCAAGCCAGCTCCAGGGTTACGAAATTGGAAAGTGCGCCCTACCCAAGCGTACTTATGCGTGGATTCCGCTTCTAGTCCTTGGCCTCTGTATAGGACCGATGTCGCCAGATGTTATTCGTGTCACCTATCTTGGCATCCCCATTGAATGGCCATGCGTTCTTACCATCGCGCTAATCACAACAACTTCAGCGGCTTCTGTAATGACCTTTCTGCTTATGGAGGAAGGTTCCTGTCAAACATTACACTGCGACAGAGAACGAGGCCTTCACGCTCTTCAAGGACGTGGATTGTCTGAACTTGAGTCTGCGGTCCTGCTGGAAATAGCCCAAGGCGAGAAACCCGCGAGAATCGCAGAGAACCTCTGCATCGCAAAGGGCACGGTCAACTCTTACCGGTTTCGCGGATATAAGCGACTGGGGATACACACCCGACTCGAGCTTATCCAGTTACTTGACGCTGGTGAGAAGTAAACGATTGGAGCAAATCCGCCCCTTTCGCCCAAAACCGTCTTAAAGGACAGGAACTATCCAGGTGAAGGGGCGTGGCTATGCCCAAAGAGCGAGCCTCCCGGAGTTTTCTTTTTGCTTCAGACGGTCCTGGCTCGCACGAAGGCCACATTAAGTGGCCTTCGGCTCATACGGAACTCACAAAAAAGAAACTCCGGGAGGCTCGCCCCGTTGTCCAGAGGTTACTTATAAAGAATGGTCCAAGTGCGGCCGGTCGAGCAGCGGCGTCGCGTTGTGAGCCGCGATCGCCAGAGTAGACGCGTTGTGCAGGTACGCGGCCGTGGTGATGGGCATGAGGCTTGCCACGCCCG
>CAVEMP010000128.1:0-3973 GCA_963616835.1 uncultured Oscillospiraceae bacterium | reverse complement strand
GGCGCGCTTTTTGCCTTCTAGCGTCAAAAGCCACTCCTCCCCTCCTTCCCGGCTTTGCTGGCACAAGGTTTCTGCTTGTCGTCTTGCCTTGGACGGGCCGGGCGCCGCTTATGTGGCACTCGGCCCATCTGTTTTTTGGGTGTTGCGCCCCGCCGTGCCTCGCGGTCGGCCTCTTATGGGGCCTTTCGGGCCGGCCGTCGACTGCTCGTGCGAGATTTCTTGGTTTAAAGCGCAACCTCTCGAGTAGCTAGCCGCATAGAGCATCTTGCCAACTGGGCAAACGTCGCCGGTGAAGGCTGGGCTACTCGGGCGGATCGGATTTAAACCGCGAAAAGTCGCGCATGCGTGGCCGGGGCGTCGCGCTTACCATGAAAGACGGCATGACCTTGTCCGGCGGCGACACCGAGCTGGGACAGTTCGGGATTCGTGAGGACGTCGTGGTCTACGGCGGGCTCGAGGACGCTGAGTTCGTCGCGGGCTCGGGCTGCACAGGTCTTCTCGCCGATATACTGAACAACGTGTTGACCTGCACTTTCGTGAATCTAGCACACCTCGGTATGTTAGTATTTAGGTACGGGAAACCCTCAGGCGAAAGGAACCACCATGAGCGAGCAGAAGCGAGCCCTTACCAATCAAGAGCTTGAGCAAACCGCCGGCGGCGAGTCCTTGGTTCCGAAGAAACCCGTCTACAACAAGTTCAATGATTTGGTTGGCCGGATCGACCCCAAGGGCAACATCGAGTACTATGCCTGCTATTTTTGCGGTCGGCCTGTGCACCGCACTCCTCACGGTTGGGCATGCACTCCCTGTCAGAGGTATTTCAACGGGATGCAGGTAAAGTATTGGGACGGCACCATCGAGCAGCTCAAGGCGGCCTCCGAGGTCACCGAGATCGAGCAAATGTTCTAGGCCTGCTACGCCCGGTAGCTTTTAGGCGCCTCCCGCCGACTTTCCAAGTCGTCGGGAGGCTTTTTGTGGCTTTGGGACGGCCATGTGACCCGTCCACGAGAGTCCGCCTGACTCATCCCATAGTAAAATCCGTTTTGCCAAGTAGCCGGGGCGTTGAGCTGGGCCGCCAACTGGGAAAACGCGCAGCGAATCGCTTTGGCTACTTACACATCTCGGTTTTACTATGGGATGAGCCAGGCGGATGTGGCTGGGGGCGCCGCGCGGGCGGGTTTGGGCCATAATGAGAGATTCGGAATCGCTTGAATGTGAGGAGTCGTCGTGTCTATGCGCGGATATGCCGAGAAGAACCTTGCCCGTGTTGTTGTGACCGCCTCGGTTGCGCTTGCGGCGGTGGCGGCCGGGCTGGGCGCGTTGCCGGCGCAGGCCGGCGCGACCGAGACCGAAAGCGTCCAGACGGTGCTTGTCACACAGGCCGATACCAGCGACTTTACGTACAAGGAAGTCTTGGGCCAGGCCGTGATCACCGGCTACACCGGCGCGGGCGGCAAGGTCGAGATTCCGTCTACGCTTGGCCTCCTTCCCGTTACCGGCGTCGCCGACGGTGCCTTTGAGCGCAATCACGCGATTACCGAGGTCGTTATCCCCGAAGGCGTGACCTCAATAGGCGAGCGCGCCTTTAATGACTGTACGTCGCTGGCAAAGGTGAGCTGGCCTTCTACGCTGCAGGTTATTGGCGCCAGCGCGTTCTACAGCTGCGGTTCGTTGACCGAAGCCGACCTGCCGGCCGGCGTCACCGCTATTGGCGACTTCGCCTTCTTTGGCTGCCCGTCCCTGACGCGCGTTAGCATCCCCGGCACCGTCAAAGACTGGGGCACGGCTTCGTTTGCGTACGACTACGAGTTGGACAAGGTCGTCATTGGCGCCGGCGTCACCTATGTGCCCGAGCGTGCCTTCAAGGACTGCAAGAACCTCGAGACGGTCGAGTTGCCCGCCAGCCTCACAACCGCCAGCCGCCGAGCCTTCGAGAACTGCAACAAGCTCGACACCTGCGATCTTTCGCATCTGGAAACCATCGAATACCGCGCTTTTGCCTGCGGAAACGGCACTTTACCCAAGCTTGATCTGGCCAGCGCCAAGACGATCGGTGCCGAGGCTTTCTCGTACCAGCAACAGGTTGCTTTGGTTTCGATGCCGCAGGTCGTGTCTATTGGCGAGAAGGCCTTCCAGGGCGCGTTTACCAGCGACGAGGGCGCCGCGGTCACTATTGACCTGCCAGCGAGCCTAACCGATCTTGGGGATGGTACCTTTGAGCACGCCGCGGCCTCACTTAAGGCCGTGAACGTCGACGCAGCCTGCGCTGCGTACAAGAGTGAGGACGGCGTGGTTTACAGCAAGGACGGCTCGACGCTTGTTTGCGTGCCGTCCGGCTTTGCCCCTGACAACAAGTCCTTCTCGACGCCTGGCTCGACCATAAGGGTTGCTGCCCTGGCGTTTGCGGGAACAACGGGCCTCGATACCGTTGTGCTGCGCGACTCGGTGACCGAGCTGGGCGAGGGCGCTTTCTATCGCAGCACGGTTAAATCGGTGACGTTGCCGGCAAAGATCGCCGAGCTTCCCAATGAGGCCTTTAAGTTCTCGAGCGTCGAGTCGATCGACGTGCCGGCGGGCGTCAAGTCTATTGGCGCCGGCGCGCTGGGCGGTTGCGCAAACCTTGCGTCTGTCACCCTGCACGAGGGCCTGCAGACGATTGCCACAGGTGCCTTTGCGTCCGCCTCGACGCTTGCGTCCTTGCAGTTACCGGCAAGCGTGGTCAACCTTGACCCCGCGGCCTTTACCGGCATGGATGCCCTGACCAGCCTGACGGTGGCCGCGGGCGGCACGTACTCGGCCGCGGACGGCATGATCTTCACGGACGGCGCTACCAAGCTGGTCGCGGTTCTGCCGTATGCCATCAAAGACGGCTGCGCGAACGTTCCCAACGGTGTGACGACCATTGCCAGCGGCTCGTTTGGCGAGGTCGCGGGCTCGTGCGCGGTGCGCGTGCCCGATAGCGTCACGACCATAGAGGAGAAGAGCCTCTGCTTTGCGACGAGCGAGGGCCAGGTTAACTTCAACCGCCTGCAGCCGCTTTACGGCACGGCCAACAACCAGGCGCTTATTGATTACGCAAACGAGAACTATCTGGCGGTCTTCTCGCAAGAGAAGCCCGCGCTTTCGGCCACGGATCTTACGCTTGCGCCCGGTGAGACGGCCAAGCTGGCCTTGGCTGGCGTCTTGAGCGACGTTGTATTTGCAAGCTCGGACAACTCGGTTGCTCGCGTTTCAAACGAAGGCCTGGTCACAGCCGTTGCCGGAGGCGAGGCCGACATCTTTGCGGTTGCCGGCGAGCAGTACTTCTCGGCGCATGTGAAGGTCACCGGGGACGCGGCCACAAACCTGTACGCCAGCTACGCCCGCGTGACCAGCGGCGAGGCGGCCGACGCGTGGATCACCGCCAATGTTGAGTACAACAAACCGCTGGCAGCGACCTCGAAAGAGCTTGCGGGCGCCTATATTTACAGCTCCGAGAACTATGCTGGCGTGAACGCGTTCTTGGAGCCCCTTGGCTTTAAGGCTAAAGCCGATAACGACTACGGCGTGGGCGAGTACGGCGAGTTTGAGGGCATTGGCCAAAACATCGCCTCGGAGTTGGCGCAATACAAGCTGCACGAGAACGTGGTGCTCTACAGTGGCTTAGAAGACGCCGAGTGCATCGATGGCGATGGCAACAGCCTAGCCAGTATCCTTGCTATGGCGGGCAAAGAGATGACGGTGAAGCCGGTCCTTAGCACGTCCTTGTTGCAAAGCGTGGCCGACAGCTTTAGGAAGCAGACCACCGAGAAGATTATGCTGGAGATTTACGCGCCCAAGGACTCGACGCAGGGCGCTTGCCTGGCCGCCGGTGCCCTGGTGAGCTTCGAGAAAGAGATCACGTTTGCGCCCGGCACCAAGTTCTACGTGTTGGACGCTGGCGTGCGCTACATGGAGACCTATGGCCCCAACGGAGACGTTGCGGGCAAGGAGC
>CAVEMP010000127.1:7874-9980 GCA_963616835.1 uncultured Oscillospiraceae bacterium | reverse complement strand
ATGTAGGGACGAATGCGCTCGGCGTACGGCAGGTAGGTCTCGCAGATCTGGTCCACGGTGTAGGTGGGCATCTCATAGATCTTCTCGAGGATGGGGTTGGTGTAGGCAAGCGCGGCCTCGAGCTTCTGACGGAAGATCTTCTCGTCCAGCATGTCCTGGATGCGCAGGCCAATGCGGTTCATCTTGTCCATGTAGCAGGGGCCAACGCCACGCTTGGTGGTGCCAATCAGGTTCTTGCCAAGCTTCTTCTCGTGCGCGCCATCCAGGTCCTTGTGGTAAGGCATGACGATGTGGGCGTTGCCAGAGATCTTGAGGTTCTCGGCAGAGATGCCCTGCTCGGCCAGCATATCGATCTCGCCGAGAAGAACCTCGGGGTCAACGATGCAGCCGTTGCCAATGACGGGGTAGGTCCCCTGGTACATCACGCCAGAAGGAACCTGGTGCAGGGCCAGCTTCTTGCCGTTGGCGATGACGGTGTGGCCAGCGTTGGCACCGCCGGCGTAACGGCAGACGACGTCGAAGTCGCCAGAGATGAGGTCGGTGACCTTACCCTTGCCCTCGTCGCCCCACTGGGTACCCACAAGCACAGTTGCAGACATTTTTGTCCCTCTCGTTAAGATGAGAAATCAACCAAACAGAACAATTATAGCCTTACTCCTGGAAGCGAGGGTCCACCTCGACGAACTTGGTGGAGCCGGCCAGGAAGGTAAGCGAGACATCGCGCAGGGAACCCGAGCGGTTCTTGGCAATGATGAACATGGTCACGTCCTTGTCGGGGCGGTCCTCGCGGGCGGCTTCCTCGTCGTTCATCGAGCGGTCGAGAAGGGCGACGACGTCGGCATCCTGCTCGATGGAGCCCGATTCACGCAGGTCGCTGAGCTGCGGGCGCTTGCCCGTGCGGTTCTCGACGGTACGGTTAAGCTGCGACAGGGCGATGACGGGAACCTCAAGGTCCTTGGCCATGATCTTGATGCCACGACTCATCTCCGAGACCTCGTTGGCGCGGCTGTCCGAGTGACGCCCACCGGCCGGCGGCGAGACAAGCTGCAGGTAGTCGATGATCACGACGCCGTTTTCTTTGCCGCGAAGTATTCGTCGGGCCTTGGCGCGGATCTCGGTGATCGTGGTGCCGGGGGTGTCGTCGATCATGATGTCGAGCTTTGAAAGCTCATTGGTGGCCTCCAGGATCTGCGGCCACTGGTCGTCCTTGATGCGGCCCGAGCGAATCTCCTGCAGGCCAATACGCGCGTGAGCGGCCAAAAGGCGCTGCGCGATCTCGATCTTGGACATCTCGAGAGAAAACATCGCGACCGAGGCGCCGGCAAAGGCCGCGTTGGTGGCAAGGTTAAGCGCGAAGGACGTCTTACCAACGCCAGGACGGGCGCCAATGACGATCATCTGGCCAGGTCGCAGGCCCAGCAGGGTCTCGTCAACCGTGGGGAAGCCGGTCATGACGCCCATGGGCTTGTCGCCGTTAGCGGCCTGCTCGCCCAGCTCCTCATAAAGGTCGCTCATGATGTCCTCAAGCGATTGCTCGTTGGTGTGGACATCGCGGTTGGTAACGTCCAGCAGGAGCTTCTCGGCGCGGTCGACAACTTCCTTGGTGTCCTCGGGCGCGTCGAAGGCCAGGGCCGTGATCTGGGCCGAGGCCTGGATCATCTTGCGCAGCGTGGTGTCACGGTGCAGCATCTCGACGTGACGGCGCCAACCCACCAGCGCCAGCGGGTTGTTGGACAGACTCAGGATATAGGACGGGCCGCCCACACGCTCAAGCTCGCCCTGGGAGCGCAGGTAGTCTGCCAGGGTGATATTGTCCAGCGGCATGTTCTTGTTAAAGAGCTCGCGCAGCGCCAAGAAAATCGTGCGGTTGGACGGAAAGTAGAAGTCATCGGGCTCCAGCGCGATCAGGCACTCTTGCAGGGCCTCGGTCGAGGACATCATGGCCGAGAGAACCGAGGACTCCGCCTCTGGATCTTGCGGCATGGTCACGCCCTCGGGAAGCGTCACGCGGGTAGGGTTAACGTCGGTGATGTCGGGCACTGGGGCTCCTTTAATCAACAACCAAATGAGCACGAGTTATTTTACGCCGGGCACTTTGAGATTGAG
>CAVEMP010000127.1:4307-7484 GCA_963616835.1 uncultured Oscillospiraceae bacterium | reverse complement strand
TGTAGAAACCCGCAGGTAGGCGAGAAGAACGTTGAAAACCTACTCGGCAGCCTCGACGGCCTCGGTGGTCTCGGCCTCGGCCTCGACGACCTCGGCGGACTCCTCGGCAACCTCGTCCAGGGTCACGCCAACGAGGACGATAACCTGAGCAGAGATCTCGCGGTAGAGGTTGACCTCAACCTCGTGCTTACCGGAGGTCTTGATGGCGTTGCCGCGGGCGACGCGCTTGCGGTCGACCTCGACGCCGAGCTGAGCCTTGATGGCCTCGGTGATCTGAGCGGGGGTAACGGAACCAAAGAGCTGGCCCTCCTCGCCGATTTTGGCGTCAACGGTGACGGGCTTGCCGTCAATAGCAGCCTTGGTGGCCTCGGCAGCGGCAACGCGCTCGGCCTCGCGCTTCTCGATGTTGTGGCGGCGCTCCTCAAGCTGCTTGATGTTGCCCGGGGTGGCAGGAAGGGCCTGCTTGTTGGGGAACAGGTAGTTCTCCGCGAAGCCCTGAGCGACGTCTACGATGTCGCCCTCTCCGCCCTTGCCCCGGAGCTCACCCAAGAGGATGACTTTCATGGGATACTCCTTCGAGTCAGTCGGTTGGATAACCGACCACCTTGTTTACTTCGCGTTGTCCTGGACGGTAATGCGCTTGCCTCTGGGCAGGTGCCTGAGGTTTGCCCACACGTCCACGAGTCCCACGATACTCATAACAAAGAAATGTGCCTCAAGATAGAACGCTGCAACGCAGGTGAGCACCCTTGTGAACTGTCCAAGCTCCTTCTTGCGCATAAACACGCTGATAAGAGCTAGCCCCTGGATTGTGAACGCAAACCTTAGGCCCATGATCACGTTGAGACAGACCATGAGAAGGACCTGCGCAAACCCAAGCGAGACGGACGTTGCGACCGCAAAGCCGCAGACCGCCGCGACAAAAACCGCGACCACCCATAAGGGCAGGTCGAAGTCTTGGAGCTTTGGCATCTCGAAGCTCTTCTCGCCAAGGCGCGAAGAGGCGATCGAAACGCCAAGGTACGCACAAGCAAACTCGACCAGAGCCGCCAGGGTGTACATGAGGGGCCACAGGTAATCCAGGACTTCCTTGATGACCTGCAACTGGTCCTTAGCGACCCCGGCAACAGTCGCCAGCTGGGAGAAGTACTCTTGGGCAACCGAGTCGATTGTCGCCACAAGGGTGGTTCCCTGCGACGCCGCCACAAGAGCGGCCCCGCCCAGCTGGCTCATCATGAGCAATGCCACGATGATGCAGCCGATGCCCGGTGTCATCTTGTTTTGGGAAAGCACAAAGGCCGTCCCAATAGATGCCACGCAGGCGGGAAGCGCGTCAGCCAAAGACGCCGGATCCAAAGCCAGACCCATTGTCGTTGTGCCAGCAAGGGCGAGAAGCGCGGCCAGGCATCCAAACTTGAAGCCGGACCGACAAAGGACAACGGTCACGCCACAGGCCGCAAGCGCCGCCCCCAAAACGGGGACCAAGGTGATGCAGGCCGCCCCAAAAACGCACAGCAGGTAACCAAAGTAAACAGGTATCTGCCCCTGCAATTTTTGAGGCTCGGAGAAGGGCACGATGCCTTTCTCCGAAGTAGACGCGTTCCCTTTGCCGCTTACTTGCGCGGGCGGCACGGGTCGGCCGTTGTTGGTGCTCTCGCTCAAGAACTAAACGCTCCCTCTTGAAGCAAAAACCGTACTAGCCGCGAGAACGGCCACCGCGGCTGGAAACCACGGGTACGGTGTAGGGCACAAGCGCCATCTCGCGTGCACGCTTGATAGCGAGCGCGATGTCGTGCTGGTGCTGCGTGCAAGCGCCAGTGACGCGACGAGGCTTGATCTTGCCACGGTCGGTCATGTACTTACGGAGAAGCTGCACATCCTTGTAGTCGATGTAGGCAGTCTCCTCCTTGCAGAACTGGCAGTACTTGCGACGCGGCTGGCGCTGAAAATCTTGCTTCTGCTGAGCCATGTCTTAATGCCTTTCGTATGGCGACGTTTGTCGCCGGTGATTAGAACGGGATGTCTTCGGCGTAAACGTCTGCCGAAGGCGGGGCCTGAACGGGACGGGCGGCCTGCTGGTAAGCCTGGGGCTGGGGTGCCGGAGCCGCGTAAGTGGGGGCTTCCTGCTGGTAGGCAGGGGCGCCGCCGCCCTGCTGGTTCCTGGACGACATGAATTCCAACTCGTCCACCACAACCTCGAGCTTGCTCCTGCGTCCGCCGTCCTTGGCCTCCCAAGAGCTGTAGCGAAGCTTACCTTCGACGGTAACCTTCGTACCCTTAGAGAGGTAACGAGAAAGGGCATCCGCACGGCTGCCAAACATCACGCAGTCGACGAAGTTGGGATAATCCTCCCACTCGTTGGTCTGCGGGTTGCGGCGACGGTCGTTGACCGCGACGCCAAAGCGCAGGATCTGGGTGCCGCTGCCCGAAGCACGAAGCTCGGGGTCGCGGGTAAGGTTGCCGGAAATAAGAACGCGATTGATGCTCATGACTCTCTACCTCTCATTCGTGGGCGCGGGCCCACACTTCCGTTGCTAGTCCTTGTCGGGACGGCGCACGACCATGTGACGCTTGACAGCGTCGTTGATGCGCAGAACTCGGTCGAGCTCGGCGATCTGGGTGGGGTCTGCGTGGAAGTTGATGAGAGTGTAGTCACCCTCGGTGAGGTCGTCGATCTCAAAGGCGAGCTTGCGCTTGCCCCAGTCCTCGACGCTGTCGACAGCGCCACCCTCGATAGCAACCTCGATGCGCTTCATAACGCCGGCGCGGGTCTCCTCGTTAGAGGTGGGGTCAACAAAATACAGCAGTTCATAGGCCTTCATGTGGTCACCTCCTCTGGGCTAATGGCTCCGGGGAGTGAAGGTGCACCCGAAGCAGGAAAGTTCCGAGGAAGAATCATACCATAGAAGACCAATGTCATCTGGCGAACTCCCTGGTATCTGCACAAATTGCCGCCTCAAGTACTTCCGCAGCCCACTTTTTTTGCTTAGGGCACACCCTAACAGGCCAACCTGACAGAAATCTTGCAGCAACATATCTGCAGGCTATCAGCTTTCTATCAACGGGCAAGCTGCCAGAGGTTTCTCGGCAAAGCGGCAAAAAGGGCAAGAAAAAGGCTCCACTCGTTCTTCACGAATGGAGCCAAATTAGGCAGGAATTCAGGCGTTTTGCGAGAAG
>CAVEMP010000127.1:0-3496 GCA_963616835.1 uncultured Oscillospiraceae bacterium | reverse complement strand
ATCTTCTGGTAGATGGTCGCGCGGATGGCCGCCACCATGATCATCATCGAGATAAAGATGCCGCAGACCGTCCAAACCAGATTAAGCAGGCCGCCCAGGCCGGGCACCCCAGACAGCAGGCCACCGATAATCGCATTGACGATGCCCCAACCCAGCATGGCAATAAAGCCGCGCCAGCCCGAGGCGATAAGCTCGCCCACGTGGATGTCGTGGCGACGCATGGGCTCGTTGACATCCCAAGCTAGCAGGCGCGCCCACTCAAGCTGGTATCCCAGCACAGCCAAGGGGCCAACTATAGGGACGAGAAGGGCGACGCCCATAATAAGAATTGGCTTCCACCAGCCCTTCTCTTGGGTCACTAGGCGCCACGCCCTAGAAAAGTAATGCTCGCTCGAAAACCCGTTCAAGTTGATTTCGCTGGCCATTAAAAGCTCCTCTTAACACTAAACGCTAGCGGTTGGTCTGCATCGCGGTTTGTACACAACAAAGGCTAGCGGGATTTTATACCCGCAGATATTGGGCGCTAATTCTAGGCGAGGTTGCCGGCGCTGGACTGCAGCGCGGACTTCTCGTCGCTTGTCTCCTCTACCTCAACCGGGGCCTCGGGCGCAGCCTCGGCCGCAGGCTCGGCCGCAGGCTCTGCTGGAGCCTCTGCCTTGGCGTCGTCCTCAGCCTCTGTCGGTTCCTCCGTCTCGGTTTCCTCAACCATAGCAACGTCCGGGGAGGGCTCCCCTGCCGGGGCAGGCGAGACGGGCGGGGCAGCAAGCGCAACCGGTGCCGTGGGAACGCCGTTTTTCTTCTCGGTCGTATCCTTAACCGCAGGCGCGGGCAGAGGATCGCAACTCTTGCCCCAAGCAGGGATATCAAACTGGCGCATCCACATGGCCAGGGCCGCAAAAGTAAGGGTAACTGCCACCGTGCCCAACACCAACCCAACGACGCTTACCACCAAAAGCGACGGCCAAAGGCCGTTGAAAAGAACATCGACCAAGTCAAGGACGTAGTAGACCATCTCTTTGATAGGCATCGTCGAGCCGTAGTTGTAAAGGATATCCACGTCGTAGACAATGGCGGAAATCATCGAAGCAAGGCCAATAGCGAGAATGGCAGCAGAGATAACCGCCTCGATGACGGTCGCCGTAAAACCAATGACCCAAATGCGAGCCAGACCGCCCAGGTCTCGGCGGGCCATCTCCCACAGGTTCTTAACGTTGTAGCCCGCGCCGGCGTTCTGGTAGATGGTCGCTCGAATGGCGGCGACCATAATCATCATCGTGATAAAGATGCCACACACTTTCCAGGCAAGATCTAACAGGCCGCCGATACCCGGAACGTCAGAGATTCGGCTGTCGATAAGGAAATAGGCGATGCCCCAGCCCAGTACAGAGAGAAAACCGCGCCAGCCAGAAATGATGAGGCTACCCACGCGAAAACCGCGACGAGGCATGGGGTCGTTAACATCCCAGGCAAGCTGGCGCGCCCACTCAAGCTGGTAGCCCAGGACGGCCAAAGGGCCCACGATGGGGACGAGAAGAGCCACGCACATGAGAAGAATCGGCTTCCACCAGCCGTTCTCCTGGGTCACCAGGTGCCATGCCCGGGAAAAATAGCGGTCACTCGAAAAACCGCTCACGTCGATATCGTTGGCCATCAAAAGCTCCTCTCGACACCAAACTTTGGTGGTTGGTTCATATATGGGGTCAAGACTAGCAGCTTTTTATACCCTCGGCCGGACGAAGCGGGGTAAGAATATACACGTGCGGCGAGAAATGAACCAACCTAGGAGCTACCTTAAAACCGTTCGGCGGGTTATTAGCAAACTAACCCTTTCGCGGGCGGGCATGATGCATTAAGTTGTCCCACGGACATTTTTGTCTCGCCCTAATCGCACTTGCCAAAATCGGAGCCGCCGCGTGATCCCCATCTACTCAACCATCAGCCCGCAAGTCGCCGTATCACTGCCCGCGTGGCTTGATCTTGCGTCGGTTGCCGTCGGCGGGATTTCGGGCGCGCTTGTGGCAAGCGAACGTGAGCTTGACCCCATCGGATTCATCGGGCTGTCGATGTTATGCGGCCTGGGAGGCGGCCTAATCCGCGACATGGCCATGCAGCAGGGCGGCACGTACATGCTGGATAACCCCTACGCAATTCCCGCGACCGTGGCAATTGGTCTTCTCGTCTTCTTCTTTGCCAAGCCATTCAAGAAGATCCCCGACCTGCTGGAGTGGGTCGACATCATCTCGGTTGCCCTGTTTGCCCTAGGCGGGACAGATAAGGCAATCGTCTACAGCCTGCTGCCGGTATCCGCCATCCTGATGGGCACCTTGACCGGAGTAGGCGGCGGGATGTTGCGTGACGTCTTCTTGGGAGACGTGCCGCGCATCTTCAAACCCAGCAGCTACTACGCCGTGTGCGCCGTAGCGGGCAGTGCGGCTTATTACGGGCTGGTCGCGGGGCTTGATATCAACAAGTACATCGCGGCGGCGGTCATGGTTGTCGTGACCGTTGGGCTGCGGCGCTGGTCGCTAGCAAACGGAGCAACCACTCACAACGCGACCGACTTTACCCCAGAGCTCACAGCGCGCCTGCGCCGCTACAAAACCCAAAGCAGGAGCCGCCGTAAATAGGTACACGCGAGATTTCTTGGTTTAAACGCACTACGGTCAAGTAGACTCCACGGTCCCGACATTTGCCAACTGGGCAAACGTCGGGATTTTTTACTTGGCTACTCGCCCTGCGCCGATTTAAACCGCGAAAAGTCGCGCATGGCATTATGACACCCCAACAAGAGCCCGGAGCGACATAAAAAAGGGCCGCCCCACGGGGCGACCCTTTGAAAATTCTGGCGGAGGGAGAGGGATTTGAACCCTCGTAGCCTCAGAAAGGCTAAACGGTTTTCGAGACCGCCGCATTCAGCCGCTCTGCCATCCCTCCGAATGAGCTGGCGAGAAACCAAAAGGCAACTGCGCCAACTATGGGATACAAAACGGGCGCCCTTGGGCGCCCGAGAATGTACTGGCGGAGAGTCAGGGATTTGAACCCTGGAGACGCTTTAGACGCCTACACGATTTCCAATCGTGCTCCTTCGGCCACTCGGACAACTCTCCATGTAATGGTGCGTCAGCTATTGTACATAAAAACCAACGCCGCGCCAACGACTTTTTTTATTTTCCTGGAACCCAGGTCAGTCGCTGCAAAGAACTTACTTCTTAACCATGCCGTTGCGCACAGCCCACTTACGGCGCTCGGTCTCGTTAAGGATGCGCTTACGCATGCGGATGGACTGTGGCGTGATCTCGACCAGCTCGTCGTCCATGATGTACTCAAGGGCCTCCTCAAGCGAGAAGCGGCGCGGCGGGGTAAGCTGCACGGCCACATCGGCGGTGGAGCTGCGCTGGTTGCCCAGGGACTTGGAGCGCGCGATGTTGACGACCATGTCGCCGGGCTTGGAGCGCTCGCCCACGAGCATGCCCTCGTAGCACTCGGTGCCGGGCTC
>CAVEMP010000126.1:0-4074 GCA_963616835.1 uncultured Oscillospiraceae bacterium | reverse complement strand
GTCCTTGCAAAACATGTTGTCGAAGCTGCCCAAAGGAGCATCGCGTGAAAGTAACCGAGAAACCCTCGTCTTCCTACAGCGGGGCGATGACCCCGGCATCCATCGAGCTCAAGGCCGAGCGCGTTGCCACCACCAAGGCCGCGACCGAGCCGCTCAATGCTTTTGTCCTGGCGATTCTCGCCGGCTTTTTTGTGGCCATGGGCGCCACGTTCATGCTGGTCGTCAAGTGCGACGGGACGCTGCCCTTTGCAGCCACGCAGCTTTTGGGCGGCTTCTCGTTCACGTTGGGCCTTTTTCTTATCTTGGCCGCGGGTGCGGAGCTCTTTACCGGTAACTGCCTGATGGTCATGGGTCCCTTGTCCCGTCGCTTTGCCTGGCCCGACCTGCTTAAGAGCTGGCTTGTGGTCATCGCGGGCAACTTTTGCGGCAGCGTCTTAGCCGCCCTTTTGCTTGTAGGGGCCCAGGCGGCAAGCGCCAACGGCGGCGCCTTTGGCGAGGCAGCCGTTGCCGTGGCCGCGACCAAGGCCTCGCTTCCTTGGGCCACGGTCTTCTTCCGCGGCATCCTGTGCAACGTTCTGGTTTGCCTGGCCGTTTGGTGCGGCCATGCCTCGACCAACGTAGCCGATAAGTTCTTTGCCGCGCTCTTGCCCGTGATGGCCTTCATGGGCGCCGGCTTCGAGCACTGCGTGGCCAACATGTTCTTCTTGCCCTACGGCCTTATGCTGCAGGCGGCGGGCGTCGGCTCTGGCGCCATTACGCTGGGCGGCGTTTGCTCTAATATTTCTGCCGCTATCCTGGGCAACCTGGTGGGCGGCGTTGCCCTGGGCATCGTTTACTGGTTTGTCTACGGCAAGAACCGTGCCGAGAAGGAGTAGGACGTGGACGAGAAAACCATCGACAAGCCTCGCATCGAGGCCGCGGTCCGCGAGTTCTTGATCGGTATCGGCGAGGACCCCGACCGTGAGGGCTTGCAGGGCACGCCCGACCGCGTGGCGCGCGCCTGTGAAGAGATCTTTGGCGGTATGTACGAGGACCCGGGCGTCCACCTGCGCAAACAGTTCCACGAGCCCGGCAACGAAGAGATGGTGATCGTGCGCGACATCCCCTTCTCGTCCATGTGCGAGCACCATCTGCTGCCCTTTGTGGGCAAGGCACACGTGTGTTACATCCCGCGCGATGGTCACGTAACCGGGCTCTCTAAGATCTCGCGCTGCGTTAACGGCTACGCACACCGCCCGCAGTTGCAGGAGCGCCTGACGGCCCAGATTGCAGACGCCCTGGTAAAGGAGCTTAACCCCCTGGGCGTCCTGGTTATCCTAGAGGCCGAACATACCTGCATGACCATGCGCGGTGTGCGCTCGCCCGGTTCGATCACCACGACGTCTGCCGTGCGCGGCGTCCTGCGTGAGATGAAGGCCCGCGAAGAGGCCCTGCGCCTCATGTTGGGCAGCAACCGTTAATCACTTTGGCGAGAAGTCCGCAAAGGCCTTCTCGCCGCATCTTATAGGGGTAGAGCAACAATGACCTATCGCGTTCCCTTTGACGTGCCGCAGATAACCTACGACGAGGCCCTGGACTTGCTCCATGCCTCGCTGCGCTTTGGCATCTGCCCAATGCTGGAGACGGTCGAGGACATGCTGGCAAATCTTGGCGACCCCGACCTGTGCTTTGACTCGGTGCAGATTGCGGGCACCAACGGTAAGACGTCGACCTCGCGCTACACGGCTGCTATTTTGGGCCAGGAGGGCAAGAAGTGCGCCCTGTACACCTCGCCCGAGCTTGTGAGCTACAACGAGCGCATGGAGATCGAGGGCGCCCCGGTCTCTAAAGAGGCTTTTGCGTACGGCATCAACGCCGCCTACCTGGCCGGCCAGCGCGTGAATGCCGCCCGCAGCGAGCGCGGCGAGCGCCCCTATGACATCACCGAGTTCGACACCTTGACTGTGGCCGCCGCAGTGGTTTTTGCCATGGCCGGCGTCGATACCTGCGTGCTTGAGTGCGGCATGGGCGGCCGTTGGGACGCCACGTCTGCCTTCAAGTCCATCAAGAGCGTGGCCGTGACCGGCATTGGATTGGACCACATTCACGTGCTGGGCGACACGCTCGAGGCCATCGCTGGCGAGAAGGCTGCCATCATCAAGCCCGGCCGTACCTGTGTGCTGGGCGTTGGCTGCGCCACGCCTACTTCGGTCGAGGACGTTTTTCTCGCCCAGTGTAAAGAGGCGGGCGTCGCACCTACGCTGGTGCGTGCCCTTGACCGTGCGGATGTTGCCGGCGAGATGCACGAGGGCATCGCCCGCGCCCACGCGGCCCTGCCCTGCGTGAGTTTTGGCGTGACCAAGCACCCAAAGCGCATCGGTTCGCCCCTGGAGCTCACGGTCAACACGCCGCGCGCCTGCTACGCCGAGCTCGCGGCTTTAAAGCCCGGCTACCAAGCGGCAAACATCGCTTGCTCCGTTGCCTTGGCCGAGGACTACCTGGGCCGCGATCTGGACGCGCAGAAGCTTTTTGAGGCTGTAGTTACCTGCCCCACCCCGGGCCGCTTCCAGCTTCTGCGTCCCGAGCCGCCCATCCTTATCGACGCTTGCCACAACCCGCAGAGCGTCCAGACCTTCCTGGCCAGCGTGGCTGCTGTGGCGCCTAACAAAGACGCGCGCCCGCTGCTTTTGTGTGCCGTTTTGGCCGATAAGGACGTCGAGGGCATCGTCGACCTTCTCGCCGGCGCCTTTGGCCGCGTGGCGGTGACCCAAACCTCGTCGTCCCGCGCTTTGCCCGCCCATGAGCTGGGCAAACTCTTTGCGGCCGCGGGTTGCCAAGTGGTGGGGGAGTACGCGACGGTGACCCAAGCAACGTCGGCACTTTGTGAAGAATCTTATGTGGCTTGCGGCTCTATTACCCTTGCGGGCGAGGTTGCGGCAAATCTTTTATAGCTTTTGCTACAATGTTTGACTATCTGCGGTGCGCGCCCCAAGGTCGCACACAGGCCAAAACACGCTAGACCCATCAAAAAGGAGTCCCCGATATGTCCGAACTGCTCGACTCGATCCTCACGCCGCAAGTGCTCATGGTCTTGTACCTGATGGTCGTCTGCGTGGTCATGCTCTACGTTCTTTCGATCGTCTACGTCATCCGCGATGCCCAGCGCCGCGGCGCCGAGCCCTGGTGGATGTGGGCCATTATCTCGGTCATCCCCATCGTGGGTCTTCTCGCCTACGTTATCTTGCGTCCCAGCTCTTACCTCATTGACCGTGAGGAGCAGGATCTCGACATCGCCCTTCGCGAGCACCAGCTGTCTCACTACGGCATCTGCCCCAAGTGCGGTGCCCCGATCGATCGCGACTTTGTGGTGTGCCCCATCTGCAACACGCAGGTCCGCAATGTCTGTCCCACCTGCCACCGTCCCCTGAACGCCGACTGGAAGGTCTGCCCCTACTGCCGCACTCGCATCCAGTAAGCCAGAGGCATTTCGTGAACCTGGCCCCCGCAGATATGTGGGGGCTTTTTGTTGCGCACCCCTTAGCTCCAAACGAGTACACTAAACGAGCTTGTCACCAATTTTAGGAAGAGGTTTTCCATGAAGGTCTTGCAAAACGACGGCCAGGTTATCGAGTGTCCCGAGGACCAGATTACCCACGTCGTGCGCCACTCCGCAGCCCACATCATGGCCCAGGCCATCAAGCGCCTGTACCCCCAGGCAGATTTTGCCTACGGCCCCGCCACCGACAACGGTTTTTACTACGACGTCGACTTGCCCGAGGGCCAGAAGATCTCTGAGAACGATTTCGAGGCCATCGAGGCCGAGATGAAGAAGATCGTGAAGGAGAACCTCAAGTTCACGACTTTCGAGCTTTCCCACGAAGATGCCGTCAAGCTCATGGAAGAGCGCGGCGAGAAGTACAAGGTCGAGCACATCGGCGACCTGGCCGACGACGCCCGCATCACCTTCTATCAGCAGGGCGAGTACATCGACATGTGCGTCGGCCCCCACATCTGCTACACCAAGGCGCTTAAGGCCTTCAAGCTCACCGGCGTCTCGGGCGCTTATTGGAAAAACGACAAGAACAACAAGATGCT
>CAVEMP010000125.1:2287-4367 GCA_963616835.1 uncultured Oscillospiraceae bacterium | reverse complement strand
CTTACCCGCAACGTGGCCGAGGACGGCAACGAGTACGTCTTTGCCGAGAAGAACGTGGCGTCTGCGCCCGCTATGCCGATCTTGTCTGCCCTGGGCCACGACGTCATCGCGGCCATCGAGTGGCCCAACTATCGCTCCCAGCGTTGGGGCTCCGAGCACGAGACCTTCGTGCGTCCGATCCGCTGGATCTGCGCTCTTCTCGGCTCTGAGGTCGTGCCTGTGACCTACGCCGACGTCACCAGCTCGAACGTGACCTATGGCCACCGTGTGCTGGGGCCCGGCGCTCACACCGTGGGCGAGCCTTCTGTCTACGAGAAGGTCCTCGAGGACGCCTTCGTGCTTTCGGCCGAGCGCCGCGAGGAGGTCATCCGCGAGGGCATCGCCAAAATCGAGGCCGAGCGCGCAGGCGCCCGCGTCGACACCCCTAAGCGCATCTTCGACGAGGTCGTTAACCTCTGCGAGTGGCCCACCGTGCTTGTTGGCAAGTTCGACGAGGAGTTCCTCAATGTCCCGCAAGAGATCATTTGCGAGTCTATGCTCTCTAACCAGCGCTACTTCCCGATCTTCGACGCCGAGGGCAATCTTACCCGCGAGTTCGTGATCGTCTCTAACGCAAACCCCGCCGTGAGCGACACCGTCGTGGCCGGCAACGAGCGCGTCGTGCGTCCGCGCTTGGACGACGCCAAGTTCTTCTTTGACGAGGACCTGAAGCGCCCCATGGAGGAGTTCGTGCAGCGGCTGGGCATCGTCACTTTCCAGGAGAAGCTGGGCACCACCCTGCAAAAGGTGGGTCGCATGGAGAAGCTCGCCGAGCTTTGCGCGACGCAGGCGGGCCAGGACGAGGCCGGCGTGAAGAACGCCGTGCGCGCCGCCCACCTTGCCAAGGCAGACCTGGTGTCGCAGGCCGTCGTCGAGTTCACCAACCAGCAGGGCGTCATGGGCGGCTACTATGCCCTGGCCGCCGGCGAGGACCCCGAGGTCGCAAAGGCCATCCGCGAGCACTACCGCCCGCGCTTCGCCGGTGATGAGCTGCCGTCTTCTGACTGCGGCAAGTGCGTGGCCGTGGCCGATAAGCTCGACACTGTCTGTGGCCTGTTTGCCATTGGCGAGCCTCCCACCGGCTCTTCCGATCCCTTTGCCGTGCGCCGTAGCGCCATCGGCATCATCGCGATGCTTCGCGCCATGCCCACGGTCTCCCTCAAGGCCATGATTGCACGTGCCCTTAAGAACTACACCGAGCAGGGCCTCGAGTTCGACGCCGCCCAGGTGGCTGCCGAAGTCGAGCGCTTCTTCGCCGGCCGTCTTGCCGGTATCGCCAAGGACGAGGGCGTGAAGAACGACACCATCGAGGCCGTTGCCGCCGTGGGTGTTATCGACCCCGCCGAGTTCTTTGCCCGCGCCCGCGCCCTCGACGGCGCCCGCGCCGAGCAGCCTGAGCTCTTCGATGACCTTGCCACTGCCTTTGCCCGCGCTCACAACCTGGCCGACGCCTCGCTTGGTTGCGACGTGGACCAGTCAATCCTCACCCAGCCCGAGAAAGACCTTCTCGCCGCCTGCGAGACTGGCGAGAAAAATGTTGCCGAAGCACTCAAAAAATCGGACTTCGAGGCCGCTTGTTCTGCACTGGCCGCTCTTAAAGAGCCGATTGACCGATTCTTTGCCGATGTTTTGGTTATGGACGAGGATACTCGGGTAAGGGAAAACCGCCTGCGTCTCCTTAACAGGTTCGCTAAGGTCTTCGAGGGCGTCGCGGACATCTCCGCGCTTTCCCGCAAGAAGTAGGGTTGGAAAAACCGGCCAGGGCAGACGCGCCTTGGCCGGTCTCAATCAGATTTGGAGGTCGAAAAATGGCCACGCTGGACTTGGACAATGACATCTTTGGGGATGTCGTCCCTCTAATCTTTGTTCTTTCGGACTCTCGCGGTGAGACCGCAAACACCGTCGTGATGGCCGCTGCCGCCCAGTTTGGCGACGGCTCGGTCGAGATTCGCCGCCTTCCCAACGTCAAGGACGTCGAGATGGTGCGCGCCTACTTTGACGAGCAGTTTGAGGACGACAGGCCCTCCGCCGTCTTCCACAC
>CAVEMP010000125.1:0-2058 GCA_963616835.1 uncultured Oscillospiraceae bacterium | reverse complement strand
TTTTTGTGCCGTTCGCCCGTTCACCTAGCAGGGTCGACCTTCTGGCAAATAGGTACGGGTTTCTCGCCGACTGGTTGCTACCATAGCGCAGTGCCTCGAAGGACAAGCGTTCTTTCTTAGGCATTCAGCAGTGAGTGCATGTCTGTAAATTACATGCCAGGAAACAAGTCACAAGGGGACAAAATGGCTGAGAAGCACGTGTACCGTTTTGGCGCCGGAATCGACGGTGTCAACGCCACCGAGCCCGCTGGCGAGACCGTCGAGCAGGCAAAGTGGATCGTCGGCGGCAAGGGCGCCAACCTTGCCGAGATGGCTAAGATCGGTCTTCCCGTTCCTCCGGGATTCTCCATCACCTGCCAGACCTGCGTTAAGTACGCCAACTCCGGCAACCAGTGGGAGGACGGCGTCCTGGACGAAATCGACGCTGCCCGCGAGAACCTCGAGGAGCGCATGGGCAAGAAGCTCGGCGACGCCGAGGACCCGCTGCTCGTCTCTGTTCGTTCTGGCGCTCCCTTCTCGATGCCCGGCATGATGGACACCGTCCTTAACCTGGGTTTGAACGACATCTCGGTCCAGGGCCTCATTGCCCAGACCGGCAACGAGCGTTTTGCTTACGACTCTTACCGCCGCTTTGTCCAGATGTTCTCCAACGTCGTCATGGGCATCGACGGTGACCTCTTCGAGGACGCCATCAACGCCAAGAAGGCCGAGAAGGGCGTGAAGCTCGACACCGAGCTCGACGCCAACGACCTCAAGGACCTTGTCGAGACCTTCAAGCAGATCTTCGCCGTCAACGTCGACTCCCAGGCTCACCCCGAGGTTGCGCCCGACGGCCGCGCCGCCTTCCCGCAGGATCCCAAGCTGCAGCTGCGCCTTGCCATTGAGGCCGTCTTTGGTTCTTGGATGAACGAGCGCGCCATCATCTACCGCAAGCAGAACAAAATCTCTGACGACCTCGGCACCGCCGTCAACGTCCAGGTCATGGTCTTTGGCAACAAGGGCGAGACCTCTGCTACCGGCGTCGCCTTTACCCGTAACCCCGCCAACGGCACCAAGGAGTTCTACGGTGACTTCCTGGTCAACGCCCAGGGCGAGGACGTCGTGGCCGGTATCCGCAACACCGAGCCCATCGCCGACCTCAAGAAGATCCCCGGCCTCGAAGAGGCTGGCCAACAGCTCGACGACATCTTCGTCCAGCTCGAGGAGCACTACCACGACATGATGGACATCGAGTTCACCATCGAGCAGGGTAAGCTCTGGATGCTCCAGACCCGCGTTGGCAAGCGCACCGCCATGGCCGCTCTTGCCATCGCCATGCAGTTCGAGGCCGAGGGCGCCATCTCCAAGGAAGAAGCGGTCATGCGTGTCGCTCCCGAGCAGCTTGACCAGCTCCTGCACCCGCAGTTCGACCCCAAGGCCGATTTCAAGGTCTTGACCAAGGGCATGAACGCTTCTCCCGGCGCCGCCGTGGGTAAGGTCGTCTTCTCTGCCGATGAGGCCGTGAGCTGCGCCAACAAGGAGCAGCCCTGCATCCTCGTTCGCTGGGAGACCACTCCTGACGACCTCAAGGGCATGGTCGCCGCCGAGGGCATCTTGACCTCTCACGGCGGCAAGACCAGCCACGCGGCCGTTATCGCCCGTGGCATGGGTGCCCCTTGCGTCTGCGGCGCCGAGGCCTTGAAGATCGACGCCAAGAACAAGGAGGTCGTGGTTTCTGGCACCGACGTGGTCCTGCACGAGGGCGACATTATCTCCATCAACGGCACCACCGGCGACGTTATCCTGGGCGCTGTGCCCCTGGTTCGTCCCGAGCTCACCGGCGACCTTGAGACCATCCTCACCTGGGCAGACGAGATTCGTCGCGATGCTTCCCGCGGCCGCATCTTTGGTGTTCGCGCCAACGCCGACAACCCCGAGGACGCTCAGCTGTCCCGTGACTTTGGCGCCGAAGGCATTGGCCTTGACCGCACCGAGCACATGTTCCTGGGCGACCGCAAAGAGATCATCCAGTCCTTCATCCTGGCAGAGCGCACCGGCGCCAAGCAGCAGGCCCTGGGT
>CAVEMP010000124.1:0-10914 GCA_963616835.1 uncultured Oscillospiraceae bacterium | reverse complement strand
TTGGGCGCTCGGCCTGCGACAAGCAGGCCAAATACGGCGTGTGCTCGAACAAGCGATGCATGTGGCCCCAGCTGTGCCGCAACATGGTGGTCGAGGAGGACTCCTATGCCGATTTGCTGCGCGACCTGCGGCAGCTCCCCGGCGTCAAGAAGGTTTTTGTGCGAAGCGGCGTGCGCTTTGACTACACGCTGGCCGATAAATCCGATAAGTTCCTGGACGAGCTTATCCGCCACCATGTCTCGGGCCAGCTGCGCCTGGCGCCCGAGCACGTGAGCGACACGGTGCTTGCAGCCATGGGCAAGCCGTCGAAAGCCGTCTACGATGCGTTTTGCCGGCGCTTCGAGAAGGCTACGCGCGCGGCGGGGCTTGAGCAGTACGTGGTGCCCTATCTCATTAGCTCGCACCCCGGGTCCACCATGAAGGAGGCCGTGGAGCTGGCCGAGGCCGTGCGCGACATGGGTTACATGCCCGAGCAGGTGCAAGATTTCTACCCCACGCCCTCCACGATGAGCACTTGCATGTTCTATACGGGCCTTGACCCGCGCAGCATGAAGCCCATCTACGTGCCGCGCGACCCGCACGAGAAGGCCATGCAGCGCGCGCTTATCCAGTACCGCAAGCCCGAAAACTGGCACCTGGTGCGGGAGGCCCTTCTCAAGGCCGGTCGCGCAGACCTCATTGGCATGGGGCCCAAGTGCTTGATTCGCCCCTACCCGCCCAAGGACAAGGACGCCGGCGGCCGGAGCAAGGGCGGCAAGAAGGGCAAAGGCGCGGGTCACGACGGACAGGGCCAGGGCGGCAAGCCAAAGAACGCAGCTCGCGGAGGGTTTCCCCAGGGTATGAGCCGCGCGCAGAACACCGCGGCTAGAAACCGCGCGGCCCAGGGGCGCCAGGGGGCAAACGCGCGGCGCGGGCACCGGTAGCGCGATGCGACCCGGCTGGGCCCGCTAGACCCGCTGGGCTTTGAGGTGATTTCGCGACGGCGAGATGCGCGACGATCAAGCGGATGCGGCGTGGAATAATGGTTCACCCCACACCGTCCTCTGCAGAAAGGCATGACCAACATGGTCCGTCAGATTGTTCGCTCTCCTCTCTTCCTGCGTGTTCCCAGCGAACCCGCAACCCCCGGGCATCCCGACGATGCGGCCGTGGGGCGCGATCTTCTCGACACCTTGGCGGCACATGCAGATGAGTGCGTGGGCATGGCTGCCAATATGATCGGGGTGCGCAGGCGCATCATTGTGGTCTCTAACGGAGCGCGTCACATGCTGATGTACAACCCGCAGATCCTGGAGCGCGTGGGCGAGTACCAGACCGAGGAAGGCTGCCTTTCGCTTGATGGCGTGCGGCCCTGCACCCGCTGGCGCCGCGTCAAGGTGCGCTACCTGGACGACTCGTGGCGCGAGCGCACGATTTCCTTCACCGGCTACGTCGCCCAAATCATCCAGCACGAGATCGACCACCTTGACGGGGTCGTAATCTAGCTCGAGCAGGCCCTTGCGGCAGCGAGAATACCTACACATGAAAAATCCCCTGCATCTTGTGCCAAATTTGGAGTCAAAAACGGCACGGAATGCAGGGGATTTTGAGGTTGAGGCGATTATGGCCCGGAGAAGCCTTAGTCCTAGAGCTTCTTGGCGATAAGGTCGGCCAAAACGTCGCCCAGCTCGTAGCCGGCGACGCGCATCATCTGCGGGAAGCGGCTGTAATAGGTGAGACCAGGCGTGGAGTTGACCTCGTTGAAGACAACCTCGCCCTCGGGCGTGACAAAGAGGTCGACGCGGGCAAAGCCCTCGCAGCCCAGAGCCTCGTAGACACGCGCACCGGCCTCGCGCACGCGGGCCATGACGTTCGGGCCAAGGTTGGACGGGCATCGCAGCTCGGTGTTTTGGCCGGGGTTCTTCTCAAGGTGGATGCGGAAGAAGCCGCCGCCGGTGACCACGATCTGGTCGACCTCGCCCATGAAGGTGCCGCTCTCGGCGTCGCCGGTGACGGCGCAGCCCACCTCGTCGCCGGTGATGGCCTCCTCGACGGCGACCTTGCGGTCGAGGGCGAAGGCGGCGTCCAGGGCCTGGGCATAAGAGGCATCGTCGGTCGCCTTAGAGACGCCGATCGACGAGCCGCCGCGGGCGGGCTTCACAAAGACGGGGTAGCCACCGCAGGCCTCGACGGCAGCGGACTTCTCAGCATCGGCGCATCCGCGGTAGAGGACCTCGCACTTGGGCGAGCGCACGCCGGCGGCCGCGGCCAGGCGGTGCGACGCGTCCTTGTCCATGCACACGGCGCTGGCAAGCACGCCGCAGCCCACGTAGGGCATGCCGCACATCTCAAGCGCGCCCTGAAGGGTGCCGTCCTCGCCGCCCTGGCCGTGCATGACCGGCAGTGCCACGTCGACGTCCAGGCGCACAAGCGCGCCGTCGCGCACCACATAGAAACCGCCCTGGCCGCGGGCGCCGGGGACAAGAACGACCTTCTCGGTGTCGTGGGACTCCCAGTTGCCGGTGACGTCTGCCGCGTCACCGGTGTAGTGGAACCACTCGCCGGCCTTAGTGATGCCAATGAGCACCAGGTCAAAACGGTCGCCAAGCGCGTTGATCACGTTGTCGGCGCTCTTGCAGGAGATGTCGTGCTCGGTGGAGATACCGCCAAATAGGATTGCGACCTTAGTCATGTGCTTCTCTTTCTCTTGTTGGTTGTTGTTCGATTGCGGTGCGAAATGCAGCGATTTAAGCCAAATAGGCGTGCTCGATCTTGCCGATGTACATGGTGTGGTAGTCCTTGTCGGCATAGTGGACGGCGTCAATTGCGCCGCCGTCGCAGAAGCCCTCGGGCGCAAGGAACGAGCTGTAGAGCTTGCGGCACACCAGGGTAAGGCGGGCCTGCTCGAAGGTCACGGTGCCGTCCAGGCTAAGCGGAGTGAAGCCCACGGCAGCGATCTTATCCTCGTCGCGGCCCGAGACGCGGCCCAGGTGACCTAAGGCCTTACGGTACTTGGCCGGGTCATAAAACGACAGGGTAAAGAGGTCGTTTGCGTCCACGAACTCCTTGGTGTAACGGCTCTGGCGAATGTAGCAGGTGGCCACGGGCTGCGACCACAGAACGCCCACGCCACCCCAGCTGGCCGTCATGGTGTTGTGACGCTCCACGCTACCTGCAGTGATGAGCATCCAATCGTCGTCGATGGCGCTAAAGGGATTGATGTCGAGGTCTTTCACGCTGACTTTGGTCAAGGCCATGGTCTTCTCCTTGGTTATTAAGGAAGGGCGGGTTGGATTAAGCGCTCCTCATTGTATCCGGGGCGAGCCGTCGCGGTGGGCCAAAGCCGAGCGATTCCAAAGGCGACACATGACTAGTCGAGAAGTGCCCGGGGTCGGCTGTCCAGGAACGTTTACGACACGGCATTTTGGCGCCTTTGCCGTTCACAGGCGAGAAAGGCGCCACCCGCCGAGGCCGCCGGGGCGCACGCCATGTCTCTCCCCTGTCCTCACCAGCCCGTGCAAGCCACGTGATAGATTCCGGCAAGAACGATGCAAGATTTGTGCAAGTTACATCCCATAGAGTTCTTCTCGCCAGCAAATTCCAACGAGAAAGGACCTGAAGCATGGCAATGTATTGGGACAAGGAGCGCGTGGCGATCGAGGTTATCGACGACGAGAAGATCAGCAACCTAGACAGATACCCCAAAGGTACGCTCGTCTTTTATGTAGGCGCAAACCAGGTTGCGCAAGAGGACCTTCTAGACTGTTTGAGGCACCTCTTGATCGAGCGCGGCCTGCGTGTTACTGCCGACGACGCAAGCGATCCAAATGAGGCAGAGAGCGTGAGCAAGGTTTGGGCAGCCGAACTCGAGCTTGCCCACAACCTCATGGCCGATGACGATGAGCTGCCAGATCCGCTCGACCGGGGCGCCGAAGAGAACCGTGACGATAACGATGATGATAATGACGACGACATCGACCTTAAGCTTGAGGAATATATGGCTGGCATGGGGATGTTAAGGGGCTATCCCTACATTGCCGACGACCTGGCCGCCAAGCAGGTCATTATTCACGACTGCGGTCAGGTGAGCATAGGGTAGGGACGCCGGCGCGGCGCCTGCGCCAATCACCGCGGAGACACAGGCGCCGCGCTTGCCGTCCACCGGCCATCTAAAAACGCCAACGGCAAATCATGCCCTCAACAACGCCGATTGTGTCATGGATGCACAAAGCCAGATTTGGGACCCCTATCATCAAAATCGCAAGGATAGGCCCATCAGGCTTGGCCTCCATGAAAGGTCTCACATGAAGCACGAGGACATTATCAAGAAACTCTCCCTTGAGGAGAAGTGCGCCCTGCTCCAGGGCGCGACCACCTTTGGCAGTTGGCCCAACGAACGTGCGGGCATCCCCGCCATCGAGTACTCGGACGGCCCCAACGGCGTTCGCCACCAGGCGGGCGCAGCCGACCACCTGGGCCTTAACGGCTCGGAGCCGGCCACCTGCTTCCCCACCGCCGTGACCGTCGCAAACTCCTGGGACCCCGAGCTGGGCGAGCAAGTGGGCGCCGCCATGGGCGAAGAGGCCGCGGCTCAGGGCGTCGACGTCCTTTTGGGGCCGGGCCTTTGCGAGAAGCGCAACCCGCTTTGTGGCCGCAACTTCGAGTACTTCTCCGAGGACCCCTACCTTTCTGGCAAGATGGCCGCGGGCTACGTGCGCGGCATCCAGTCCAACGGCATCGCCGCCTGCCCTAAGCACTACGCCGTGAACAGCCAGGAGACGCGCCGCCAGGCCTCCAACTCGGTGATCGACGAGCGCACCATGCGCGAGCTTTACCTTACCGCCTTCGAGATCGTGGTGCGCGAGTCTGACCCCAAGACCATCATGAGCTCGTACAACCTGGTCAACGGCGTCTACGTCAACGAGCACGAGCACCTGTTGAAGGACATCCTGCGCGACGAGTGGGGCTTTGACGGCGCTGTTATCACCGACTGGGGCGGCTCCAACGACCACGCCGCCGGCGTGGCGGCGGGCTCTACCTTTGAGATGCCCGCGCCTGGCCTGGGTTCGATCCGCGAGCTGCTGGGTGCAGTGCAAAACGGCACCATCAAGGAGTCCGACGTCGACGAGCGTGTGGACGAGGCCATCGAGCTTATCCTGGACGTCCACCCCAAGATGCTGGCCGCGCCCAAGAGCTTTGATGCCGAGGCCCACCACCAGCTGGCCCGCAAAGCCGCGGGTGAGGGCGCCGTCCTGCTTAAGAACGACGTCGTGGACGGCACCGAGCTTTTGCCGCTGGCTGCCCAGACCAAGGTCGCCCTTATCGGTGACTTTGCCCAGATCCCGCGCTACCAGGGCGCAGGCTCTTCTGCCGTCAACTCCACCAAGGTCGATTCTCTGTTGGACATGATCGACCAGACCAAGCTTTCCTTGGTGGGCTTCGAGCCCGGTTTCGAGCGCCACGGAGATTCCAACGCTTCTAAGCTCGAGGCCGCCGTTGACCTGGCAAAGCGCGCCGACGTGGTTCTTCTTGCCATGGCATTAGACGAGATCGCCGAGTCTGAGGGTGCCGACCGCCTCAACATGAAGCTCAACGCAAACCAGATCGAGCTGCTCGAAGCAGTGGTCAAGGTCAACCCCAAGGTCGTCGTGCTTCTAAGCGCCGGCTCTTGTGTCGAGAGCGACTGGATGGCAAGCGCGCCTGCGGTTCTTTACTGTGCGCTTGGCGGCCAGGCCGGCGCGGGCGCCGCCCTTGACCTGGTATGCGGCAAGCTCAACCCCTGCGGCAAGCTCACCGAGACCTGGCCGCACCGCCTGGAAGACGTGCCCTCTTCTGCCAACTTCCCCGCCGACGACTGGAAGAGCGAGTACCGCGAAGGCATCTACGTGGGCTACCGCTACTTCCAGACTGCCAAGAAGCCTGTGGCCTTTCCGTTTGGCTATGGCCTTTCCTACACCACCTTTGCCTACTCTGACGTCAAGGCAACCGAGTGGGACGTCACCTTTACCGTGACCAACACCGGCAAGGTGGCCGGCACCGAGATCGCCCAGGTTTACGTGGCAAAGCCCCAGCACACGGTCTTCCGCGCCGAGCAGGAGCTCAAGGGCTTCGCGCGCCTCGAGCTTGAGCCGGGCGAGTCCAAGACCGTGACCGTCAACCTTGGCGATAAGGCGTTCCGCTACTTCAATACCGCCACCAATGCATGGGAAGTCGAGGGCGGCAGCTACGAGATTCGTGTCGGTGCATCCTGCGAGGACATCCGCCTAACGGCCGAGGTTAAGGTCGCCGGCTCCGACGCCCCAAACCCCTACGAGGGCCGCAACGTCTCTGTCTACGAGACCGCCGACGTCATGAAGGTCTCCGACGCCTCGTTCGAAGCCCTTCTCGGCCACAAGATTCCCGCCGAGAAGCCCGCGATTGACCGCAACATGTGCTTCCGCGACCTCAACCACGGCCGCTCCCCCATCTTCTGGATCGTCTGGCTGGTGCTGCGCGGAATCAAGAACCGCGCGGACAAATCAGGCAAGCCCAACCTCAACGTGCTCTTTATTTGGAACATGCCGCTGCGCGCCCTTGCCAAGATGACCGACGGCATGGTCAACATGCGCATGGTCGACGCCATCGTGATGGAGATTCGCGGCTTCTGGATCATTGGCATCATTCGCCTGCTTGTCGAGTTCATCGTGAACCTCATCCAGAACGCCCAGCTCAAGAGCAAGATCGACGCCGCTTCCAAGGCTTAACAACAAGGAATTACGCGCCCCAAGACACGCGCCCAGCGCAAGAAAGAAGGTAAATGCATGAGCTTCAAATCCTGGACAGAAGAGCACGAGGCCCTGTGGCAGTTCATCAAGTTCAACGTCTTATCCAACATCTCGACCATCACCCGCATCGTCTGCGCTGCCGCTGGTGCGGCGGTCTTCGTCAACATGATGGGCCTCACCGAGCCCTTTAAGTTCTTGATCTTCAACTACACCGAGCCCTCGACCAACGGCCTGGGCGGCTTCCTCACCTTCCTGGTGGCCGAGGTCTTGGCGCAGGTCGTCAACTTCTTCGTCCAGATGAAGTGGGTCTTCAAGTCCGACGCCTCCTACAAGGACAGCGCCTGGAAGTACGGAGTGCTCGCCGTGATCATCGTTGTGGTGAACCTGGTGCTTCCCAGCTACGTAGTGTCGTTCTGCCAGGGCTCCTTTGGCATGGACGCCGCGCTGGCCTCTACCATCGCCTCGGTGGTCAACACCTTGCTGGCTGTCATCGTGAGCTTCCCGCTCCTCAAGTTCTGGATCGCCCCCAGCAAGTAAGGCGCGATTCTCGCAAGCCTCACCTTTAGGCGCCGGCAGTCAGCTGTCGGCGCCTTTTTCATGGCCTGCGAGCCCGGCGCAGGTGGCGAGAATACCGCGGCACCCGCGAGCCGCAGCCGCCCCGCAACAAAAAAGAGGATGCCGCGTAAAGCGACACCCTCTTCTATAAACCACAGGTAGACGTTAAAGCCAGACAATCCCGTCGTCGTCTTGCCCCTCCTCATCGTCATCGACAGGGTCATCGGGGTTGGCCCAATCGAAGGAATCCTCGAGCCAGGTGTGCTGGCTCTCGGCGCTGGCGTCGACAAAGGGCTTCTCGACGCCGTCTTCCATCCAAACAAGCTCGCCGCTTGGCTCGGGCTCGTGGACGATGGTGGGGATGTCTCCTGGCTCGTTCATGGCTACAGTCCTAGCTCATCCGAGACTTCCGCCGCGCACGCAAGGGCATCGGCAATGGCCGAGACGACCAGCGAGCTGCCGCAGCGCGCGTCGCCGGCGGCGTAAACCACAGCCCCCTCGACGTCGCCCGTGCGCTTGGCCTTGTGAGAGCAGCCGCAGACCATCTGGGGAAGCGGACGGCCCTCGGTTGCCATAGGAACATCAAACGCCGAGAAGACCTCGGCCATAGGACCAGTGAAGCCGCAGGCAATGAGCACCAGCTGCGCGGGATAGCGGCGCTCGGACTCATCCAGGCGCACCGGCTTACCCTGGCTCCAGTCAAGGTCGACGGCGTCCAGAGCGCGCACCTGGCCGTCCTCGTCAAGCAGGATACGCAGGGTGTCGATACCCCACTCGCGCATCTCGCCGCCCATCATATGGATGGCCTCGGCCTGGCCGTAGTCGGTCTTCTTGACGTTGGGCCACTGGGGCCACGCGTTAGAGGCCGCAGGCTTATCGGGAGCGGCGGGCATGAACTCGAACTGGCGGACCGACTTGGCGCCCTGGCGAACCGCGGTGCCAATGCAGTCGTTGCCGGTGTCGCCGCCGCCGATGACGATGACGTCCTTGCCGGCCGCGTTGATGGCGGGCTCGGCTCCGTCAAGCACAGACTTGGTGGCGGCCGTCAGGTAGTCGACGGCGTAGACCACGCCGCCGGCCGCCAGGCCCTCGGCAAAGCCCACGGCAGAAAGACCGCGCGGGGCCTGGGCGCCAGCCGCGACCACAACGGCGTCGAACTCGGCCTTAAGGCCTGCGGCCACGGCCGTGTCGCTCGCGTCGGTGGACAGGCGAAACTCGATCCCCAGCTCACGCATAAGGTTGACGCGACGGTCGACCACGGACTTCTCAAGCTTCATGTTGGGAATGCCGTACATAAGAAGGCCGCCGGCACGGTCGGACTTCTCGATAACGCTCACGCGTGCGCCGCGACGGGCAAGGTCCCACGCGGCGGCCAGGCCGGCCGGGCCGGAACCCACGACGGCTACGGACGGGGCATCAGCTGCCGCGGGCTCAAAGCGCCTGGGGCCGCCCATCTCCCACTCGCGGTCCGAGATGGCGCGCTCGTTGTCGTGGATCGTCTCGGCCTCGTCGTCGCGGCCCAGGTTGCAGGCCGCCTCGCAAAGGGCGGGGCACACGCGGCTGGTGAACTCGGGAAGCGGCGAGGTAAGCGCCAGGCGCTCGGCCGCCTCCTTCCAAAGGCCGCGGTAGACCAGGTCGTTCCACTCGGGGATGAGGTTGTGCAAGGGGCAGCCCGAGGGGCGCGCCTTGCCAAACGAGAGACCCGTCTGGCAGAAGGCGACGCCGCACATCATGCAGCGGCTGGCCTGCGTGCGCTGCTCGTCGTGGCTCAGGTTGACATAGAGCTCGTCGTAGTCCTTGACGCGCTCGTCAACGGGGCGCAGGCTGTGCGCCTTGCGGCCCTCTTTAAGAAAAGCACCGGGTTTTCCCATGGTTACCTTGCCTCCTTCATAGCATCAAAGGCGTACTGCAAGGCGTCCTGGTGGAAAGCGCCGCGAGCCTCGGCCTCGGCCACGTAGTTCAATACGCGCTCGTAGTCTCTGGGGATGACCTTCACAAAGTTCTTGGAAATGGACTTGAAGCGATAGAGCATCTTGATGCCGCGCGGAGAAGAGGTGCGCAGGGCGTGCTCCTCGATCAGGGCGTGGATGTGCTCGATCTCTTCCTCGGTGGGCTTCTTGAGCTCGACCATCTCGTGGTTGCAGCGAGAAGACAGCGTGCCGTACTCGTCAAAGACGTAGGCCACGCCGCCGCTCATGCCGGCCGCGAAGTTCAAGCCAACCTCGCCCAGGATAAGGGCGCAGCCGCCGGTCATGTACTCGCAGCCGTGGTTGCCGCAGCCCTCGACCACCACGGTGGCGCCGGAGTTGCGCACGGCAAAGCGCTGACCGGCCAGGCCGTTAATGAAGCCGCGGCCGCTCGTGGCGCCGTAGAAGGCCACGTTACCGATGACGATGTTCTCGTCGAACTTGTACGTGGCAGCCTCGGACGGGCGCACAGACAAGATGCCGCCCGAGAGACCCTTGCCAAAGTAGTCGTTGGCGTCGCCGGCGATGTTCAAGGTGATGCCTGCCGGCAGGTAGGCGCCAAAGGACTGGCCGCCAGAGCCGTCGCAGTCGATCACGATCGAGCCCTCGGGAAGACCGCCGGGGTGCTGCTTGGTGACCATCGAGCCCAGAAGCGTGCCCACGCAGCGGTTGACGTTGGCGATGTCCGCGTGGAAGTGGATCGGCTCAAGGTGCGCACGGGCGCTTGCCGTGTAGGGCACGAAGAGCGTGGAGTCCAAGGTCTTCTCGATCTCAAGGTCGGGCGCCATGGAAGGCAGGAAGTGCTTGCCGTCGGCACCGGGGATGGCCTTGCCGTACTCGTTGGTGTTGGTGGCGAGAAGATCGGTGAGGTCGATCGTGTTGGCCTTCCAGTTGCCCTCGACCTTGACCTGGCGCAGGTACTCGGCGTGGCCGACCATCTCGTCGACGGTGCGGAAGCCAAGGCGCGCCATGTACTCGCGCATCTCTTGCGCAACAAAGGTCATGAAGTTAACCACGTGCTCGGGCTTGCCGCTAAAGCGACCGCGCAGCTTGCAGTTTTGGGTGGCCACGCCCGCCGGGCAGGTGTCCTGCTGGCAGTCGCGCTGCATGAGGCAGCCGCAGACGATCAGCGGCATGGTGGCAAAGCCAAACTCCTCGGCACCCAGAAGAGCGGCGATCGCGACGTCGCGGCCGCTCATGAGCTTGCCGTCGGTCTCGACGACCACGCGAGAGCGCAGGCCGTTTAAGAGCAGCGTCTGCTGGGTCTCGGCCAGGCCGATCTCGAACGGGATACCGGCGTGGTAGATGGAGTCGCGGGGAGCCGCGCCTGTGCCGCCGTTGTGGCCCGAGATGGTGATCTTGTCGGCACCGCCCTTGGCAACGCCAGTGGCGATGGTGCCCACGCCCGCCAAGGCGCAGAGCTTGACCGAGATACGCGCGTCGGGATTGGCGTTTTTGAGGTCAAAGATGAGCTCGGCCAAGTCCTCGATCGAGTAGATGTCGTGGTGAGGCGGCGGAGAGATAAGGCCAACTCCGGGCGTGGACTGGCGCACCTCTGCGATCCAGGGGTAGACCTTCTTGCCGGGCAGGTGGCCGCCCTCGCCGGGCTTGGCGCCCTGGGCCATCTTGATCTGGATCTCGATGGCGCT
>CAVEMP010000123.1:0-12904 GCA_963616835.1 uncultured Oscillospiraceae bacterium | reverse complement strand
TGACGACGATACTAATAGCTACGTCCATGCGCTTTTGCGCGACCTCCTTGGGTCGTTGGTCAGATGCGGCCGCGGGCTAGACGTTGGGGTCCGCAGCTTAAAAGAAACATTCTACCAGGTTATACCCATCGTCTTGTTTCATAGCCATTGCGACCGCGTCAGCACTACGCATGCGACCCAAAGATGAAGCCCAGGCGAGAAGAACTTCTCGGCCCGGGCTTCTTAAGTGCAACGTTGTACGTGGCGGCAGCTTGGCGCTACCTGGCGGTTACTGCGCGCCCTTACTTCTCGCCGGCCGCACGACGCGCGGCGTAGTTGGCCGCGAGCTTTTGCTGGATGTCATGCGGAACCTGCTCGTAGCCAGACAGTTCAAGCTCAAACTCACCAGTGCCGCGCGAAAGCGAGCGCAGGCGGGTGGCGTAGTCGGTGACCTCGGCGTACGGAATCGTGGCCTCGATGGTGGTCTGGCCGGCGGTTGCGCCAGAGCCAGCCTCCATGCCCTCAACGCGGCCGCGGCTGGCCGAGACATCGCCCATCACCGAGCCGGCGTAGCTGTCGGGAACGGTGATCTTAAGGTGGGCCATGGGCTCAAGCAACACGGCCTCGGCCTGCTCAACGGCCTTTTGGAAGCCAATACGCGCGGCCGTCTTAAAGGCCATCTCGTTGGAGTCGACGGGGTGATAAGAGCCCTCGTAGACCGCGACCTTGACGTCGATCATGGGGAAGCCGGCAAGCACGCCGTCCTTCATGGTCTCCTGGACGCCCTTGTCGATGGCGGGGATGAAGCCACGCGGGATGTGGCCGCCCACAACCTCGTCAACAAACTCGTAGCCGGCGCCCGGGTTGGGCTCGATGCGCAGCCAGCAGTCGCCGTACTGGCCGGCGCCGCCCGTCTGCTTCTTGTGACGGCCCTGGGCACTTGCCACACGACGGATCGTCTCGCGATACGGAATACGCAGCGCCACGGTGTGGGCCGTGATGCCCACGCGGTCCTCAAGACGGTCAAGCAGCACGCTGACCTGGGCTTCTCCGATGGCCGAGATAACCGTCTGGCCAGTGTCCTCGTCGCGGGAGACCTTGAGGGTTGGATCGGCGTCGGCGGCCTTCTCAAGGAAGGCATAGAGCTTGCCCTCGGAACCGCGAGTGTCGGGCTCGATGGCGGTGCGGTACAGCGAGTTGGGGAAGCGGAAGGCCGCGGCCTCGACCTTACCGGTGACGCTCAAGGTATCGCCGGTCTGGGCCTCAAGCTTGGGCACGACAACGATGTCACCTGCGGCGGCCTGCGAGACGTCCTTGGTCTCTTTGCCGCACATGAGGTAGAGGTGGCCCAGGCGCTCGGACTTACGGGTGCGTGCGTTGGTAAGCTCCAGGCCAGGGGTGATGGTGCCTGCCAGGACTTTAAGGAAGGAAAGGCGGCCGTTTTGCGGGTCGTTCAAAGACTTGAAGGCAAAGACAACCGGGCGGTCGTCGTCTGCCGAGATGTCCAGCTGCTCGCCGTTGACCAACGGGATGCGGCCAAAGTCGGCCATCGTGGGGAACCAAGACACAACGGCGTCCATAAACGAGATGACGCCCTCTTCACGCACGCAACTACCTGCGAAAACAGGGACAAACACGCGCTCGGCGATTGCCTTGGCGAGAAGACCCTCAAGCTCGTCTTGGGTGACCTCGCCGCCTTCCAGGTACTTCATCATGATTTCGTCGTCGGCTTCGACCACAAGCTCGGTGAGCTGGGCGTGGGCAGACTCGGCGGCACCAACGAACTCGGCCGGGATGTCGGTCATCACGGGCTTGCCGTCCTCGAGGTGGCGGGCCGTCATGTGCACGACGTCGATGACGCCCGAGAAGGCGTCGCCCGAGCCCATGGGGATGGTGACAGCGGCCAGCTTGGAACCAAAGCGCTCTTGCAGGGTGGCAAAGGCCACCTCGTAATCGGCGTCGGCGCGGTCAACGCGGTTGATAAAGATGGCGCGCGCGAGGCTCTGCTCCTCGGCGGCAAACCACAGGCGGGTCGTGATGGTGCCGGGGCCAGACGCGGCGTCGACCACAAACAGGGCCGTCTCGCAGGCACTCATTGCCGCGTAGGCGTCACCCACAAAGTCGGGGTAGCACGGAGCGTCCAGCACGTTTATGCGGGTGCCCTCCCACTCGACGGGCGCGATGGCGGTCGAGATCGAGAATCCGCGCTCGCCCTCCTCGCCGTCGTAATCAAGCGTGGGCTTTGTGCCGGCGTGGCCGCCTAAGCGGGTCGTGCGACCCGTAAGGTGGAGCATAGCCTCGGCCAGCATGGTTTTGCCCACGCCGCCTTGGCCCACAAGGACCACATTCTTAACTTTCTCGGTGCTTTTTGCTGCCATGATGCCTCCTCTATTGGAGCCTCTATGCGCTAACGATGAAGCAACCATACCCACCCGCGGGCACTTCCACACACACGCATCGGGCAGACATAAGAAACAGGCGGTAAAAGGAGGTTCGTCTCCTTCTACCGCCTGTGACGGATTTCTCAGCGTCGAGAAGTTCTACTCTTGGGTCTTGCCGGCCTCGGCAGCATCGGCCTCGGCGATGAGCTTGGCCTTGGCGGCCACGTCGTAGTTAGAGACCTCGTCCTCGTAGACCTTCTTGCCGGTGGGGTGCTGCTCGAGCCACAGCTCCTCGGCGCGCTGCTCCCAGCTCTTAGCGTAGACCGAGGTGCGGGCGCAGAGGTGATCGACGTCCTCGGGCGTGACGTACTCGGTGCACTTGGCGTCGGCCTCGTGGACAATCTCGGGCAGGATCTGGGGGTTCTCAAGCATGGGGCAGGGCTTGAGCATGTTGTCGTTAAAGGGGTAGTGGCGACGATAGGCCTGGAAGATGGGCTGCTTCAAGCAATCGAGAAGTGACTGCTCCTTGATGTTGGCGTTGGAGTAGTGGATAAAAACGCAGGGTTCCACGTCGCCGCGGGCGTTGATGTGGCAGTAGACGCGGCCGCCGGCGATGCAGCCGCCAACGTACTCGCCGTCGTTTTGGAAGTCCATGGCAAAGATGGGCTTGCCGCCGGTCACGCCGCGGACCTCGCGGATGCGGTGCAGCATGTACTCGCGCTGCTCGACGGTGGGGCACAGGTCAACCGTGGCGCCCTCGCCAACGGGCATGTAGTGGAAGTACCAGGCCCAACGGCAGCCCTTCTCGATGATCTTGTCAAAGTACTCGTCAGAAGAAACCATCTCGGTGTTGGCGCGGGTGTAGGCGGTGGAGGTGCCGAAGAGCAGACCGTTCTCGCGCATCAGGTCAAAGGCGCGCATGACCTCCTGGTACGAGCCGTCGCCGCGGCGGCCGTCGTTGGTGTCCTCGGTGCCCTCGAGCGAGACCGAGAAGATGATGTTGCCAACGCGCTTGACCTCTTCGCAGAAGGCCTGGTCGATGAGGGAGGCGTTGGTGAAGATGTTGAAGAGGCAGTCGTTGTGGGCCTCGGCCAGCTTGATAATATCGCGCTTGCGCACCAAGGGCTCGCCGCCGGTAAGCATGTAAAGGTGGCAGCCCAGGTCGGAGCCCTCGGTCACCAGGCGATCCATGTCCTCGTAAGAGAGGTTGAGGCTGTTGCCGTAATCGGCAGCCCAGCAGCCCACGCACTTCTTGTTGCAGGCGCTCGTGGGGTCAAAGAGGATGATCCAAGGAACGTTGCACTGCTCCTTCTCGGCGTTGGCAGTGGTGTTACGCAGGCCGCGGAAGGCGGCCTCGTAGCCGCCGTTCAAGATGGAGGTCTTAAGGACGTGAGGGTCGGTGTTATCGATGACGTCCCAGAGAAACTGCTCCCACTTTGAGCCGGGGTACAGGCCGTTGCGGATGCCTCGTATGGCGCCGGGCGAGGTGTCCTTGAGCAGCTTGCCGGCCATGTCGAGCAGTTTCTCGAGATTCTTCTCTCGGTCGGGGCCGCTGGCGGTCTTTATGATCTGGTCAAGAGCGAGGCTAAAGGCCTTGCGCTCTGCTGCGTGGGCAATTTTGGACTGCATCTAACTCTCCTTTGGCTGCGGGTCATCGCCCCCTCGACGATTTTTGAACCCGCTTCAAATACCTGCGTTATTCTACCCTTATTTTTGAAATGTAGTCAGAGTTTTTGACTCAGACTCAGATTACAGGGGCAGAAACAAGCTTTCACCTGGGTTGATTTGACGCGCAAGGGGCTACGGACGGCCGTACCTCAAACCCCAAGCGACCTATTCCACTTTAAAATCCGCTTCCTTGAGTAGCCAAGGCATTATCAATCACATTTGCCCAGTTGGCTAAGAGCGGCTACTAGGTGGATCCAGGTTTAAAGTGGAATAAGTCGATCGGGAGGTACGATATGGCCGGCGCGACACAAAAAAGGCTCCCCCGCCGCAGATTTCTGCGGCGGGGGAGCCGTTGCGCTTAGCAATCAAGGGTGAGGGAGAGGCGCTATTCGTTCATGGCCTCCTCAAAGGCAGCCGCAAAGCGGCTATCTGCCTGAGCCATGCGTGCGTTGGTTGCGATCCAACCGGCAACGGTACCGGTGTCATAACCCTCTTTAGGGTCAATGACCAGAGCGTAGAACTCCTCCTCGGCCAAACAACGCTCCATAGCGTCAGTCAGCTGAATCTCGTTGCCAGCGCCGGGCTTCTGGTCCTTAAGCAGCTCCATTACGCGCGGGCTCAACAAGTAGCGACCCACAATGAACAGACGGCTGGGGGCAAGCGCGACCTTGGGTTTCTCGACCATACCGGTAAGCTTCCACACGGCGCCTTCATCGTTGGGGCCGGCCTCGGGGAACTCGGCAATGGTGCCGGTCTGCTTACCTGCGATGATGCCGTAGCGCGAGACCTCCTCCTCGGCGCAAGGCGCGACCGCGATAACCGAGCAGCCACCATGAGCTTTAGACACCTCCAGCATGCGGGGCAGAATCTTCTTGTCGGGCACCATGTAGTCGCCCAGAAGAACAAAGAACGGCTCGTCACCGGTGGCGTACGAGGCGCAGCGAATAGCGTGGCCCAGGCCGCGCGGCTCGCTTTGGAAGCAGAAGTCGACGGGCAGCGAGCCGGCCTCGGCAATGGCCTCGGCGTAGCCGGCCTTGCCGCGCACGCGCAGCTCGTCCTCAAGTGCAAGGTCGCGCGTGAAGTAGCTCATGATCTGGGGCTTGGCCTGCGAAGAGACAATAATGCACTCGTCAACCTCGGACGGCGCCAAGGCCTCCTCGACAACATACTGGATAACAGGCTTGTCCAGCACGGGGAGCATCTCCTTGGGAGTGACCTTCGTGCCCGGAAGAAAACGGGTGCCAAGACCTGCGGCAGGGATGATTGACTTCATGTCGAATCCTTTCGTATTTGCAACGCGCCAACTATACGCCAGTTAGCGGCGCAAGACGAGGGCGGTCCCCCTAGCGGCACTTATTGCCCTACTGACGTTGGTCCATCGAGTCTAGCAGCTTGTCGTAGCCGGCGCGCAGACGCTCGGCCACGGGCCCCAAGCAGTCGGTGGCCGCAACAACGCCGTGCTCGTCCGAGACCAAGAAGACCTCGTCAAAGGCCGCGTCTTTATCGGCGAGAAGACCCTCGACCAGGGCCTCGTCGTAAGCAGCCCCCAGTCCAAAGGCCTGTGCAAGGTCAAGCACCAACGTGGCAGCGCCACAAACCTTGGAGCCCTCGCCCGTGCCAAGCACGAGGGTGTTGCCGCGCACAGCAGCCAAAACCTCGGGCGCGACGCCCGTCTCAAGCCCCTCACCTGCGGCTTCTTTAGCACGGGCAACAAGAGCCGCGGCGGTCTTCTCGCCAAGTTCCCCGTAAGGGCCAACAGACATAGCGGCCTGGCCCTGGTCGTCCACTACCAGCATCAAGACGCCGTTTGGGCAGTCAAAAGAGCCGTCGGTCAAGGTCCACTCGATGTGCTGCTTTGCCCACGCAATCAACTGCGCCGAGACGTGCGAACCGTTGACAACGCGCTGTGAAAGCGCACGTAAATGGCGGTTTTCCAGGGGAAGCTTGCCGTACGCCAACCGCCAGCGGCACACCAGGACGGGCGTGCCAAGCTTGAAATCGGCCATCTGAGGCGAGCCGGGTTGAATGTCCATGCGAAACCTTTCGTCGTTTTCACGACTTAGGTTACCCCGAGTTAGCCACGTAAAACCAAAGAGCAAAAAGTCTCCCGGCCTTGGCTGCGGGCCTCCCCGGCCGCTCTACTTCTCCAGCTGCTTGGCCAGCATGATCGAGAGAATCGCCTCGTCGGTGGTAGCAAAGCCCTCGCGCACAAGCTTGCCGGTGTGTTGGATGGTCTGCTCGGCGTCATCAAAGACGATTCCGTCCATGCTAGAGGGCTGGATGTCGGCCAAAGCCAAGGTAGACGATATAATCGCCGCGTTGGTGCCCGCCGCGATCTTCAAGGCGCACGTGGCCTTGGCGCCGTCGCAAATCATGCCCTGCAGCGTGGCCAACATGTTGTTGACGGCGCACTTGACCTCGCGCAGGTTGCCGCCCTGCAGGTAGGTCATGCCGCAGCACGAACCGGCTCCGCCCGCAATGCCGCTGCCGCACAGCGGCGACAGGCGGCCCATGTACTCCTTGATGTGAATAACAACCAAAAACGACATCGCCAGCGCGCGAGCCAGGTCTTCTTTGGTCGAGCCCAGGACGCGAGACAGCTCGATGATGGGCACCGAGCTTGCGATACCCTGGTTGCCGCTGCCCGCGCAGGTCATGACCGAGAGCGGGCAGCCGCCCATGCGCGCGTCCGAGCCGGCCGCCGTGGCCGATATCAGCCGCAGGGCCAGGTTGTTGAGAAGAACGCCGCGGGTGTTGGCGCCGGCACCCATGCGTTTGCCAACTTCAAGTCCGTAATTTCCGGTAAGGCCCTCTTGGCTCACGCACGTGTTCATCTCAACGCAGTCCAATAGGAAAGCGATGTCGTCAAAGGCGACGGTAGTTGCAAAGTCGTAGATGCCGTCGATGGTAAGGCCTGTGCCCGAGTCGTCGGCAGCACCGGCAATGGAAAGCGGCTTATCTACCAGGACCTCGTTGTTCTTCTCGACGCGCACGACATTGGTGTGGTCACGGCAAACAACAACGCGGGCGGTGTCGGTGCCATCGCTCACCTGGGCCTCGATGTAGAGGGCCTCGTCGGTCTGCTTTTGCTCAACGTGGATGACACGGGCATCGACCATGGCCTTGGCCTCGTCCAGTTGAGCCGGCGAGAAGCCCTGCAGGACCTCGAGCTTCTTGGCCGACTGGCGAACCACACAGCCCAGAGCGGCCGCAATCTCGATGCCCACCATGCCGGTTCCGGGGATGCCAACACCCAAGGCGTTCTTAATGATGTTGGCAGAAAGACGCAGGTCGACGGCGGTAGGAGCGCCGGAAAGCTGCTCGGTGGCAAGGCTTGCGGCAAAGGCCACGGCAACCGGCTCGGTGCAGCCTTCGGCGGGCACGATTTCCTTCTTGAGCAGGGCGATGTAGTCGACCATGGTTCTCCGTTCGTCTTTGGTAGGTGCAACTATAGCGTGAAGTGGGATACTGGGGCGCGTAAAGACTCGCGCCCAGGCGCTCGGCCCGTGAAGGAGACAATGTCTTGACCAGCAGTTTTACTGATTTTGACGGCGAGAAGCCCTCACTCGTTTACCGACCTTTTACCAAAGCCGACTTTGCCGCGGCCGCCCGCCTCTACCAGGCCCAGTGGTGCAGCGAGATAAGCGACGCGGCCGGGCAAATCGCCAGCCAGGTCGACCTGTGCGCGTACCTTGCGCAAGCCAACTGGTCTCTTGTCGCGGAGAAACCCCAGGTAAACGACGAGGCGCCACAGCTCTTGGGCGTGGCTCTTCTCAGCATCAAAACGCAGGCGTGCCCCGGCGCAGCAACCTGGCTTTCCCGCCGAGAAGACCTTCTGGCCAAGGCGGCGGCCGATGCCGGGCTTCTGGCCGAGGTCCGCGCTGACGTCGACATGTTGGAGGAAGAGGCCCAGCTAGGCAATGAGTACGCGGTATCCGGCCAAGCAGGCTCCGCGGCCGAGCTCAAACTCTTGATCGTAAGCCCAGCGGCGCAAGGTTTGGGCGTTGGAGGGCGGCTTTTCTCCGCGGCGCGACAGGCCGCCCACAACGCTGCAGGTGGCATGTTCCTTCTCACCGACGATGGCTGCGACTTTACCTTCTATGAGCACAAGGGCCTCACGCGCATGGTCACCCGCCCCACGCAGGTCGACCAACTTGCCTGCCCACAGGACGCCACGGGGTTCAACATTTATGTCTACGCAGAAGGGGCCGCTCGATGATTGCAGCCAATAACGCCCGGGTAGTCGGCCGTTTTGCGCCAACGCCATCGGGCCGGATGCACCTGGGCAACGTCTTCTCGGCGTTAATGGCGTGGCTTGGCGCGCGCTCGGCGGGCGGGCAGATGGTCCTGCGCATCGAGGACCTGGATGCCCGCGCGCACAACCCGCAGGTCGCCGACGACCTCATGCGCGACCTGGAGTGGCTGGGCCTTGACTGGGACCAGGGGCCCTTTTACCAAAGTCAGCGCCAGGAGCTGTACCGCCAAGCCATCGACGACCTGACCGCCCAAGGCCTCACCTACCCCTGCTTTTGCTCGCGGGCCGACCTGCACGCTGCCCAGGCGCCGCACGCCAGCGACGGCACCTATCTCTACCAGGGAACCTGTCGAAATCTTACCCCTAGCCAAGTTGCCGAGAAGAGCGTCTCGCGGCCCCCGGCGATCCGCTTGATCGTGCCCGATGGCACAGACCCCGCTGGCACCGTTACCTTTGTCGACCAGGTCTTTGGCCCGCAGCGCGAGGTCCTGGCCCACGAATGCGGCGACTTCATCATCCGTCGCAGCGACGGTGTCTTTGCCTATCAGCTAGCCGTGGTTGTTGACGACGGTCTTATGGGTGTCAATCAGGTTGTTCGCGGGGTGGATCTTCTTGGATCGTGCGCGCGGCAAACCTACCTGGCGCTTCTTCTTGGCTTCGGGGCGCCAACATACGCACATGTGCCCCTACTGGTTGCCCCCGACGGACGTCGTCTTGCCAAGCGCGAGAAGGATCTTGACCTGGATGCCTTACGAGCGGCCGGGGTTTCTCCGCAGCAGATATGTGGGCTGCTTGCCGGGACAGCGGGCCTCATTGAGCCGGGTCAAAATGTCATGCCGCGCGACCTTATCGATGTCTTTTCTTGGGGCAAGTTAGCCGCTCATCGCGGGAATATTGTTGTTGACGGTGATTTTCTTTCTACTCTTGTTGGTGATTAGGGCAGTTTTGCGTTATGATGCTCAAGCACTAATTTTGGAGAGCTGACCGAGAGGCCGAAGGTGCTCGCCTGCTAAGCGAGTATGCCCCCTAAGGGCATCTGGGGTTCGAATCCCCAGCTCTCCGCCAGAATGTTCAACCCCGCCTGCCCGGCGGGGTTTTCTTTTGCATCGATTTGTCACCTGTCTTCACAGTTTCGTCATTTTTCAAATTTCCTCTTGACGCAAAGCAGGAAGGTTGGCATTATAGATAACCGCACGCGGCGTTACCTCAGCTGGATAGAGGACCTGACTACGAATCAGGGCGTCATAGGTTCGAATCCTATACGCCGCACCACTTAAAGTAAGGGGCTTCCAAAAGGAAGCCCTTTTTTGTTGTCATATAACCGAGCCCGCAACTCTATAGGCTGCGGGCCCGGTTGCAAAATGCCAGTGTCTAACCTGTTGCCAGCTTCTTTACTTGGCGCCCAGAACAAGCTGGGTGTACTTCACCCCGTTTTGGTCGCATAGGTCCATAAGGTCCAAGATGTCATGACCGTCGTTCAAAACAAAGCGCTCAAGAGCCCCGACAGGCTGTGCCGCATCTAGCAGTGCCTCCAGGCGGGACACGACAGCGGCCTTAAATCTAACGCGTGTCAGGCGCTCGCTCGAACCAAAGACCTCCTCGACGCCCGGCCCCGAAACCACCTGCGTCACGTCAACCGACGCATCATCACAGGTCTCGATGCTCATTGTGCGGGTATCAACCCCGTCAAAAAACGTTGCCGAGCAGCCGTTCTTCTCGCATTCTTGCATCTCTCCCCTTTCTTTGCTCCTACTCCTGCTCCCATTCTAACGCATCTCACCTTTGATTAGAACAGCTGTTCTGTGATTCTTTCTCAAACAAGGCCGCACAATTCGCATGCGCGAGATTTCTGGGTTTAAACGACCAGACGTCAAGTAGCCGAGGCTCGGTTTCCTGGCGTTTTCCCAGGAAACCGAGCCTCGGCTACTCGGCAAATCCGGTTTTAAACCGCGAAAAGTCGCACGCGGACTTCAACTAGGCCTTGGAAGCCTCAAAGGCGGCCACGTTTTGGGCGATATGCTTGCAGGTCGCATGCCAAGACTCGATCTCGGCCTCGCTTAGCTTGGGCACAAACACCTGCTCGACGCCGGCCGCGCCAACGACGCACGGCAGTGACGAAAAAATCCCCGACACCCCGTATACGTTATCTACCAGCGTAGACACCGGCGTGACCAGCTTGGTGTCGCCCAAAACGGCCTCGACGATCTTGACCGAGGCGTTAGCCACCGAATACTCGGTACAGAATTTGCCCTGCATGGTGATGTACCCGCCGTGGGTCGCGGCCTCTTCAATCACGGCGCGGTCAAGCGTGATGCCCGCCTGGGCCTCGACCTCGTCCAGGGTCAAGCACCCAACCATCGCGTGGCTAAAGCACGCGAACTCAGAAAACCCGTGCTCGCCCAGCATCCAGGCGTTGATCGAAGCCGGGTCGTAGCCCGTGGCATCAGAAATCGCGTGGCGCAGGCGAGAAGAATCCAGCGCGGTGCCCGAGCCAATGATGCGGCCCGGCTCCATGCCCGTCTGTTTCCACAGCTCACGAGCCACAACGTCGCAGGGGTTTGCGATGGTGACCCATACTCCGTCAAAGCCCGCGGCCATGATGCGCGGCGCAAAAGTGGCCACCTCGGCCGGGGTCAGCAGGTTCTCGGCATCGCGGTTTTCCTTTGAAGCGGCCACGTGACCTGCGGCATTGACAATGACGTCGCACCCGGCCAGCTCTTCGTAGTCGCAAGCGCAATCCAGCACGCGAGCGCGGTGCGGATAGTAGGCCATGGCGTCGTTCATGTCGTTGGCCTGGGCGCGGCTAAGCAACACATCCTTATCGCAAATACGAATCTCCTCGACCGTACCGTGCGCCAGAAGCGCGTCTGCGACGTGCGCACCTACGTGACTGGCTCCAATGATGCCGACTTTACCCAAGCTTCCCATGTTGTCCTCCTTGTAAATGTTGGACGAGACATACGCCAGCTTAGTCCTCGTGTATGCTGGTAAGGTTAATCGTGACGAGAGGGACACAATGGGTTACAAGACGTTTACCTGCGACATTGCGCGACAGTGCGGCGGCTGCGAATGGCTGAGCGTCCCGTACCCCATACAGCTTCGCCGCAAGCAAGAGGAGTTAGAGAAGCAGCTGGGTGCCATGGTCAAGGAAGACGGCGGCCAGATTTTGCCCATTCGCGGCATGGAAGGCGACCCGCTGGCCTATCGCCACAAAGCAGCCACGCCCTACGCCTACGCAGGCGGCCACATTCGCTGCGGTTTCTACGCTGCGGGCACGCACCGCATCGTGCCGTGCAAGAACTGCCTGGTAGAAGACCCGCAGTCCCGCGAAATCCTCAACAACGTGGCTCGCGTGGCCGAGCGCCTGCACATCCCCGCCTACAACGAGGACAAGGGCACCGGCGTCCTGCGCCACGCCGTGGTGCGCTGCGGCTGGGCCACCAACGACGTTCTTCTCACCATCGTGACCAACACACAGAAGCTCCGCGGGGCAAGCGAGCTTGTTAATGCTTTACGCGAGAAAAACCCGCAGCTCACAAGCATCGTTCAAAACGTCAATGACCGGCGGACCAACGCCATTTTGGGCAAGCAATCCAACAACCTCTTTGGCCCCGGCGTCATCCACGACCGCCTGCTGGGCTGCACCTTTGAGATTGGCCCCACGACCTTCTACCAGACCAACCCCGCTCAGACCGAGGTCCTCTACCAGCTGGCCATCGATGGCGCGCAGCTTGCAGAGGGTTGCCACGTACTGGACGCCTACTGCGGATGCGGAACCATCGGCATCTGTGCAGCCGCAACTTCAAACCAGGTCCAGGTCACAGGTGTCGAGAAGGTCACCAGTGCCATCAAATTTGCAAAGAAAAACGCGGTCGCCAACAATGTTGCCGACCGCTGTGAGTTTGTTGCCGCAGACGCCACGGCATGGATGCGGCGAGAAGGGCGCGAGCAGGGCTTTGACGTTGTGCTTATGGATCCGCCCCGCGCCGGCAGCACGCCCGAGTTCCTTGACGGCGTGGCCAATCTTGCGCCCAAGCGTGTGGTCTACGTGAGCTGCAACATTGCCACCCAGGCCCGCGACCTTGAGGTTCTGCGAGGCCGCGGCTACAAGATCGTGACCGCGACCCCGGTTGACATGTTCCCCCACACCAAGCACATCGAATCGGTAGTGACGCTGGCCCGATAGGCGCCAGGTCGGCGCGGCCGGGCGGGCGCCCCGACCCGCCGCTCCACCCGCCCGCTACCGCAAAAACACCTCCAGCATGTTGCGGAACTGCGTGAGCTGCTCGTCGTTCCAAGACCCCATATCGTCCGAGGTCAAAAGCACGCTGCCGCTGCGCGCATCGATGCCTAGCATGCGGGCACGCTGACCTTCGGTAAGCTCAACGTCGTCGCGCAGGAAGAAAACGTCGGGGTCGCAGCCAAAAGCACGGCCGTCCAGGTGAGCCCGGGCAAACGCATTGGCCAGGCTGTTCTTGGTGCTAACGCGCTCGCGGTGCAGCAGGCGCATGTGGGGCTTGTCGTCCCAATCCAAGCCCACATCGCAACCCACGCGGCAGTACTCGCACGTCCCAAAGGCGCTCATCAGCGGCACGCCACAGAACAACAAACGCGTGCCCGG
>CAVEMP010000122.1:2229-7235 GCA_963616835.1 uncultured Oscillospiraceae bacterium | reverse complement strand
TGACCAGATCTTCGAGACGGGGCAGGTCCCGGCGGCGGAGTAGCACGGGCGCGGCGGCGCGAATCACTGCGTTCCGTGCGGCCTCCGCCCACATCTTTGCAGTTAAACCCACATGAAAGGGGAGAGTGTATGAACATCACAGATAGCATCCACTACATTGGCGTGAACGACCACGACATCGACCTCTTCGAAGGTCAGTACGACGTGCGCGAAAACGGCATGGCCTACAACTCCTATGTGGTCTTGGGCCAGAAAATTGCCGTGACCGATACCGTCGACGCCCGCTTTGTGGACGAGTGGCTGGCAAACCTCGAAGCTGTGCTTGGCGAGAAGACCCCGGACTACCTGGTGGTCCACCACATGGAGCCCGACCACTCCGCCGGTATCGCGGCCTTTGCCGACCGCTACCCGCAGGCGCAGATCGTCTCTTCTGCCCCTGCCTTCAAGATGATGCAGGCATACTTTGGCCGCGACTTCGCCGATCGTCGCGTGGTTGCCAAGGAGGGCTTTGTGCTTGACCTGGGCGCCGGCCACAGCTTGACCTTTGTGGGCGCGCCCAACGTCCACTGGCCCGAGGTTCTTTTCTCCTACGACGCGGCCGACAAGGTGCTCTTCTCGGCAGATGCGTTTGGCAAGTTTGGCGCCAACGACGTCGAGGACCCCGAAGGCTGGGCTTGCGAGGCCAGGCGCTACTACTTTGGCATCGTGGGCAAGTTTGGCCGCCAGGTGCAGGCCGTCCTTAAGAAGGCCGCGGCCCTGGACATCGCCGTTATCTGCCCGCTTCACGGTCCCGTCTTGACCGAGAACCTGGGATACTACCTGGACACCTACAACACCTGGTCAAGCTATGAGCCCGAGGACAAGGGCGTGACCATCGCCTATGCCAGTGTCTATGGCAACACTAAGGAGGCCGCGGAGTTTCTGGCCGCGCAGATCGAGTCCACGGGCACCAAGGCGTCCCTCTTTGACCTGGCCCGCGACGACATGGCCGAGGCCGTCGAGGACGCCTTCCGCTACGACCGCCTGGTGCTTGCCAGCGTCACCTACAACGGCGACATCTTCCCGTTTATGTCGACCTTTATCCACACGCTCGAAGAGCACGCCTACCAAAAGCGCACGGTGGGCCTGATCGAGGCCGGCTCGTGGGCGCCTGCGGCAGGCAAGAAGATGCGCGAGCGCCTGGAGGCATTCACCGACATTACTGTGCTTTCTACCGTGCCTTGTGTGCGCGGCTCTGTGGATGATGCTACAAAAGAGCAGCTGTGCGCACTGGCCGCCGAGCTTTGCAAAAACAATTAGCGGATAGCGCCCCTGGCGGCCAGGCCGGGGCTTGCGTAAGAGAAAGAGATACAAAGGAGTTAGTTTCGTGAGCACCAAGAAGACCCAACTTGCTGGGAAAACGACGGCAAACGAGGGCACCTTTAGCCGGGGATATCGCTTGCTCTGCGTGTTTTTGCTGGTGGTCCTTGGGTTTTCGCTCGGCGCGTCCGAGTTCATCGTGATCGGCATCGAGCCCGATATCGCCGACTACTACAACGTTACACTGGCCCAGGCTGGCCAGCTCATCAGCTTCTTTGCCATTACCTATGCGGTGCTCACGCCGGTGTTGGCGCTCACGACGGGGCGTTTCAAGCGCTTCCAGCTCTTGGTGGCCTACTCGGTCATCTTCTGCGTGGCCAACCTTGTGCAGGCCATGGCCCCCAGCTTCGAGGTTCTTCTCGCCAGCCGCGTGTTGATTGGCGCTGTATCGGGCGCCTTCCTGGCTGTGGGCGTGACCTTTATCCCCGAGCTCATGGGCGCCGGGCGCACGTCGATGGTTATCTCGGTGGTCTATGCGGCCTTCTCGGTCGCGATGGTTCTGGCCACGTCTTTGGGCAAGCTCGCGGCCGAGTTTTTGGGCTGGCAGGTTGCCCTGTGGGCGACGCTCGTTCTTGCTATTGTGACCTGTGCGGCCTTGATCGCGGTGCTGCCTAAGCGCGGCGCCACCGACGAGCCCGCAACTTTCTCGGAGCAAGCGGGCCTTCTAAAAGAGCCGCAGGTCATCACCTGTATTGGCATCTTTGTCTTTGGCGTGGGCTCGACTTATGTGTTCTACGGCTATGTCACGCCTTATCTCGAGGGCGTCCTGGGGATGGACGCGATGTCTGCCAGCGCTACCCTCATGGTCTATGGCGGCGCGTGCTTTGTCTCGAACCTGATTTCGGGCTGGGTCGACGCGCGTTTTGGCATCAAGGCCCTTCTCGCCGTCTTTGTCCTGCAGGCGGCATCCCTTTTGGGTCTTTGGGCAACCGGCGCCGCTATGCCCGCGGGCCTGGTCATGGTCATGTGCGTGGGCCTTCTTATGTATGTGGCCTCGGTGCCGTGCATCAGCATGTTTATCAAGACGGCCAGCGTGCGTCACCCCAAGGCGCTTACGCTTGCTAGCTCGCTTGAGCCCATGGCCTTCAACATCGGTATCGCTTTTGGCACCTTTATTGGCGGCCTGGTGGTCTCGGGCCCCGGCATTTCGCAGGTGGGCCTGGTGGGCGCGTGCTTCTCGCTGGTCGCCATGGCCCTTGTGGCCGCGACCCTCAAGCTCGCCCGCAAAGAGGGGATCCGTCGCTAGCCGCTTTCCCACAAGATAGCCCCACACCATCCGGGACTCTCACAAAAATAGTCGAAAGACGGGCGCACTAAAGAAGATTCGTTGAGTGACCGGTCGTTTGCCTGCGCAAAACCGCAGGTCGCCATGAACGGCAAAGACTGGCAACTCACGAACTTTCACCAGTGCGCCCGTCTTTCGTCAAAAATTTGCGCGGGTGCAGCCTTTTCAGCTACCCAAAAGGGTCGGGGACGGTTTATGCACATCATCTACCTGCGGCTTTACTTAAAGCTGATTTTCAGTGCGGGTTTGTAATCTCCTAACCAAGGACGCGCGGTGCGTCCCTTCCTAAGGAGGTCATCATGAGTTCCGCACAGCTCACTTTCAAGCGCTACGAGACTAAATACCTTCTCAACCCCGATCAGCGCGCTCGCCTAGAGACCCTTTTTTCGCACACGATGGTCGAGGACGAGCACGGCCCGTCGACAGTTCGCAACGTCTACTACGACACGCCCACGGCTCTTCTTGCCCGCCGCTCGGCCGAGCACCCGCTGTACAAAGAGAAGGTCCGCATGCGCTGCTACGGCGAGCCGCACCCCTTTGACCCGGTCTTTGTCGAGATCAAGAAGAAGGCCGACGGCGTGGTCTATAAGCGCCGCGCGCAGCTGCCGCCCGCAGATGCCGTTGAGCTTCTTGCTGGGCGCGGCCACCCCCAGACCCAGATCGAGCGCGAGATCGACTGGACGGCTCGCCGCTACGAGGGCCTTCGCCCCATGGCTTACCTGGCCTATGACCGCCTGGCGTACTTCTCGCCCACAGACCGCGACTTTCGCCTGACGCTTGACCGCGACGTGCGCGTGCGCTGGGACGACGTGAGCCTGGCCGGACCCGACGAGGGCGACCCCGTGCTTGAGGCCAACACCTCGATCCTTGAGGTCAAGACCTGCGGCGGAATGCCCCTTTGGCTGGTGGACGAGCTAAGCGCCATGGGCCTTCGCAAGACCAGCGTCTCTAAGTACGGACGCGCCTGGCAGCTGCGCGGCATCGACCAGGTGATTGCCCGGCAACCTCAGGTGGTCGCGGTGAGAAACGCCGCTCCCTCGCACTTTGCCCCCGTGTTCCAGACCGTCGCGTAAGCCGCGGCGCCCGCAAAGCCCAACCGTCAACATCAAAGATTGGACCAACCATGCTTTCCTCGATCTACTCGACCGACGCGCTTCTCTCGTCGTTCGACCTTGCGTTGTTTCTCGCCTGCTTGGGCTGCGGCCTTGCCTGTGGCGTTATCCTTGCCGTGCTCTACAGCGTGCGCAGCCGTCACACCTTGAGCTTTGTTTGTACTGTTGCTGTCCTTCCCGCTATCGTCTCGGTCGTGATTGGCCTGGTGGATGGCAACGTTGGGGCCGGCGTGGCCGTGGCCGGCGCCTTCTCGCTGGTGCGTTTTCGCAGCATTCCTGGCAGCGCTAAGGACATCGGCTTTGTCTTTCTGGCCATGTGCGTTGGCCTGGCCTGCGGCATGGGTTACCTTACCCTGGCCCTTCTCTGCACCGTGATTATCGGCGGCGCCTACACCCTCTTCAATGTTCTTGGCGAGAAACGCGACGTCTCTAACCTCGAGCGCACCCTGCGAATCACCGTTCCCGAAGACCTTGACTACACCACTTTGTTCGACGACGTGCTGGACAAGTACGTGATCAAGCGCCAGCTTTGCCAGGTCAAGACTGCCAATATGGGCAGCCTCTACAAGCTCACGTACAACGTTGTACTTCGCGCCACCGCAAGCGAGCGCGACATGCTCAACGACCTGCGCTGCCGCAACGGCAACATGGAAGTCTCCCTGTCTTTTGCCGAGGTGACCAACAATGAGCTCTAACAAGCACTTTGGCCGTGCCGCCTGCGCGGCTGGCCTGGCCCTTGCCCTGGGCGTCATGCCCCTGGCGGCCTGCTCGAATGCCTCTACGACGACGTCTGCCCAGACGACCGCGACGGCCTCACAGGCCTCCGTGGCAGGCGACGCCGTGACCCTGGTCGACATCAACGACCTGGTGAGCGACCGCGACCAGGACTCATCCTATGACGAGGCCAGCGCGACTAAGATCACCCTGTCTGGTACCGGTGCCACGGTCGACGGTGGCGGCGCGACCTTGGACGGCTCGACCGTGACCATCACCCAGGCGGGCACCTACATCGTGAGCGGTACCCTATCGGCTGGCCAGATCGTCGTCGATGCGCAGGACGCCAAGGTCCAGCTGGTACTGGACGGCGCCAACGTCACTTGCGCGGATTCTGCCGCCCTCTACGTGAAGAACGCCAAGAAGGTCTTCCTCACCCTGGCCGACGGCACGACCAACACCCTTTCTACCAGCGGCGAGCTTGTCCAGACCGACGACAACACCGTCGACGGCGCGATCTTTGCCAAAGACGACCT
>CAVEMP010000122.1:0-2208 GCA_963616835.1 uncultured Oscillospiraceae bacterium | reverse complement strand
CCTTGCGGTCACAAGCGCCGCCGGCCACGGCATCGTGTGCAAGGACGACCTGGTTCTGGTTGGCGGCCAGGTGAGCGTCACGGCCGCTAAGCACGCCGTCCAGGCCAAGGACTCGGTGGCCGTTGTGGGCGGCACCTGGACCTTGGTTGCCGGAACCGACGGCATCCACTGCGAGAACGACAATGACGCCGAGAAGGGCTACGTCGTGGTCGCAGGTGGCACCCTGGACATCACCGCCGAGTCCGATGGCTTTGACGCGGCCAATGTCCTTGAGGTCGACGGCGGCACCATTACCGTCGCGGCGGCAGACGACGGCCTGCACGCCGAACTTGACCTGGCCATCAACGGCGGTACCGTCACGGTCGCCAAGAGCTACGAGGGCATCGAGGGCCAGACGGTGACCATCGCTGGCGGCACTATCGACGTGGTCTCGAGCGACGACGGCATCAATGCGGCAGGCGCCCCTAGCGACTCTTCCAGCACCGAGACGAGCGGCGAGCAGGGCGGCGAGCAGGGCGGCGAGCAGGGTGCGGCCCCCGGCGGTGACGCCAACGGCGGCCCGGGTGCCAACGGCGACACCGGCACCGAGCCTCCCGCCAAGCCCGAGGGCGACCAGACCAACGCGACCGACGGCACCGGCGCCGCCACGCCCGACGGCACTTCTCAGCAGACCCCGCCCTCCATGCCCGATGGCCAGACGGCTCCGACTGGTGACGGCCAGGCCCCCAGCGACGGTCAGCAGCCCGGCGGCGGCCAGGGCGGCGGCATGGGCGGCGGGGGAGACGAGTACGACTCGACCGCCCAGGTCACTATCACCGGCGGCTCCATCACCATCCAAGCCGGCGGCGACGGCATCGACTCCAACGGCGATTTCACCGTGAGCGGTGGCGTGACCTGCGTGAGCGGCCCCACCGGCGGCGGCAACGGCATGCTCGACTTCGCGGGCACCGGTACCATCACGGGCGGTCAGGTCTTCTGCGCCGGCACCACCGATATGCTGCAGATCTTTGGTGATTCCTCTAGCCAGGGCTGCGCCGCGGTCACCCTTTCGGGCAACGCTGGCGACACCGTGACTTTAAGCGACCAGGACGGCAACAGCATCGCGTCCTTCTCGCCTACGACTTCGTACCAGTGCGTGGTCTTTAGCGTGGCGGGCATTGAATCCGGCAAGACCTACACCGTCTCTAACGGCACGTCGGACGTCACTTTCACAACCGAGAGCCTCATCTACAACGGCGTGAGCTCCTCGGGCGGTATGGGCCAGGGCGGCCCCGGCCAAGGCGGCGAGCAGGGCGGCGGACTCGGCGGTCAAAACGGCCAGGCGCCTAGCGGCGGCCCCGGTGGCTCCGGTAACCAAAACAGCTCTTCACAAGGCGCCCAAAATACCCAAACGGGGCTGACAAGCACTTCGACGACAACCGCAGCCTAAACATAACACTATCATCTACCTGCGCTTCATTGAGTGGCCGCCTCCAACAAGAGGTGGCCACGTTTCGTTTGCGTTTCTCGCGTTGGTCAACGTCATTACTAAGCCAAAACAAACAGGCTTCTAGCACGTAGCATCTTAATCTCGGTTTGGCCTAAGGGCGCCCGCGCCCCATAGACTAAGACCGATACATTCTGCCGCGCGCCAATAAAGCGCCGGTAAAGGAGAGGATAACGATATGACCCAACAAGTCGATGAGGCCGCCCAGCCCGGCCTGTATCGCAAAGAGTACGAGCACGACGCCTGCGGTATTGGCGCCATTGCCCACCTTAAGGGCCAGCGCAGCCACCAGACCTTAGACGACGCCCTGTCTGTCCTGGTCAACCTCGAGCACCGCGGCGGCAAGGGCCTTGAGCGCAACACCGGCGACGGCGCCGGCGTTTTGTTCCAGGTGCCCCACCGCTTCTTCCGCAAGGAGGCCCAGAAGGAGGGCCAGCTGCTTCCCGGTGAAGGCGACTACGGCGTGGCCATGCTCTTCTTCCCGCACGACGACCCCCAGGGCGTCATCGACGCCAAGCGTACCTTCGAGGAGGGCTGCGCCAAGTGCGGCGTGCCTCTCATGTTCTGGCGAGAAGTGCCCGTCGACCCGCACGACCTGGGCGACTCTGCCCGCGCCTGCATGCCCACCATCCTGCAGGCTTTCCTGCGCCGCCCCGAGGACTGCCCGGCCGGCCAGGACTTCGAGCGCAAGCTCTACGTGTGCCGCCGCACCATCGAGCGCG
>CAVEMP010000121.1:0-3319 GCA_963616835.1 uncultured Oscillospiraceae bacterium | reverse complement strand
AGCTCTTGAACGCGCAGCAGCTCAAGGGCAAGGCGGGCGGCACCGAGAACAGCGATACCGTCGAGGCAGGCAAGATTTGCCGCCAGGACGTGGCCGCCAACTCCAGCGCCAAGGCCGGCGACACGATCACCTACTACGTGTCCCTGGGCGTGGCCGAAGTCACCGTTCCCAACGTGACTGGTGACTCCGAGAGCTCTGCGACCGCGACGATGACCGAGAAGGGCTTCAAGGTCACTACGACCTACGAGTACAGCGACTCTGTGGACAACGGCTACGTTATTCGCACGACGCCCGCCAAGGGCAACAGCGCTAAGAAGGGCGACACCATTACCCTGGTTGTTTCTAAGGGCAAAGAGGACAAGACTGTCTCGGTGCCCAGCGTTGTGGGCATGACTTACGCAAACGCCAAGAGCACGCTGGTCAACGCCGGCTTTAGCGTGACCCTGGGCAGCGGCAGCGAGAGCGGCACCGTTACCGCTCAGTCTGTCACTGGACGCGCCGAGAAAGGCACCAGCATCGTCTTGACGTGCAACACGCCGTCCAGCAGCAACAGTTCTGGCAACAACTCGGGAAGCGGCAGCAACTCGGGCACCAACAACAGCTCCACTACCGAAACCGAGTAGCGCCCGTCTCAGCACAACACCAAGGCCCCGGGAAGCACCGCAAGCTGCTTCCCGGGGCCTTTCTCTGTTTGTTGGCGGCAAGTGACATTGGTACTTTGAGGGGTTTTCTGTACAGAAAAGGGTCCTAAGTGCCGCCGGGGGCACAGAAAACCTCCCTAGATGCCGCCGGGGGCACAGAAAAGGGGCCTAAACGCCGCCGGCCGCCGGCGCCCGCCACCCCCCGCGCATAAAAGAGGCCAGGGACCCAAAGCCCCTGGCCTGCAAAATCATGGTGCCCCCGGGCCGATTCGAACGGCCGACACCCGCTTTAGGAGAGCGGTGCTCTATCCCCTGAGCTACGAAGGCATGAAAACTGATTTTAGCACCTTAGCGGCGCGCGCGCCTGTCTCGCCGGGACACCCGCGCCACACGGCATAAAACCTACTTGCCGGATTTACCGGACTTGCCAGACTTCTGCGACTTGCTAGTATCCTCGTCGCTAGCGCCCTTTCCAGCCTGGGCGAGAAACTCGGCCACGTGCTTATCGTTCATGCTGGCAAGGCGCTTCTCGGCGGCCTTGCGGCACGGGCGCCTCTTGACCAGATCGTAGATAAAGCCGCCGATGATGAACACGTACGCCAACACCAGTGCGACGATCGACACGACGCCCGAGGTAGTGCCCAAGTCCTGGCCGCCCAGGAAGTAAGCCACCAGCAAAGAGACCACGGTGCAGCCAAAGCCAATGCCCAGCAGAATCCACCAGACCTTCTCGGTGCGCTTGTACTCGGGGTTGGACTTAAGAATCAGGTCGTAGGCGCGGGTACGCTGGTCCTCACGGGCACGCTCGCGGGCGCGCTCGGCCTTCTTCTCTTCCTTGGTCATGCTCGAGCGCTCAAGCGGCGTGGCGCCCTTGTACTTGCCCTCGGCACGCACAGACGAGCCGGCCTCGGTCTTGGGGCGGCCGGTGGCGGCAGAAGACTTGCCGGGGTTAAACGGGTCGTACGCGGGGACCTTGACCTCGTCGTCCTTCTCGCCGTCCTTCTTCTTGGGAGCAAGGTTAGAGGCGTTCTCTTTGGCTTCGGAGCGTGCGCCCTCAATCGTGTCACGCAGAGACATTGGACTCCTTCACGGGTTTGAACTCGGTACCGGTAATGATCTGGAAAGCCTCCTGATAGCGGCTGGAGGTTCCCTCAAGCACGTCGGCGGGGAGCTTGGGCGCGTCGCCGGTGAAGTCCCAGTTGGCCTTGAGCCAGTCGCGGACGTACTGCTTGTCGTAGCTGGGCTGGACGTGGCCCTCGGCGTAGCCCTCGGCCGGCCAGAAGCGGCTGGAATCAGGCGTCAGGCACTCGTCGATCAGCGTGAGCTGGCCGTCGATGAAGCCAAACTCAAACTTGGTGTCGGCAATGATGATGCCGCGGGTGGCGGCGTACTCGGCCGCGGCCTTGTAAATCTTGATGGACGCGTCGCGCAGCTGCTCGGCCACGTCGGAGCCCACAATCTCGCAGCAACGCTCGAAGCTGATGTTCTCGTCGTGGTCGCCCAGCTCGGCCTTGGTGGAAGGCGTAAAGATGGGCTCGGGCAGCTTAGAGGCCTCGGTCAAGCCTTGGGGCAGCTTAATGCCACATACGGTGCCATCGGCGTCGTATGTCTTCTTTCCCGAGCCGGTAAGGTAGCCGCGCACGATGCACTCGATAGGCACGGTCTGGGCCTTCTTGACAAGCATAAAGCGGCCGGCCAGGTAATCGGCGTACTGCTTGAAGTCCTGGGGCAGGTCAGCCACGTCGCAAGAAATCATGTGGTTGGGCATAAGGTCGGCAAAGCGCTCGAACCAAAACGCCGAGATACGGGTCAAAATCTCGCCCTTAAAAGGAATCTCGTCGGGCAGGATGTAATCGAACGCACTAATGCGGTCAGAAGCCACCATAAGCAGCTTGTCTCCGCAGTCGTAGATGTCGCGAACTTTACCGTGGGAATCCGGACGAAGCTCAATAGTTGCCACGATTAATCAACCTTCCTTGGCTGTGAGTTGCCTCTCTGACGCGAGGCTGTGCCGTATGCACAATCCACTAGTTTACCGCAACGGCCCAAGGTGGGTAAGACGGCGAGAAGACCGCGCGGCCCAGGTGGCGAGAAACCCCACGGTCCCTACCCCTCCTGAATGACCTGCGCCAGGTTGCGACGCCCGCGGTTTTGGGGAATCCGCAGCGTAAACGTGGTGCCGCGGCCCAGCTCGGACTCTACCAGAATAGTGCCGTTGTGCTTGTCCACGATCTCTTTGGTCAGCGACAGGCCAACACCCAAACCGCCGCTCACGCGCTCGCGGCTCACGTCCGAGCGCCAGAAGCGCGAGAACGTCTGCGGGATGTCCTCTTTGGCAATACCAATGCCCGTGTCCTGCACAGAAATCAGCACGTCCTCGCGCTCGAGCTTGACCGAGACCTTCACGTAGCCGTCGGCGTCGGTGTAGCGCATGGCGTTGCTCATGAGGTTGACCACGGCCTCGCGAATAAGGTCGGCATCGATATCGGCCATGACCTCGTCGCGCCCACTCTCGTTAACAAAGCGCAGGTGGAGGCCCTTCTCGTGGAACAAGGCGTGCTGAGAAGAAACCAGGCTCTTGATAAGGTAGACCACGTCGGTGCGCTCGGTCTTGAGGTCTGCCGTGTTGTTCTCAAGCCGCGACAGCTTAAGCATGGCGTCGACCAGGCGAGACAGGC
>CAVEMP010000120.1:0-6851 GCA_963616835.1 uncultured Oscillospiraceae bacterium | reverse complement strand
TGTTGCCGTCGTCGCAGACGTAGGCGCCGCCGCCCTCGTACTTGCACCAGTTGTCTTTGATGGTGCAGTTTTTGAGCGTTGTGTACTGCTGGTCAAGCTCAAGGCCACCGCCGTCGTAGGCCGAGTAGTTTTCGTTGATAGTGATGCCCTCAATCAGGCCCTTATTGTCTCCTTTAATGCTGTTCACGTGAATGCCACCACCGCTTTGTTTGCTCTTAGTGGTGGTCCGGCTCGACTCCCTGGCCGTGTTGCTCGAAATAAAAGCATTGCCATCCGAAGAGGAAACGCTAAAGCTCGAATCGTTGAAATAGATTCCGCCGCCAGCCTTCGCCGAGTTGTTGGCGATCTTGGCGCCGTTGGACATGTTAATGGTTACGTTGGCATATTTGACATAGATGCCGCCGCCGTAGTTCGGGCAGTAATTGTTAGCAATGCAGGCGTTGTCGATGTTGATGGTGGCGCCGTATTCGGAGCAGTAGACCCCGCCCCCCGCCACACCGCGGTTGTACTCGACCTTGGCACCATTCTTAAGAGTTAAGGTCGATTTCTCAGAAAGGTTCACGCCTCCTGCATCTTCGATGCCGTAGGAGCCACCGGCCGTGACGTTATCCAAGGTGAGCGTGGCGTTCTTCTCAACACAAAAAGCGCCGCCGGCCTCCTTGGTGAGGCTAGTGACCAGGCCGCCAGTGGTGCTTCTAACATCCATGGCATCACCGGTTTGCGGGTTGTAACCCGTGTATGAAAAGGTTACGGGATCGCTGCTTGACTTAAGCACAAGCTCGGCATTATCCTGCACCCAAAAACAGGTGTAGTCGCAGTCCACCTTGTGCCCATTCATATCAATGGTGATTTTCTTTTCCTCGTATACCGTAAAAGCACTATCAAGGTGCCAGTCGGTATCCATCACAACGACGTCGACATTGGGGCCCTTCTCCTCCATCTCTTCACGGGAGTAGTAGTTGGTCACTTTCCCTGAAGAATCGACAGAGTGAGCAATAGCGGTTGCTGCCTGCGCTTTTGCCGGAAAGGCAAGTACGCACAAGGCCAGCAACGCTGCCGCAAAAACAGCGGTTAAGCCGGTTATTCTCAGCTGAGGGGAGTTTTGTCTCATGGGGCCCTCCTTGGGGACGCGAGCAAAGAAACACTATTTAAGTTTAGCTTTCAGCCTCATTTAAAACAGTGTCGTTCCAACAAAAAAGGCGGCCCCGCATGGGACCGCCTTAGAAGTGCTATGCGAGAAGAACTACTCCTCGTCGCCGCTCTCCTGCTTAACCACCTGGGAAAGCAGGTCATCAAGAGAACCAAGGTCCTCGTTGATGATGTCGTCCGAGTCGGACGCCGAGTCGTCGGCAGAGCCGCCGATCAGTTCGTCGTCAAAGTGGTGCTTGGACGGGGCCGCAGTGCCCAGCATGATGTCAGAATCGGCATCAGGCGAGAAGACCATGTTCAGCAACTGCGACAGGTCCTCGGAATCAGCCTCGTCGTTCTCGGGCTCAAGGAGGTAGAGCAGGCCACGGGCCTCAAGCCCGTCGCGCAGCTCCTCGATGGCCTTGGCGCCAATGCCATCGATACGCAGCAGGTCGTCCTCGGTCTTGCCAATGAGGTCGCCCACGGTCTCGATGCCAACCTCGCTGAACTTGTTGGTCCAGCGCTGCGACACGCCAAGGTCGTCAAACAGGTACAGCTTGGCGTCCTCGGAAGAGAGGGTGCGGCCGTTCTTAGAGTAGACACCGCCAAAGCTGTAGTCGTCGCCGATCCAGTCGAGCTGCTTGGGAAGCTGCTCCTCGATGCCCTTGAGCTCGTCGGGGGCCCACTCGGGAAGGCTCTTGGCCATCGGCGAAGTGGGGCCGTCGATCTTGGTGCCGTGGTAGGTAAGCTCGACGTTGTGGTAAGCGTCAAGGCCGGTACCAGCGGGGATCTTCTTACCAACGATGACGTTGGACTTGAGGTCCAGCAGGTGGTCGACGTCGCCCTCGATAGCGGCCTCGGTAAGGACGCCGGCGGTGCGGATGAACGACGCGCTGGAAAGCCAGGAGTCGATCGAAGAAGCGACCTTGAGGGTACCCAGGATGACGGGCTCGGCCTCGGGCGGGGTGCCGCCGGCCAGGGCCACGTTCTTCACCGTGTCGGCAAAGACGTAACGGTCGACGTACTGACCCAGCAGGTACTGGGAGTCGCCCGGGTTGGTGACCTGAACACGACGCAGCATCTGACGTGCGAGAACCTCGATGTGCTTGTCGTTGAGGTCTACGCCCTGAGAGGTGTAGACGTCCTTAACGGACTCGACGAAGGTGTGCATCGTGGACTCGATGTCGGTCAGCTTGCGCAGCTTGCGGAAGTTGACGAAGCCGCGGGTAATCTGGTCACCAGCGCGGACCTCCACGCCGTCCTCGATGCCGGGCATGAAGCGGGCAGAAGCCGGGACACGCCACTCCTCGATGATGCGAGTGGGGTCCTCGCTATCAAGGATGCGGATGAGGTACTCGGTCTGCTCGGGCTGGATACGCAGCAGGCCAGAGACGGGGGCCAGGTCGGCCTCGCGGCCAAGGATCTTCTCGTTGACGTTGCCAACGATGTCGAACATACGGGCAACGGTAGGAAGACCCTGCGTAATGTCGTCAGCGCCTGCAACGCCGCCGGAGTGAATCGTACGCATCGTAAGCTGGGTACCAGGCTCGCCGATGGACTGGGCAGCAATGACGCCAACAGCGGTGCCGATGTTGACCGGACGACGGGTGGAAAGATCCCAGCCGTAGCACTTCTGGCACACGCCGTACTTGGACTTGCAGGTGAGAAGGGCGCGGAGCTGGACCTTCTTAAGGCCGTGCTCGACCAGCATCTCGAGATCGGCCTTGGACTCGATGTAGCCGTCGGCGGGGATAAGGACCTCGCCGGTCTGGGGGTCAACGATGTCGTTCAAGGCGCAGCGACCAATCAGGTCGGCGTCGACGGCGGTCTCGCCCGGCTTCACCAGCGGGTAGGTCACGGCCTCGTCGGTGCCGCAGTCCTCCTCGCGCACGATGACGTCCTGCGCCGCGTCGACAAGACGACGGGTCAGGTAACCAGAGTCAGAGGTGTGCGAAGCGGTATCGACCAGGCCCTTACGAGCGCCGTAGGTAGAGATGAAGTACTCCAGCGGCTCAAGGCCCTCGCGGAAGTTAGCCTTAATGGGAAGGTCGATCGTCTCGCCGGACATGTCGGCCATGAGGCCTCGCATACCAGCAAGCTGACGAAGCTGGGTCTTAGAACCACGGGCGCCGGAGTCAGCCATCATGTAAATGGGGTTGTCCTCGGTGAAGCCCTCAAGCATCTTAGAGCCGAGAAGATCGGTGCACTCGGTCCAGGCGTTAACGACCTCGACGTGACGCTCGCGCTCAGAAAGGAAGCCGTCCTCGTAGTACTCGTTGATCTGGTCGACGCGGTCCTGGGCCTCCTCAAGAAGCTCGGGCTTGTCGCCGGGGATAACGGCGTCCCACACAGAAACCGTAAGGCCCGCCAGGGTGGCGTAGTGGAAGCCAGTCTCCTTGATGGCGTCCAGGATGGGCTCGACGTGGGCCAGCGGGTAGCGGTCGCAGCAGTCGTTGACCAGCGTAGAGATGTCGCCCTTGACCATCTTGTAGTTGATGAAGGGGTAATCGGCGGGCAGGCACTGGGTGTTGAAGATCACGCGACCAATGGTGGTCTCGAAGCGGGCGGTGTGCTCGGTAACGTCAAAGTCAACAGAGTCGCCGCGGCCGTTCCAAACGCGGAAGATCTTCTTGCCGTCCTCCTCGACGTTGGCGTCGGCGGCGCTCACGCGCACGACAACGGAAGCCTGGAGGTCCAGGGTCGAGTCGGCCTCGAAGGCGCGGGTGGCGTCTGCGAAGGAGCCGTAGACCTGGGTGGCCTCGGTCTTCTCGCCAGCCTTGCCAGAGGTAAGGAAGTAAACGCCAAAGACCATGTCCTGAGAAGGAACGGTGAGCACCTTACCGGATGCCGGGGAGCGCAGGTTGTTGCTGGACAGCATGAGGACGCGGGCCTCGGTCTGGGCCTGCGTAGACAGGGGCACGTGGACAGACATCTGGTCGCCGTCGAAGTCTGCGTTGAAGGGGGCGCAGACCAGCGGGTGCAGGTGGATGGCCTTACCCTCGACCAACACGGGCTCGAAGGCCTGGATGGACAGACGGTGCAGGGTAGGTGCGCGGTTGAGAAGAACCAGACGGCCCTGGATGACCTCTTCAAGAACGTCCCAAACGGCGGACTGCTGACGGTCGATCGCGCGCTTGGCGCCCTTGATGTTCTCGACCTTGTTGAGCTCAACAAGACGACGCATCACGAAGGGCTTGAACAGCTCGAGGGCCATCTGCGAAGGCAGGCCGCACTGGTGCAGCTTGAGCTTGGGGTCGACGACGATAACCGAACGGCCAGAATAGTCGACACGCTTACCCAGCAGGTTCTGACGGAAGCGGCCCTGCTTACCCTTAAGAGCCTCGGCAAGAGACTTCAGGGGGCGGCCACCACGGCCGGTGACAGGACGGCCACGGCGGCCGTTGTCAAACAGGGCGTCCACGGACTCCTGGAGCATGCGCTTCTCGTTGTTGACGATGATCGCAGGGGCGTCCAGGTCAAGCAGGCGCTTGAGTCGGTTGTTGCGGTTGATAACGCGACGGTAGAGGTCGTTGAGGTCAGAGGCAGCAAAGCGGCCACCGTCAAGCTGGACCATCGGGCGAAGGTCGGGCGGAATGACGGGAATGACGTCAAGGATCATGTCTGCGGGATCGTTGCCACCCTTAAGGAAGGCATCGACGATCTCAAGGCGCTTGATGGCCTTCTCGCGCTTTTGCTTCTGGGAATCCACATTAGCAACGATGGCGCGAAGCTCGGTAGCCTCGGCCTCAAGGTCGACGCCGCGGAGAAGCTCGCGCACGGCCTCGGCGCCCATGCCGCCCTTGAAGTAGATGCCGTAGTAGCGCTTGAGCTCGGAGAAGAGGCCCTCATCGGAGATGAGCTCGCGCTCCTCGAGCTGCATGAACTTCTCGTAGGCCTCGCGGCGGAGGGTCTTCTCCTCCTCGTACTCTTCCTCGAGGTCGGCGATGCCGGCGCGGATCTCGTCTGCGGAGAGGGGCTCCACGTCGCCGAACTCGTCCTCGGTGGCCTCGCCCTGCTCCTTCAGGCGCTCGATCTGGTCGTCGCGCTCGGCGTCGAGCTCCTCGAGGTCAGCGGCCAGCTCCTCCTTGAGGGTGTCCGCATCCTCCTGACGAGCCTCGGTATCGACGTCGGTGATGATGTAAGACGCGAAGTACAGGACCTTCTCAAGATCCTTGCTCTTGATATCAAGGAGACGGGCAAGGGGGAAGGTCGCGGGGCTCTTGAAGTACCAGATGTGACTCACAGGAGCGGCGAGCTCGATGTGACCCATGCGGTCGCGACGCACCTTGGCGGTGGTCACCTCGACGCCGCAGCGCTCGCAGACAATGCCGCGGAAGCGGATTCCCTTGTACTTGCCGCAGGAGCACTCCCAGTCCTTGGAAGGTCCAAAGATCTTCTCGCAGAAAAGACCGTCCTTCTCGGGCTTGAGGGTGCGGTAGTTGATGGTCTCGGGCTTCTTGACCTCGCCCTTGGACCAGCTACGAATCTCGTCGGCAGAAGCCAGCGAGATCTTAATTGCATCGAAGTCAGTGGTATCGAAGTCTGCCACAGTTACTCCTTATCGCTGTCAGCGGCGCCAGTAAGGACAGTGTCGGCCTGGTCGGCCGCGTTGGTGAGCCCGCCGATGAGCTCGTCTGCGTCGGACATGCCGGCAAAGACGTCAACGGCGCTGGCGGCGTTGGCCGCCTGCTCCTTCTGGGCACGCTCAGCACGCTTCTTGTAGGAGATAGGCTCGATGTTAAGAGCCAGGGAACGAATCTCCTTGACGAGAACCTTGAAGGACTCGGGGATGCCAGCCACGGGCACATTCTCGCCCTTGACGATGGACTCGTAGGTCTTGACACGGCCGTTGGTGTCGTCGGACTTGACCGTGAGGATCTCTTGCAGAACGTTGGAAGCACCGTACGCGTACAGTGCCCAAACTTCCATCTCACCAAAGCGCTGGCCGCCAAACTGGGCCTTGCCGCCCAGGGGCTGCTGGGTAACCAGAGAGTAAGGGCCGGTAGAACGTGCGTGAATCTTGTCGTCGACCATGTGGCCGAGCTTCAGGATGTAGGACACGCCAACGGTGATCTTGCTCTTGAAGGGCTCGCCGGTGCGGCCGTCGTACAGAGTGGTCTTGCCAAGCTCGTTGAGCTGCGGGACAAAGTCCTCGCGCATGTGCTCTCCGTAGAGCTGGGCAGCCTTGTTCATCATGTTGATGTTGGTGCGACGCTGGACCTCGGCAACCTCGACGTCGGTGGCGCCGTCAAAGACGGGCGTGGCGACGTTGATCGGGCCGGGGACGTAGCGCTTGGAGTCGGCGGACTCGTCGTCCCAACCGTGGGCAGCGGCCCAGCCAAGGTGGCACTCGAGCAGCTGGCCAACGTTCATACGAGAGGGAACGCCCAGGGGGTCGAGAAGGACATCGACGGGGGTGCCGTCGGCCATGTAAGGCATGTCCTCCACGGGCAAGACGTTGCAGACAACACCCTTGTTGCCGTGGCGACCGGCGATCTTGTCGCCCTGCTGGATCTTGCGGCGCTGAGCAACAAAGACGCGCACAAGCTCGTTGACGCCAGGAGGCAGATCGTCACCGGCCTCGCGGCTAAAGCGAACCACGTCAACAACGCGGCCGTAAGAGCCGTGGGGCATCTTAAGGGAGGTGTCGCGAACGTCGTGGGCCTTGGCACCAAAGATGGCGCGCAGCAGGCGCTCCTCGGCGGTCAGAGCGGTCTCGCCCT
>CAVEMP010000119.1:17138-23760 GCA_963616835.1 uncultured Oscillospiraceae bacterium | reverse complement strand
TGGCGGAGGCCACAGCGGCGGCTTTAGCGGCGGCGGACGCTCTTCTGGCGGATTTAGCGGCGGCCACTCCGGCGGCGGAGGCGGCGGGCGCAGCGGCGGGCCCTCCGGCGGCTTTGGCGGAGGCCCACGCGGCGGCTTTGGCGGCGGCGGTGGCCCTCGTGGTGGCGGCTGGGGCGGCGGTCCCCGAGGCGGTCACGGCCCGGGCCCGGGAGGCCCTGGTCCCCGCGGCGGCTGGGGAGGCTTTGGTCCCGTCTTCTATAGCCGTGGCCCCAGACCCGGAGGGGGCGGGCGCGGCTGCGCCGGGTGCATGAGTGCGGTCTTCGCACTCTTCATGGCGCTCACACTGTCCATCGCGCTTTTCGCGATCCAGCGGGGCTGCTCGCACTACTACGGCACGGATAGCTACGTCGCATCTGTGGCCAACGGCTCCACCAAGGTACGCGAGAAGCTCGACTCGGCCGACGTCACCCAGACCGACTGGTACACCGACGAGGACGGCGACTGGATCCACGTGGCCGACCGCATGACCTTGGGCATGAAGTATTTCTTCGAGAAGACCGGCGTGCAGCCCTTCGTCTACATCTTGAAGAACGGGACAACCACGTCGACCGCAGAGCTCACGACCAAGGCCGAGGAACTCTATGGCCAGCTCTTCTCCGACGAAGGGCACTTCCTCTTGGTCTTTTGCGATGATGGGCAGGGCGGCTTTAACTGCGGCTACACCGTTGGCACCAAGGCCGCGACGGTCGTGGACGACGAAGCCGTCGACATCATCGCCGACGAGTTGAACGACGCCTATAACACGGCAGACAGCGACGAGGAGGTCTTCTCGGAGGCCTTTCGCAACGCTGCCGACCGCATGATGGCCGCCGCCGAGAGGCAGCAAGAACAAGCCGAGGCCAAGAAGAAGAGCGACACCATAGGCACCGTTGGCCTGGTCATCGTAGGCGTTGGCGTGGCTGGGGGCGCGGTCTACCTCGTGCGCAAGAGCCGCAAGGAGAAGGCCGAGGCCACCAAGAAACGCGCCGACGAGATCTTAAACACGCCGCTCGAGAAGTTTAGCGACGCGGCGGATAAGGCCAGCGACAAAAACGTCGAGGACCTGGCTTCGAAGTACGAGTCGAAGGACGAGTCGAAGGACGAGTAGCGCGGGGCGCCCTTCTCGCTGCAGGGCTTCTCGCCAGCGCACCACATTAGGTTTCAACCGGCCCTTTGCCGGTAAGCACGGATTTACCAGCCCGTCTTTAGAAAGGACACATCATGGGCATCCTGGACCGTTTTACCACCATCGTTAAGGCAAACATCAACGAGCTTCTTGAGAAGGCCGAGGACCCAGCAAAGATGGTTGACCAGTATCTTGTTGACCTGGGCGACAGCCTGGCCAAGGTCAAAGAAGAAACCGCCGGTGTCATGGCCGAGGAGAAACGCTGCCAGCGCCTGGTCGAAGACAACGCCAAAGAGTCCGCGCGCATGGAGGACTTGGCCAAGAAGGCCCTGACTGCCGGCAACGAGGACGATGCGCGCACCTTCCTTGCCAAGAAGCAGCAGCTTGACGCCACCGGCGCCGAGCTCAAGAAGGCGGCAGACGCCGCCGGTGCCAACGCCCAGAAGATGCGCACTATGCACGACAAGCTGGTGAGCGACATCGAGGAGCTCAAGCGCCGCCGCGAGACCATCAAGGCCAAGGCCGCCGTGGCCAAGACTCAGAGTATGGTGAGCGACTTTGCCAGCGGCTCGGACGCGGCCGCGGGTGCGATCGATGCCTTCAACCGCATGGAGGCCAAGGTCGACAAGCAGCTTGATACCGCCGAGGCCAAGGCCGAGCTCAACGAGAAGCCCGTCGACGAGGTGGCGGCGCTCGAGGCCAAGTACGCCCAGGCCAGCAACGACGCGTCCGTCGACGACGCGCTGGCCAAGCTCAAGGCTGAGATGGGCCTGTAGCCGCGGCAACATAGCCTGACCCCAAGGCGGTCTTCTCCACGTGGGAAGGCCGCCTTCTTTTTTTGCATACCGTTGCGTGCTTATTGGATATTCTAAGTGATTCATGCGCTGCGGGCGACTTTGCGGAAACGTTCCCACATGGTACGTTCTTCTCGCAAACAAAGTTGTTTACCTGCGTAAGGAGACTTGCATGCAAATGGTGATGAAGGGCATCGGCGCCTCTGTCGAGAACGACCTTGAGCTTGCGCGCGCCATTCTTTTTGCGACCAAGGGCGCCACGTGCGTCGCCGTCTGCAAAGACGACATGCTGGTGAGCTACGAGCCGGGCGTGAAGCCCCTGCTCAAGTGGATCGCCGAGGGCAAGAGCCTTGCAGGTTACTCCGTTGCTGATAAGGTCGTGGGCAAGGCCGCGGCTCTTCTTTATGCCATGCTGGGCCCCGCGGCCGTCTTCGCGCCCGTGATGAACGAGGCCGCCCGCGCCGTACTTGTCTCTAACGCCGTTGCCGTGGGCTACGACAACCTGGTCCAGGGCATCTTAAACCGCACGGGCGACGGCCCCTGCCCCATGGAAACCGCGGTCGCCAACATCTTTGACCCCTACGAGGCCGAGGCCGCCATCTGCGAGCGCCTTGAGCTGATCGAGCTGGCCGCCGCCTTGGCCTAGCGCATCTTTTGCGGGCCCAAGTTTTACGCCTTGTTACTTTGTTAGGTACATAAAGCGCACCTTTCAAGCCAGCCACGAGCTGGCTTGATTGATATTGAGCAGGATTTGATTCACTTGGCGCGTCAACTTGCAACCATCACACGGCGAACGGTAGCAAACCATAGGACGTGCGGTCATGTTAAGGCAATTCACATGCCTGAGTTATTATCTTTCCTTATGTAAACGAGAGGAGATCTCTATGTCGGACTATGTTTTGAGCTGTTGTTCGACCGCCGATGTCACGCAGCAGATGCTCGATGAGCGCGGCATCGTCTATGTCTGCTTCAACTACCAGCTGGACGGCGTCACCCTAAAGGACGACTTTGGCAAGACCAACACCCCAGCTCAGCTTTACGCCAAGATGCTTGCCGGCGCCAACGCCACTACCTCGCAGGTAAGCGTGGGCGAATACGTCGAGCACTTCTCGCAATATCTTGAGGACGGCAAGGACGTGCTGCACGTCTGCCTGAGCTCGGGTATCTCGGGCACGTACAACTCGGCGTGCGCCGCCGCGCAGCAGCTGGCCGAGAAGTACCCCAACAACAAGGTCATCGTGGTCGACTCGCTGTGCGCAAGCGCGGGCTACGGCCTGTTAATGGACCGTCTGGCAGACCTGCGCGACTCTGGCATGGGCGCAAACGAGCTTGCCGCCTGGGCAAACGCGCACAAGCTTGAGGTCCAGCACTGGTTCTTCTCTACCGACCTCACCTTCTTTATCCGCGGCGGACGCATCTCTAAGGCAGCAGGCCTGGTAGGCGGCCTGCTTAAGATCTGCCCCATAATGGACGTCGAGCCCGACGGCAGCCTGGCCGTCAAGGAGAAGATCCGCACCAAGAGCCGTGCCATCGAGCGTGACCTGCAAAAGATGGAGGAGCTGGCCGCCGGCGGGCGCAACTACAACGGCAAGTGCTTCATCAGCCAGTCCGAGTGCATCGAGGACGCCCGCGAGGTCGCCAACCGCGTTGAGGCCGAGTTCTACCACCTCAACGGGCCTGTTCGCATCTTTGACATTGGCGCCACCATTGGCTGCCACACCGGCCCCGGCACCGTTGCTCTGTTCTTCTGGGGAACACCCAGGGTCTAAGTTGTCCGTCAAGGCGACCTACCTGCGCAAACATGCCGCTGCGTCCTTACCGGGCGCGGCGGTTTTTCTTGTGTGTAGCGATGCTTGGAGGTCGTGGCTGAACAAAAAATACGATATTGGGAAGCCAAAGCTCGATTTTAGCGACCCACGACAAAAACAGCTTTTGCCGACCTGCGGTTTTGCAACTGCAAAAACGCTCCAACCCATTAAATAGGAAGTCGGCTTCCCAATATCGTGTTTTACGTTGCGCTAGAGGTCGCGGGAGAAGAACTCGCGGTAGAGGTCGAGTTCGGCGGGGTCGTCCTTGCTAGAGGCAAAGGTCACCTGGCCAGCCTGTCCCTCGGCGGCGAGAAGACCTTGCTCGGTCAAACGTTTGCGCAGCTGTCGGGCGGTGCCGGGACCGCCGTCGAAGAAGCGCACTCCCCCACCCAGGACCTCGTCAATTAGTCCGCGAACAAAGGGGTAGTGTGTGCAGCCCAGAACAACAGAGCTCACGGTTCCCGCGTAATAGCCAACGAAGCCGCGAATCATCTCACGCACGTCGGCGGCGTCGCAATCGCCGTGCTCCAGACGTGCAGCCAGGCCAGGGCACGGTACCGAGATGACCTCGCAGTCGCGACCATAGGTGCGGGCCAGGTCTTGGTACTTATCCAGACGCAGGGTGATATCGGTCGCCATCACAAGGATGCGACCGTGGTCGGGAGCCTCAGTTGCGGGCTTCAGGGCAGGCTCGATGCCAATGATGGGCAGGTCAGGGTACTGATTGCGCAAAGCCGGGGCAGCTGCCGAAGTCGCGGTGTTGCAGGCAATGACCACGGCCTTGGCGCCGTTAGCCACAAAGCGGTCGACGATTGCGCGGGAGAGCCCCAGGACCTCATCGGTGGTCTTCTCGCCGTAGGGGGCGTTGGCCGAGTCTCCAAAGTAGTTGAAGTTTTCATGCGGAAGCTCGGCCACAAGGGACTTTAGGACGCTGATTCCGCCCACGCCAGAGTCAAATACGCCAACAAACCCCTGGTCGTTAGCGGTTAGTTTGCTAGCCTCGCCGCAGCTCACGTTAATTCGCCTTCTCTTGGGCGCGCTTAGCGCGCAGGGTATCGATGCCGTGATGAATGGTCATGGCCGGGTGCTTAAGAAGCATCCTGGGACCAGCATAACGCATGACGTCCTTGATGGCCTGCCTTTGCGCGGGCGCGTAACAATGCACCTTGCACTGCGAGCAAAAGGTCTTGGTGGCCATAAAGGGACAGCGAGAAATGCGCGTAGCCGCGTACTGAGTAAGGGCGGCGCACTCGTCGCACAGCTGGCCGCGCGACGTGTTGTGGTTGCCGCGGCAGTAGACGGCGATCATCTGGGTGACAACCTCGCGCTCGCGGGTGCGCTTGGCCTCTACCTGGGCTTCGTTTAACTTTTTGGTCATTGGGGTTTCCTTTGCTGGACACCAGGCGCGGCCGCTAGCTCACGCGGCCCGAGTCCATCGAATAGGTTTTATCGGCAATGGCCACGGTCGAGGGACGGTGGCTGATAAGGACCACGGCCCGCTTGCCCCGCTGCTCATCCAAGGCGCGCAGGACCTGGCCCTCGTTGAGGGAGTCAAGGTTGCTTGTGGGCTCGTCCAAGAGCAACAGCGGCGAGTCGTGGAGAAACGCGCGGGCAAGGCCCAAGCGCTGGCGCTCGCCGCCGCTTAGGGTGTCGCCCAGCTCGCCCACCATGGTGTCGTAGCCCTGGGGCAGGGCCTCGATGAAGTCGTGGATGCTGGCGGCGCGACAGGCGGCCTCAAGCTCAGCGTCGGTGGCATCGGGCTTGGCGATGCGCAGGTTGTCGCGAATACTGTCGTGGAAGAGATGGGTTTCCTGCTCGACAAAGGCCTCGGTGTCGCGCAGGGTGGCCGTGGGGACCTCACGCACGTCGGTGCCGCTCAGGGCAACGCGTCCCTGGTCAACATCCCAAAAGCGCATGAGCAGGCGGCACAGGGTGGACTTGCCCGAGCCCGAGCGGCCCTGGACAGCCACAATCTGGCCGGGGTGGACCTCGACGCTCACGTCGTCCAAGATCTTCTCGGCACCGTATGAGAAAGAGACGCCCTCGGCGGCGATGCCAGTAAAGTCACAGGCGGGCTCGTCATTGGCGGGCACCTCCTCTACCTGGGGCTTCTCGTCCAAGATGTCCAGCACGCGGTCACCTGCGGCCAAGGTGGGCTGCAGGGTAGAGCCAAGGTTGGCCAGGGCCACAAAGGGGCCAAACGAGCTAAAGGTAGCCACAGTTGCCAAGACCGCGCCCTCGGCTGTGACGGCTCCCAAAGTGACCAGGTGAATACCCAGAAGCATCTGCAGGCACGACAGCACCATGATGGCGCCCGTAGTGGCCGCCTGGCCCTGAGCGGCAGATACGCGCAGCTCGCGCTGGGTCTCTACCAGCGCACGGCTCTTACGGTCAAGTTCGGCCAGGCGGGCGGGACCGGCGCCGTACTGCAGAATCTGGGCCAGGCCGCGCAGGCCCTCAAGGACAAAGCTCGAAAGATCGGCCGCCTGGTCGCGCGAGGCGCGGCCGCGAGATCCCGAGGCGCGCGAAATCAAGACGGGCACCACGATGCCCACCAGCGCATAGCTTGCCAGGGCAACCAAGACCAGGTAGACGTGGATGTTGCCGAGAAAAGCCGCCATGATGGCCGCCATTGCCACGGCGATGCAGATGGGGCTGATCGTGTGGGCATAAAAGACCTCAAGAAGTTCGACGTCAGACGTCAGCGTCGAGATAAGGCTGCCGCGGTCGGCACCGGCGAGCTTTGCCGGGCACAGACGACGAAGTGCCGAGAAGACCAGGTCGCGGATGTGGGCCAGCAGGCGAAAAGCGATGTAGTGGTTGCAGCGCTGCTCGATGTAGTGCAGCACGCCGCG
>CAVEMP010000119.1:7000-16856 GCA_963616835.1 uncultured Oscillospiraceae bacterium | reverse complement strand
TCTCCACGGTTGCGGGGGCCTCGCCGTCGGCAGGCGTCTCGACCGCGTCGTCCTTCTCCCCCGCGTCGCCCGTCTCGCCCTCCACGGCCTTCTCCCCTGCCGCGTACGACTCAAGCGCGGCCTGCGTCTCCCACAGCTCGCGGTACGTCTCGCAGGAATCCAGCAGCTCGGCGTGGGTGCCAACGCCCGCCACGCTGCCGTGGTCCAGCACGTAGATGCGCGTGGCGTCCACGGCGTTTGCCAGGCGGTGGCTGATCAAAACGACGGCGTGGGTGCGCGCCAGGCGATAAATCGCCGCCATGACGGCTTCCTCGGATTCGACGTCGATGTTGCTCGTGGCTTCGTCAAAGATGTAGAGCGGGCTGTTGCGCAGAGTCGCGCGAGCCAGGGCCAGGCGCTGGCGCTGACCGCCCGAGAGATTCTGTGCACCCTCGGTAAGCTGGGTATCCAGACCGTCCTGCTCGCGCAGGAAGTCGGCAAGATTGGCCAGCTCAAGGGCGCCCCACAGGTCTTCGTCGCGGGCGTCGGGCGCGGCCATCAAAAGGTTGTCCCTCACGGTCCCCGCAAACAGGTGCGCCCCCAGGCCCACCGTGGTCACGTAGCGCGAGAGCGCCGCGCGGTTCACGGTGTCCAGGTCCTTGCCGCCAAGCAGCAGCTTGCCCGATGTCACCGGCCAGCGGCCCGCAAGCAGCCCCGCGATCGTGGACTTGCCGCTGCCCGACTCGCCCACGATGGCCGTCATGCCGCACGACGGGATGTCCATCTCGACCTTGTTCAAAACCAGGCGATCTGCCGTGTAGCCAAACGAGACGTTGCGCAGGGCAAAGTGATCGCCCGCGCAGGGCATGACCGAGCGCGCGGGCGGCTCGGGCAAGGCCAGCAGGTTGAAGATCTTCTCGCTGGCAGCAATACCGTTCATTGCCACGTGGAAAAACGACCCCAGCTGGCGCATAGGCAAGAAGAAATCGGCCGAGACCAGGATGATAAAAAGGCAGCCAAACAGGTCGATCGCGCCCGCGGCCGTGGCAAACAGGGCCACTGCCATGCCGGCCACGGCACCTCCCAAGGCCACAATATCCATCACGATGATGGAGTTGAGCTGCATGGACAAGACCTTCATCGTCACCACGCGAAAGTGCTCAGCCTCTTTGTTCATGGCCTGGTGGCGGGCCTCGTCGGCCTGGTAGATCTTGAGAGTCGTGAGGCCCTGGAGGTTCTCCAAGAACGAGTCACCCAGATTGGCATACTGGTCCCAGTACGTACCCAGGATGCGCTTGGCCACCTTTTGAACCGCCATAATCACGATGGGAATCAAGGGTACGCAGACGAGAAGAACGATCGCCGCGGGCAGGCTAATGGGGGCCACCACAAAGAACAGGGTCACCGGGGCCAGAACCGAGTAGAACAACTGCGGCAGGTACTGGCCAAAGTAGGTCTCAAGCTGCTCGCAGCCCTCGACAGAGAGCTGGACGACCTCGGCCGTGGGGACCTGCTCGGTGTAGTTGGGGCCTAGGGCCAGCAGCTTCTCGAAGATGCGGCGGCGCAGGGTGCGCTTGACGTCTTGCGAGGCGACAAAACTCTCGCGGGCGGCCAGGCACACCGAGACCACGCGGGCCACGATGCCGATCGCTAAGACCCACAGCAGGTGAGCGCCCAAAAGGGCGCCCGTGAGCAGGGCCGCGAGCGCCCGGGCAATGACCCAGACCATGCAGACGTTGCCAACAAGGCCCACCCACTGCCACGCCACCGTAAGAGCCACGTGGCGCATCGCCTCTGGGACCAGCCCAAGAAGCCGTTTATCCATCATATTGTGTTTCTCCGTATCTGCGCTAAAGCAACAACCAGGGGTAACTCTTTTATGGTACCCCAAGGGCCGCACGCCCCGCTAAAACAGCATCTTGGCCGCACAGGCCGCAGCCCACAAAAGCACCTTTGCGCAGCTTTGATATACTGTTGCGCCGTGCATAACGCCCGCGCACCGGCGCGGCTGCATCCAAAATAAGGAGCATAAATGAGCAACGAGGGTAAAAAGGTCAAGGTCCACTACGTCGGCACGCTTGACGATGGTTCGAAGTTTGATTCCAGCCGCGACCGTGACCAGCCGCTGGAGTTCACCTGCATGGCCGGCCAGATGATCAAGGGCTTCGACGTGGCCGTCAAGGACATGGAGGTGGGCCAGGTCATCGACGTCCACATCCCCGCCGCCGAGGCCTACGGCGAGAAGCGCGACGACCTTATCGTCACCTTCCCCGCCGACAAGGTCCCCAACCTCGACCAGCTCTCTGAGGGCGACAAGCTCTACCTGCAGGCCCCCAACGGCATGCCCGTGGCCGCGACTGTGGTCGCCATTGGCAACGGCCAGGTTGTCATGGACGCCAACCACGAGCTGGCTGGCAAGGACCTCAACTTCAACATCGAGCTTCTTGAGGTCGAGGGCTAAGACTAAGCCACTTTGAGCATTCAGGCACCAATAAGGCCGTCCGGCACATAAGTCGGACGGCCTATTTTTGGTCTTTACATTGGCGATTACACCATCTGCTCGGGGTGGAAGACCTCGTCAAAGCGCTCGGGCGTCAAGAAGCCAAGGTCAACGCAGGCGTCGCGCAGGCTCGTGCCCTCGGCGTAGGCCTTTTTGGCGACCTTGGCCGCGTTCTCGTAGCCAATGTAGGGGTTCAAGGCCGTGACCAGCATCAATGAATTGTGTAGGTTGGCGTCCATCTTGTCTCGGTTGGCCTTAATTCCGCTTGCGCATCTCTCGTCAAAGGACAAAATCGCGTCGGCGAGAAGATCGGCCGACTGCAGGAAGTTGTAGGCAATCACGGGCATGAAGACGTTGAGCTCGAAGTTGCCCTGGCTGGCGGCAAAGCCGATCGTGGCGTCGTTGCCCATGACCTGCACGGCCACCATCGTGACGGCCTCGCACTGCGTGGGGTTGACCTTGCCGGGCATGATTGAGCTGCCGGGCTCGTTGGCGGGGATGGTAATCTCGCCCAGGCCCAGGCGCGGGCCGCTTGCCAGCCAGCGCACGTCGTTGGCGATCTTCATCATGTTGGCGGCAAGGGCCTTCAAAGCGCCATGGGCAAAGACAACGGCGTCCTTTCCAGAAAGCGCGCGGAACTTGTTGGGGTCGGTGACAAACGGCAGGCCGGTCAGGGACGCGATTTCCTCGGCCACGGCCACGTCGAAGCCAGCGGGGGCGTTAAGGCCCGTTCCCACGGCCGTGCCGCCCAAGGCCAGGCGATACAAGCCGGGCAAGCTGGCCTGGATTTCCTCGGCGGCGCCCTCAAGAAGGCCACGCCAACCGCTAATCTCTTGTGCAAACGAGATAGGCACCGCGTCTTGCAGGTGGGTGCGGCCGCTCTTGACCACGCCGACGTTTTCTTCCTCAAGGCGGGCAAAAGTGGCCGCGAGCTGCTTTACTGCGGGCAGCACGCGCTGCGTGAGCGCGACGGCCGCCGCGATGTGCATCGCCGTGGGGAAGGTGTCGTTGGAGCTCTGGCTCATATTGGCCGAGTCGTTAGGGTGCAAAGGCCACGGCAGCTCGACGCCCTTCTCGGCTGCGATCTGGTTACCGCGATTGGCCAGTACCTCGTTCATGTTCATGTTTGACTGCGTGCCCGACCCCGTCTGCCACACGACCAGCGGGAAGTTGGCGTCGAGCTTGCCAGCCAAGACCTCGTCTGCCGCCTGGGCCAGCATATCTGCCGAGGCCTGGTCCATGCGGCCCAAGCGGCAGTTAGCAAGTGCTGCGGCCTTCTTTAGGGTCGCGAAGGCGCGGATGACCTCGGGCGGCATGGTCTGCCCGCCAATGGGGAAGTTCTCGTGGCTGCGCTGGGTCTGGGCACCCCACAAGGCGTTGGCGGGAACGCGCATCTCGCCCATGGAGTCGTGCTCGATACGGTAGTTAGAAGAGTCGGCCACGGATCTTCTCCTTTATATCAAACGTTGAATCAAACGAAAAAAGGGGCGGCGCGAGGCCGCCCCTGCCAAGTCTACCCTACTCTGCGCCGCGCAGGCCGTCGGTAAAGTTCGAGCCCGCCAGGATCGCACTTGCCACCTCGGACTGGTCGCGGGCAACGACGCCCAGGTCGGCACGGACTCCGCGGAAGCGCGGGCTACCCGCGTAGTAGTTGGCCAGGCGCTCGTTGCGGTAGGCATCGCCAAGCGCGCCCAGTTCGCCCTGGATGCTGTTGGTCATCTCGCTTGCCTGGGCGCGGTCTTCTCCCAAAACGGCCGCCAGGCAGCGGGCCACAAAGTGCATCTCTTTGGCGTTGCGGCGCACGTCGTGGACAGCCTGGGGGTCGTGCAGGTCAAGGCCAAAGAGCTCGTTGTCCAGCGCGGCCAGCTCGTCGTCAAAATGGGCCTGCAGGTCGGCCGTGGAAAGACCCGCCTTAAGCACGCGGCTCTTCCATTTGACCGAGGGCACCTCGTCTGCCAGGTTGTGCAGGCGGCGCTTGACGTGGCGTTTCTTCATGAGGCTCAAGACGCCCTCGAGCTCAAGCTGGCGCTCCTTGGCACAGGCCATGGGAAGCAGGCAGTTCTCGCCCAGCTCGCCGGCCTCTACCAGGCCGTCAACCGAGTCGGACAAAATGTCGATCTCGCGCAGCGGCGAGGTGGCGTCCAACAGCGCGCGCAGGTCGTCAGCGTCGCGGCGACCCTGCTTCTTGGACTGCCAGGGGGCAATAAAGAGGAAGAGCGACCGCAGGCGGCGCAAGCTCACGCGAAACGCGCGCAGGGCCTCGACGTCGGTGGGGTTGGCGAGAAACTCGTCGCAGGCGTCGGCCAGCTCGGCGGCCATGAGCTCGACCTGGGCGTCGACCTCGGCCATAGCGTCCCAGGCGCAAGCATCGGGGCCGGCCACGTACCAGCCAAGCTTGCCCGCGGCCTCGGGGCCGTCGGGCAACGCGATGGCCATAACCGCGCCTTTGTTGAACTGCAGTTGAGAGCCGCAGAAGTGGTGCGCCACGATGTCCATAAAGGGGGCGTGGCCCACGATCACCAGCGTATCGGTCTCTACCTGGGCGGCCTTGAGGTCGGCCAGAAACGCGGCCAGGTCTTGGTCGTAAAGGCACTGGTGAACGTCGATGCCGCAGGCGTCCACGGCCTCGGCCACGACGCCTGCTGTCTGCAGGGCGCGGGTCGCGGGGCTGCACCAAATGCTGACCTCGGGGTCCTCGCCCAAGAGCTTGAAAGTGCGCGGATAGGCGATCTCTAGGGCGCGGATGCCGGCCGGCGTGAGCCTGCGGTCGGCATCAAAGCCCGTCTCGGACGTGCTCTCCACGTCCCCGTGGCGAACAAGCACCAGCGTGTTGACCATGTTTCCCCCAGACGCGACGGTTTTTGCTGTGTCTTTCTATGCTAGCGATTTGTCGGCGAGAAGGGCGCGGCAAGACGGGGCGACTCGGCCAGCGGCAGGCGCTCGGGGCCGCCGGGCTATTCCGCCTTGCGACGGCGACGAATTGCTGCGAACGCCGCGACCGCAGCCACGATGAGGACGGCGCAGACGGCAACCACCGCAGGGGTCTCGGTCGTCTGACCGCTGGTCTGCGCCTCGCCCGAGGCCGCGGACGACGAAGCCACCTTGGGGACGTCGGGCACGGCGTCGTATGCGGATGCGTCAAGCGTCAACTTCATCGGGTCGATGGCCTTGAGCTCGTCGATCACCTGCCCGGTCTCGGGGTTGCGGCCGTTCTTCAAGGTGTTGCTGTTGTAGCCCTTGTACCACATGACGTCATTGAGCAGCTGCCCGGCATCACTGAAGACCCGCTCCTGCATCGAGTTGCAGTAATCCGTGACATAGCTGCGAGCGGCGTCCGTATCGCCAAGAGCCGCGGCGCGCGTCAGAACCTCGGCCATACCTGCGGCCATGCCCTTCTCGGCGCGTGCCCAGTACTCGCGAACCGGCTGGCCGTAGACCTTGTAGGAGTCCTTCTCAACGCAGAGGGTGTTGAGCGCCTTGATGCGGTAGTAGGGGTAGTTGGCCGTGTCAAAGACGCCAAACTGATCGACTCCCTGGTTGCGGCTGTACGCCTCGCTCACGCTAAGGGCACCGTTGGAGACCGGGACAAAGGCGCCGTAGACGCACGGCCCCGTGCACTCCCAGGTCACGCAGGCAATATCGGACGGCAGGTTGGGGTAGGTCTGCACGGCGTGGACGCTCAAGGCCGTGTCGGTGCCGATGACGCGGATGTCGGTGCGGCCCGTCTCGTCCGGGCTGTACTCGGTGCCCTCAAAGCGGTTGCGCATGATGCTAAAGACGTCCTCAATCGAGACCTTCTCGTCTGCCTTGAAGCACAAAGGATAAATGTCCTGCTCGCTGTAGTCGCCGTAGGCGGAGGGGGCCAGAATCTTGTGCGCGATCCACGTGCGGCGGTGCGAGTAGTCGGTCACGACCGAGCTGCCCGAGTAGGTGGCGAGAAGGTCCAGGTTGCCGGCCTCGTCGCGAACGGCATAGCCCTTCTCAGTGGGCAGGGACTCAAGGCCAGGCGAAACGATGCTGTCCTCGTAATCCTTGAGGTAGCGCAGCGAGAACTCGTTGCCAAAGGCGGCCACCATGTTGGTGGGCAGCTTGACGGCGGCGTACTGGTGACCACCGTACATCTCGACGTACCAGGCTTCCTGCTGGTCGGCAATAAGGGCAATGTTGACCTCACTGCTGCCGTAGCGGTCGATGAGGCCGCAAAGGACCTCGACCGCCTCGCGCGCGGTGGCGCTTTGGCAGGTCACGAGGTCAACAGCGGTAAACTCGGTCAGGCCGTGCTCGATCAGGGGGTCTGCCGCGAGCGCTTGCTCGTTAGAGAACGCGGTGATGGACATGAGCATCGAGACGCCCTTCTCGTTGGCACAAACCGTGGCGTCGTGGCCCAAGCCGCTATCGTCGACGCTGCCGTCCATGAAGGGGGTCGAGGTGTAGCGATAGGTGGTTGCGGGTAGCTCGGCCAGCACCGTCTTTTCATTGTCTACGGGCATCGTGCGGCCGGGCTGGTTATCGACGCGCTCGGTGACCTCGATGTAATTGCCCCAAACCGCCTGGCAGTCGTTGGACTTGGCCATGATGGTTGTGCCGTCGGTGCTGGCATCCGCGCCAACATAGACTGCCGTGCAAGCTGCGGCCGGTGCAGCAAAAGCGCAGGTCGCAGCAACAACAAGTGCTGCGGTAGCCAGCATCTGCTGGAAAATTCTTCTCATGTCCTGTTTCCTCTCCCCTTTGTAGCCCAAAGAGCGGGCCAATGCGCTGCTAGACGCCCCATATTGTACGTCATAGGCAGATACCCCCTGGTGCCAAAAGGCCATGCGAAACTCCGAGCGACCTTTTCCATTTTAAATCTGAGATACCCTAGTAGCAAAGAGACCACCAATTGCATTTGCCCAGGTAGTAAAGGTGCCAAGAAGGCGGTGTACTCGGTACCTTCAAGTTTAAAATGGAAAAGGCCACTCGAGGCACGTGCCAGGCGTCTGCAGCAGCAAGAAAGGCGCCCCTTGGCGGCAAAATGTCGACAAGGGGCGCCTTAGGGGTGCGGGATGGGACTGCGGTCTGCGCGTTACATCAGCTTACAGACGTTCTGGGCAAAGGCCACGGGGTCGGCCACGGGCAGGCCCTCGGTAAGAAGCGCCTGATCGTACAGAAGCGAGCCGTACAGGGCCAGCTTCTCCTTGTCGCCCGCCTCCTGAGCAGCCTGGAGCTTGGCAAACACCGGGTGGGCGGCGTTGATCTCAAGCACGCGCTGGCTCTTGACGTCCTCGGACGAGGGGCCGGCGTTAAGCACCTTCTCCATCTCGAGCGACACCGGACCCTCGGCGCTCACGCAGCTGGGAGCATCGTCGGCCGCGGTCAGGCGAGAAGAGACGCAGACCTTGGTAACGGCGCCGCCAAGCGCGTCCTTAAGGCCGCTGAGCAGGTCCTCGTTTGCTTTACCAGTCTCCTCGGCGCACTTCTTCTCCTCCTCGGTCGCCAGATCAAGGTCGGCGCCCGAGACGTTCTTGAGCTCGAAGGTACGGTCTTCGGTCTCGGGCTCGGCGCCGTCCTCGACGGCCTTGGCGGCAGCCTCGGCGGCCTCGTCGTCGGCGTAGACCTTAGGCAGACCCTTGGCCGTGAAGTCGCGCATGGCCTGGAAGCAGAACTCGTCGACGTCGGCGGTGCAAAGAAGCACGTCGTAGCCCTTGGCCAGGACGGCCTTCACCACAGGCATCTTGGCCAGGCGGTCACGGTCGTCGCCGGCGGCGTAGTAGATGGCCTTCTGGTCGGCAGGCATGGCCTCGGCGTACTCCTGCAGGGTGACGAACTTCTCGTCGCGGGCGCTCCAGAACAAAAGCAGGCCGCCAAGCTCGTCTTTCTTCATGCCGTAGCTCGAGTAGATGCCGTACTTAAGGCCGCGGCCAAAGTTGTCGAAGAACTTAACGTAGGCCTCGCGGTCATTGTCGCGCATGGACTCGAGCTCAGAGGTGATCTTCTTCTCGATGCGACGACCCATCACCTGCAGCTGGCGGTTCTGCTGCAGGGTCTCGCGCGAGATGTTCAACGTGACGTCGGCCGAGTCGACAACGCCGCGCACAAAGTTGTAGTAGTCGGGCACCAGGTCGGCGCACTTCTCCATGATAAGGACGTTGGAGCTGTAGAGCTCAAGGCCCTTCTCGTAGTCGCGGCTGTAGAGGTCAAACGGGGCGCGCGACGGGATGAACAGCAGCGCGTCGTACTCAAGGCTGCCCTCGGCGTGCAGGGTAAAGGTTCGGGCGGGCGCCTCCCAGTCGTGGAAGGTGGACTTATAGAACTCGTCGTACTCGGACTGCTCGACGTCGGTGCCGCGCTTCTTCCAAATGGGGGTCATGGAGTTAAGCGTCTCAAGCTCCTCGTATTCCTCCCATTCGGGCTTGTAGTCGTCACCGGCATCCTCGGGCTTCTCCTTTTGGCGGGACTTGGTGACCATCATCTGGACGGGGTAGCGCACATAGTTGCTGTAGCGCTTGACCAGGTCCTTCAAGGTGTACTCCGACGTGTACTCGTCGTAGCTGGCGTCGTCGGTGTTGTCCTTCAAGGTCATGATGATGTCGGAGCCGCAGGTCTCGCGGTACGCCGGGTCGTCGGGCGAGACGGCCTCGATGGTGTAGCCCTCAACGCCGTCGGACGTCCAGCGGTTGCACTCGTCGCTGCCAAAGGCGCGCGACACGACGCTGACCTCCTTGGCCACCATAAAGGCAGAGTAGAAGCCCACGCCAAAACGGCCGATGATGTCCACGGCGTCGCCCTGGGCCTCGGCGTTTTGCTCCTTGAACTCCTCCGAGCCAGAGTGGGCAATGGTGCCCAGATTCTTCTCAAGCTCCTCGGCCGTCATGCCAATGCCGTTATCGGACACGGTAAGCATGCGCGCTTCCTTGTCATACGACAGGGTGATGGCAAGGTTTGCTTGGTCTACCTGTGCAGACGCGTCGGTCAAGCTCTTAAGGTAGAGCTTGTCGATGGCGTCGGAGGCGTTGGAGATAAGCTCGCGAAGGAAAATCTCGCGGTTGGTGTAGATCGAGTTGATCATGAGGTCCAGAAGCTTCTTGCTCTCTGTCTTGAATTTGCGCATAGGGGGTCCTTTCAAAACGCGATGTCCAACAGACATGACTTTACCCGAGTGAGCAAACATTATTCGCTTGAATGAGAAAACCTTAGTAATACGCGCTTAGATTTTGCGACGGCGAGAAGAACTTAGGCGCGCGGGGTCTTAGCAACCAAAAGGAAGTTGTCGTCGGCCGACCACTCGTCGTCGGCACAGCACACAAGCTCTACCTGGGCAAATGCGGTTTCGAGCGCGGTTTGGAAGCGCATGAGGAAGCTCGCATCGCCGCCGGGGGTAACGACGTTTGCGGCCAGGGT
>CAVEMP010000119.1:0-6537 GCA_963616835.1 uncultured Oscillospiraceae bacterium | reverse complement strand
CGCAGGACCCGCACCGTGCGGCCCGCGCTATCTTTGACGTTGTAGACCAGGGTCGGCGGCCATCCGCGGGCAATATGGAGGTCGGGGCCAAATACCATCTGTCTGCAACCTCCTTCGCGGCGCGCCTGACTTTCTGCCTACGATAACCTGCGCTAACTGGGGAGGCAACACACGTGGCGGGTCTCGGCACAATCATCAACGTTGGCTGCATCATCGCTGGAGGCCTGATTGGGCTTTTAGGCCGCAGCCTTATCACGCAAAGCCTGCAGGACGCGCTTTTGCGCTCGTGCGGCGTGGCCGTCATCTTTGTGGGCGTCGCCGGCACATTGGAGAAGATGCTTAGTGTTTCGGTGGCTGCAGACGGAACGGCCGCCTTGAGCAGCGGCGGAACCATGATGATGGTCATTTCTTTGGCGCTGGGCACCGTTGCGGGCGAGCTTCTTGACCTGGACGGCAAGTTCGAAAGCTTGGGGGCATGGCTTAAAGAGACGACCGGCAGCTCAAAGGACACCTCGTTTATCGACGCCTTTGTCACGGCGTCGCTTACCGTCTCGATCGGGGCAATGGCTATTGTGGGGTCGATCCAGGACGGGCTGGTGGGCGACCACTCAACCTTGGTGCTCAAGGGCGCCCTTGACGCGATCATCGTCTGCGCGATGGCAGCCTCTATGGGCAAGGGCGCGATCTTCTCCGCGTTGCCCGTGGGCGTTCTGCAGGGCAGCGTCACGCTGTTGGCAACCTTTCTCTCCCCCATCATGACCACGGCGGCATTGGCAAATCTGTCACTGGTTGGCTCGATGCTCATTTTTTGCGTGGGCGTCAATCTCATTTGGCCGCGCACCTTCAAGCCGGCCAACATGCTGCCCTCGGTGGTCGTGGCCGCTATCTGCGCTTTTGTAATGTAGCAAGATCAGGGAGTCGCCATATCCTGTGCCCGCTGTTGCTACGATTGTGGTCAAAATGGTGATGCTTTTCTGGGCAGGTCGCACGGTTTGAGTTCAAATAAAGACAAGATAGACCAGCTGCTCCAGCAGATTCTGGACAACCCGCGAATCGTCTCGATGCAGTCGAGCGCGGGGTCGAAGGTCTATGAAGACGAGCCGATCATTCGCCGAGCCTCGCAGATGTCGTCGTACCTGCCCCAGAAGATCCGTCAGATGCGCGAGCTGCAGCACCGGCCCGATACCGTTATGTGGTCGGACACCCACCTTTTTGTCGAGCAGGCCCGCCTGATGGAGGATTTTGCCGATAACTGCCCCTACCACGGGGAGTACTACCACTACTTTCCCTCGTACCGTTCGATGAACGACCGGCAGCTCAGGGGCTATTTTACCTGGCGTACACACGTGAGAGAGGGCGAGGTGGCCCCCACCTGCCCGGCGTTTGCCTTTGTCTACGTGTACGAGCTGCTAAACGGTATAGGGACCGTGCCCGGCGAGAAGGGCTTTCGCGATATCGAGGGCTTTTGGCAAAAGTGGCAGTTGGTGAATCACGAGTTGGACCGCTATGTCACCACGTGGCTGGTGGATTATGCGGCATGGCACGGGTTGGATCCACGCCTGGCAGCGGCTTATGCCGGGGGCGAGCATGACGCGGCCATCGAGGTGCTGGCGGCGGCCGAGGGGCACGTTGACCTGGGTGCTGGCGGCGGACGAAAGCGGGCGCCGTATCCGTTTGGAAAGGACCCGGACGGGCAACGTGAACTGTTGAATGCTTTATGCGGGTTGTCGAGCTATGGCGTGCGCGCGTCGAGCTGCTTTGCGGGGCACATTGAAGATTACGCGGCTGTTTGCCAGGCGGTTTTTGCTCGGCTGGTAAAGCGGTGGCGCGGAAGCCACGAGCAGGCATACGTCGAAAGTTTATTTGGCAAGCGCTACGCCACCGTCCACCACATGTTTGCGAGTTCGCTGTTTTGCTTTCCCGCGCAGGCGCACGCCGATGTAGAGTACCAGGTCACAGCAACCACGCGCTATACATGCAAGAACGGGCGCTGGAGCAAGAACTGCTATCACGACGCAGGGGCTAAGCTCGAGAAGATTGCGCAGTTGATGCGGGCTGTTGACCTGCGGCTTTGCGTTGAGTTTGGGGTGGATTGCGCTTTTACAGACGCCGGGGCGCCAAAGTATCTTACTTCGATTATTGATGCCGAGACACGCGATTACCTTGCGTGGAAGAAGACATCGGCGCCCGTGCGGGTGGACATCGACCTGTCCAAGCTTGCCGGGATTCGCACGGCCGCAGCTTCGACGCGCGAGGCGCTGCTGGTAGACGAGGAGCGCGAGGATGCGGAGGAGGAATTTGCCGTTGAGGAGGAGGTCGTGCAGGTAGAGGCGGCACCGGCGGTGAGCGGCGAGGCCCGAGACGCGCCCCCCTACGGCTTGACGGCGCGAGAAGCCGCACTTCTCGCTGACCTTCTCGACGGTAAAACGCCTGCGGCAAGCGATTTGGACCTCAAGGTCGATTCCATTAACGAGAAGCTCTTTGACCTGCTCGGAGACACCGCTTTGGAGTTTGGTGATGACGGCATGCCAAGTGTGGTCGAGGACTACGCCGACGATGTTCGAGGCGTACTAAAATATTAGAACAACTGTTTGCTGCCATCGTACACTTGTGCTAGTATCGACTCAATCACTCTAGACACAAAGGACACTCGCATGGCAGAGCTCACGCAAAAGGTTCCCAAGCGGATCGCCGCAGTCATCATCAACTCGCTCAAAGGCGGCGTCGTGCCGCGCATCGGCCTGCCGTACATCACCGTGGGGCGCGAGAAAGAGATTCAGGCCTTCTTGACCGATCTTGGCCTGATTGAGGACGGCGGGGCCAGCTTTAGGTTCTTGGTGGGCCGCTACGGCGCAGGTAAGAGCTTTCTTTTGCAAACCATCCGCACGCATGCCATGGGCAAAGACTTTGTGGTGGCAGACGCCGATCTCTCGCCCGAGCGCAGGCTGCAGGGCGGCCAGGGGCAGGGCTTGGCAACTTACCGCGAGCTTATCCGCAACCTCTCTACCAAAACGCGGCCAGAGGGCGGTGCCTTGAACCTAGTTCTCAATCGTTGGGTACAGGCAATCGGCGACGATGATAACGCCATGGCGGCGCAATTGGCCCCCATAGAAGAGATGGTCCACGGCTTTGACTTTGCCCGTATGCTCAGACGCTATCGCAACGCCGTGCGCGAGGGGGACGAAGAGTCGCAGGCAGCCGTGACGCGCTGGATGCGTGGAGAATACCGTACCAAAACCGAGGCCAAGGTCGAGCTGGGCGTCTCGTGCATCATCGGCGACGACGACTGGTACGACTACATCAAGCTGCTGGCGGCGTTTTTGGTGGGCGCAGGCTACAAGGGCCTTCTCGTTATGATCGACGAGCTGGTCAACCTATACAAGATTCCCAACTCGGTAACGCGTCAGTACAACTACGAGAAGATCTTGACCATGTACAACGATACCCTGCAGGGCAAGGCAAAGAACCTGGGCATCATCATGGGCGGCACGCCGCAGTCCATCGAGGACCGCAGGCGCGGCGTCTATAGCTACGAGGCCCTTCGTAGCCGCCTGACGCAGGGGCGCTTTGCCCAGGAGGGCATGACCGACATGCTGGCCCCGGTCATCCACCTGCAGCCCTTGACCTACGAGGAACTGTTGGTCTTGATCGAGAAGCTCGCCGATATCCATGCGGGTTACTTTGGCTATGAGCGCACGCTGGAGACCCCGGACCTTGTGCGGTTCTTGCAAATCGAGTTTGGACGCGTGGGCGCTGATACCCACCTCACCCCACGCGAGGTGATTCGCGACTTCATCGAGCTTCTCGACATCATGTGCCAAAACCCCCAGGCCAAGGTGGAAGACCTTCTTCAATCCAGTGCCTTCACGGGGGCGGTTGTTGCCGGCGGCGGGACCGCAGGCGATTCTGCAGGCAACGGGGCCGACGAGTCGGCCTTCGCCGAGTTCACGATTTAGCGCGCCATGTCTGTCTTCGACCGCTATGCGCCGTTTGTGCAGGACTTTATCTACGAGCACGAATGGGAAAACCTGCGAGGCATCCAAATTGCCGCCGGCGAGGCCATCTTTGACACAGAGGACCACGTTCTTCTGTGTGCCGCCACCGCCTCGGGCAAGACCGAAGCCGCTTTCTTCCCCATCCTCAGCGAGTTTTGGGAGAACCCGCCCGCGTCTGTGGGGGCGCTCTACATCGGACCCACAAAGGCCCTCATCAACGACCAGTTTTACCGGCTTGAAGACCTGTGCGGCCGCGCGGACATCAAGGTTTGGCACTGGCACGGGGACGTCTCGGCCTCACACAAGGCAAAGCTCCTGCAGCACCCCAGCGGCATCCTGCAAATCACGCCGGAGTCCCTGGAAGCCCTGCTTATGCGCAAGCATGCCATGGTCTCGCGCCTCTTTTGCGACCTGCGCTACGTCGTGATCGACGAGGTGCACTCGCTCTTGCGTGCCGACCGCGGCTTTCAAACAATCTGCCTGATCGAGCGCCTCTCTCGCATGGCGCAGGTCAACCCTCGCCGCATTGGCCTTTCGGCCACCATCGGCGACCCCAAGAGCGTCGGCGATTTTCTCAGCGCTAACACCGGCCGCGCGACGTTGATTCCCCAGGTATCCGAACCCCCACGCACCTGGCGCCTCTCCATGGAGCACTTCTACCAATCCGGCCCCCAAGCCACCGAGGGCTCCCTACAATCCAATTTCACTATCCCTGTTAGTGTTGCCGTGGTGAATTCGACCGAGGTAACCTCGCGAGTCTCCAAGGAACTGTCTCCACGCGCAGTTCCGTTCGATTCCCCTATATCCGCTTCATCGCCCAGTGAATCCCGCAGGCCCACGGAATTATCTCCACGCGCAGTTCCGCATGAGCCGAAGGCGCCAGTGGCGCCTTCGTGCGAAGAGGACTGTTTGAGCATGGAGACAATTCCGTGGGCCCCCGACGACCTCTCAGGCGCTGACCCTGCCATGACCTATATATTCGAGCATACGCGCCGTTGCAAGTCCCTCGTCTTTACCAACTCGCGCGAAGAAGCCGAAGACGTCTGCACTTGTTTACGAGCCCTCTGCGAAGCAAATCGTGAACCCGACCGCTTCCTCATTCACCACGGCAACCTCTCTGCCGCCATTCGCGAAAGCGCCGAGGAAGCCATGCGAGACGAGGCCTCCGAGCTCGCCATCGTCGCCACCGCCACCCTCGAGCTAGGCATCGATGTCGGCCGTCTTGAACGCGCCTTCCATCTCAACGCCCCCTTCACGGTGTCATCTTTCTTGCAGCGCATGGGCCGCACCGGCAGGCGAGATGCCCCGCCCGAGATGTGGTTCGTCATGCGAGAAGAACAACCCGAGCCTCGCTCTCTCACACCCGAGACAATCCCCTGGGAGCTTCTACAGGGAATCGCCCTGGTCCAACTTTACCGAGAAGAGCACTGGGTCGAGCCGCAGCGTCTTAACCGCCTGCCTTACAGCCTTTTGTGTCACCAAACCCTGGCGACCCTGGCCTCAGAGGGCGAACTCACGCCGCCGCAGCTCGCCAGCCGCGTCTTGACGCTCACGCCCTTCCACCGCGTCTCGACCGACGACTTCCGCGTGCTTCTGCGTCACCTTTTGGCGTGCGACTTCATCGAGCAGACCGAGAGTGGTGGCCTTATCGTGGGCCTTGCCGGCGAGAGGGTCACCAACAGCTACAAGTTCTTCGCCGTCTTCCAAGAAAGCGTCGAGTACACGGTACGCTGCGACTCCCAAGAGATCGGGACCCTGTGCGCCCCTCCCCCGCCGGGAGAGAAAGTTGCCATCGCCGGCCACGTTTGGATCGTCGACGAGGTGGACCACAAGCGCCACCTGCTCTATGTCACACGCGTCAAGGGCAGGGTGCCCGCCTACTTTGGCGAGTGCCCAGGAGACATCAATACCCGCGTGCTTCTGCGCATGCGCCAGGCCCTGGACGAGGCACAGGTCTACGGCTACCTCAAGCCACAGGCCCGCGCGCGTCTTGCCCAGGCCCGCCACGTCTCAGAAAACGGCGGCCTCACCAAGTCGCTGCTAATCAACTTGGGCGACAACATGTGGTGCCTTCTCCCCTGGCTGGGAACCTACGCGTTCTTGGCACTCGAGCGCGTCCTTAAGATCTGCTGCGCCAATGAGCTGGGCCTCAAGGGCTTTAGCTCATCTCGCCCGTACTTCATGACCTTTGTCATGGCAAAAGACGTAGACGAGCAGCGCTTCTTCAAAGTCTTGGTCGAGCAAGTGGCGGCTCTTACCGACCCAATGAAACTTCTCTATGCCAAGGAAGTCCCTTACTTTGAGAAGTACGATGAGTTGGTGCCCGAGGAGCTTGTTCGCAAGGGTTTTGCCCTGGGCACGCTGGACGTCGACGGTGTGAAAGACCGAGTGCGCCTGTGGGCCACCGAGCGCGGGATTACGTGGGCCGAGCCCGCCGACTTCGTCGAGATCGATACGTAACCGCACGTCACACACGAGGTGAAACCTATGACCGCGACCAACGAGCCGCTCGACATACTGCGTCAGACCTTTGGCTACCAGA
>CAVEMP010000118.1:0-5686 GCA_963616835.1 uncultured Oscillospiraceae bacterium | reverse complement strand
TGGCCGGCGCAGGCCGTAAGCTGGGCTTTGTTTGCGCCCCGGCCCTCTTCCAGCGTGTCGTGATCGACTGCGTGGACGAGCCCTGCAACGTGGACGCCTATGCCAAGAACCGCGAGGCCCTGACGCAGGGTCTCTCGGCGCTGGGTTACGAGTACATCGAGCCCCAGGGTGCCTTCTACCTGTGGGTTAAGGCCTTGGAGCCCGACGCCAACGCGTTCTTCGAGCGCGCGAAGGCCCTCGAGCTTCTCCCCGTTCCCTCCAATAGCTTTGGCTGCACCGGCTGGGTGCGCGTGGGCTACTGCGTGAGCTACCAGACCATTGTCAACTCGATGCCTGCCTGGAAGAAGCTGGCCGAGAGCTACAGGTAACGGCCGGCCCTGTGGCTGGGTTAAGTTACACTAGTAAGGTTGACTTTTATATTGGCAAACCAGTCAAAAGGCTGGGACGCAAAGCTAAAGGGCCTGTAAGATGGCAGCCAGTTGCAATCGCAAGAAAGCGCTGCTGTCTGCGGCGCTTTCTTGCGTATGAATACAACAGGGGCATGCAGTGGGCAAAAACATGACGAGAAGAACCCTCGCTAAAGCGACCCTCGCCGCGCTGGCGGCCGCCGCTCCGGCGACGCTCGCCGGTTGTTCGCAGGCCGCGGGGGGGTCGGGCGCCTCGACCGCATCGACGACCTCGTCCTCTGCTGCGGCCGGCAAAACCCCGCTGACCGTCTACCTGTGGGACACAGACCTGATTCGCGACCTGGCACCTTACATCCGCCAGCAGCTCCCCGGCAAAGACATCCAGTTCATCGGCGGCAACAACGACGTTGACCTCTACAGCTACCTGCTGGAACACGGCGAGCTGCCCGACATAATGACCGTCCGCCGCTTTGCCGGCACCGAGGCCCGCGATCTGCGCCCGCACCTCCTGGACTTCGACTCTTTCGATGTGGTCACCAAGTTCTCGTCCTACTCGCTGCAGTACTACAAGAGCGATGGCGGCGAGATAAACTGGCTGCCCATCTGCGGCATCCCACAGACGATTATTGCCAATAAGACCCTCTTTGATGAGCAGGGCCTCTCGCTTCCTAAGAGCTACGACGAGTACGCCCAGGTTTGCGAGGCCTTAGCCGAGAAGGGCATCAAGCCCTACGCCCTTGACCTTGCGCAGGACTACTCGAGCCACGAGATGGTCCAGGCCGGCGGCATCGGCGAGCTTACCAGCCTTGAGGGTATCACCTGGAGGGCCCAGGCCGAGACCGCCCAGGGTGATATCGACTTCGACGACGCGCTTTGGACCCGCATCTTCTCGCAGACGGCCAAAGTGCTTGCCGATTCAAAGTTCACCGCCAATGATCTTTCCGTTGACACGGCCCCCGCCATGGCGCAGTTTGTCGACGGCAAGGCCGCGATGTTTCACGGCTCGCCCATCCACCTCAAGCAGTGCAAAGAGGCGATGCCCGGCAAGACACTGGTGCGCGTGCCGTACTTCTCGCAGACCTCCAAAGAAGGATACGTCTACATGACGCCCTCGCTTCAAGTTGCGGTTAACAAGGACCTGGAAAACGATACCGAGAAGCTCAACACGGCGCTGGCGGTCGTTGACTGCATGATTGATGCCGAGGGCCAGAAGCTAATCGCTAACGGTAGCGCCGTTATCTCGTTCAATCCGGCCGTCGCCTCTATCACCGACGGCATGGCCGGCCTCGAGAACGAGGTCGAGAACAACCAGTACTACATTCGTTACTCGGCGCAGAAGTCATTCTCGGCGTCGGTTAAGGCCGTGACCGGATTGCTAACGCAGGAAATGGACGCCGCCCAGGCCTATCAGGCCTTCCGTACTGCCATCAATAGCGAGGCCACCGCAACTGCTACAACCGTGACCTTTGACAACGACTACGCCCTGGCTCTCAACAATCGTTGCGGTCGCGACGCGGCCTCGGTCATCCTGGGCACGCTGCGCGAAGAGCTGGGCGCCCAGCTTGCCCTGGCGCCGTTTTACTGCTTCACGGCCCCCATCCATAAGGGCGCCTGCACAGAAGCCCGCGCCCAGCTGTTGGTTACCAGCGTCCACACGCCGTCGCTCTACCTTGTGAACCTCACGGGCGCGCAGGTTAAAGGCCTCGTGCGGCAAAATCTGGCGGGCCAGACGGACGACTTTTGTCCCGCAAGCATCTATGACCTGCCCGTTGCATCTGGCATGAAGCTCGTCGTTCAGCCGGCCGACGGGGAGGTGACGTCCTTCGACCTCAATGACGTGCAGGTAGACGGCACGTCAATCGATGACGAGAAGACCTTCTCGGTGCTTCTGGCCGAAGGCATTGTGTCTGGGTTGGAAAACGCGGCGGCGTCAAAGTGCGACGTTAGCCTTCCGGCCGCCTGGACCCGCGCCTTGACGAGTGGCCGCCAGCTGGCCGAGCCGCAAGATTACATAGAGGTGCGTGGATAAATGCAGGACGCTCGCACAACAACTCCGGTAAAGCCTCGCAACCTGGCGACCCCTCTTTTGGTGGTTGCGCTTTTGGTTTGCGCGGCTGTCTTTATCCGCACGCTCTTTGCGCAGATGGACGACGCTATTCGGCAAAACGGCGAGACAAGCATGCAGGCGGTCGTCGAGCAGGTCGAGCAGACCTACGAGCTGCAGGTTGAGAACTACTACAGCCGCCTGCGCACGATTGAGAGATATGCGGCGCAGGGAACAGCCGACGGTTTGACCGACCTTCTTGACGACGAGGGGCTTGTCCGCCTGGTAAACACCCTTGAGGAGGGGGCAAGCTGGAAGGCCTTCTTCATTAAGGACAACGGCTCGGCAATGACTATCGACGGCGGTGAGCGGCGCCTCGACATCTCGAGCTCGTTGCTTAATGACCTTAAGAACGGCCAGGGCATCGCCAAACTCATCTCGAACAACGACGGCCAATCGACCGAGGGTAAGTTCCTAATTGCGATTCCTTGTAAGGCCTACGAGCTGGGTGGCCAGACCTTCACGGCGATCGGCGCTTTGATCGACCGCTCTGCGATGGACGCCGCGCTTAAGCTATACGCCTACGGCGGCGATGCGTTTCTCTTTATGCTTAACGCCGATGGCGAGGTCGTCTACACCAATCAGTCCGACGAGAAGCTCTTTCAAAACTACAGCCTGCTTAAGCATCTGGTAAAGGACGGTGCCCTGTCGCAGGAAGAGTCGAGGTCCCTACAGGCTTCGTTCGATGAGCGCGTTAGCGACACGACCCTCTATGGTGGCGACCGTGCTTACTATTTGGGCCACGCTCCAATCAAGGACAGCAACTTCACGATTGTTTGCATCGCGGCAAAGGCAACCGTCGATACTTCCCTTACCGACTTTCAGGGGGCGGTTCTCCAGTCGACCCTGGTGATGGCCGGTGGCTTAGTCCTTATGTTTTGGGCCCTGTTCTTTGCGCTGTGGAAGAAGAAAGGCTCTGACCAGCGGGCTAAGTACCAAAAAGAGATTCTGCTTCAACAGGAGCAGGGCATGAAGAAGCTTAAGGCTCTCAATAAAGAGCTGGAAGAGGCCCAAGACGCTACGGCTCAGGCCCTGCAGTCAGCCGAGGGTGCTAACAAGGCCAAGACAGCGTTTCTCGCCAACATGAGCCACGATATTCGCACGCCCATGAATGCGATTATCGGCCTGGCAGCACTGATCGAGCACGATGCCGGCGACGAAAACCGCGTGCGCGAGTATGTGAGCCGCATCCAGGTCTCTTCCCAGGCCCTGCTGGGGATTCTTAATGAGGTCCTGGATATGAACAAGATCGAGTCGGGAAAGACGACGCTCAACGTCGCTGACTTCTTGGTGCTTGATTTGGCTCGCGACGTAGAGGCTATGTTTCGCCCGCAGACCGACGCCAAGGGCCAGGCGTTCGAGGTTGTGACCAATGATATTGACCATGCGTGGCTGCGCGGCGACTCCGTTCGCTTGATGCAGATTGTGACCAACCTTTTGTCCAACGCGGTCAAGTACACGCAGCCCGGCGGAACGATCCTCTTCATTATGGAAGAGCGCCCGGCAAGCTCTGCGGCCTATGCCAAGCTAAGCCTTGTGGTCGAGGATAACGGCGTGGGCATGGACGCCGATTTCCAGGACAAGATCTTTGACGCGTTCACGCGCGAAGAGAGCACCCTTACCAATAAAGTCCAGGGTACGGGCCTTGGCATGGCAATTACCAAGAACTTGGTCGAGCTTATGGGCGGCACGATTGACGTTACAAGTGAGAAGGGCCGGGGCAGCCGTTTTGAGGTTCTTCTCGACATGAAGATTGCCGAGGTCAAGGGTGGGGCTCAGCCGCAGCGCAAGGACGTGGGCGCCGAGGCGACCAAAGCGTCTCTTGAGGGCGTCAAGTTCCTGTGCGCCGAGGACAACGCGCTTAACGCCGAGATTCTGGCCGAGCTTTTAGCCGTCGAGGGTGCACAGTGCACCATCTGCGAGAACGGCAAGGTTCTTCTCGACACCTTTGAGAAGTCCAGGCCCGGCGACTTTGACATGATCTTGATGGACATCCAGATGCCCGTGATGAACGGCTATGAGGCGGCGCGCGCGATTCGCGCTAGTTCGCACGAGCGGGCGGCAAGTGTGCCAATCATCGCCATGACGGCTAACGCCTTCTCGGAGGACATCCAGGCTTCGCTTGCGGCGGGCATGAACGTTCACGTGTCGAAGCCAATCGACATGGGGCTTCTTAAGAAGGCCGTTGCGGGCCTTAAATAGGGCCGCGGGCGATTTGGCCTGTCTTATCCCATAGTAAAATCAGTTTGGCCGAGTAGCCTGCTTGGCTCAACTGGGCAAACGCGGCCAAAAACGCCTTAGCTACTGCGCGGTTTCATTTTTACTATGGGATAAGTCAGGCGGAACGTCGAGCGGAGTACTTGTTGGGCCAATTTCGCGCCTCCAAAGCCGGTAAAATGACCCGGTTGAATCTATGCGATTGGAGACCGACGGATGGATGCGTTGATTTTGGTGCTTGTGGGGGCCGCGGCGACTTGCTCGGCGGTGGCTGCAGCGGTGACGCTGCTTGGTCAAAAGCGCGTGGTCTCGCTGGAGGAAGGCCAGCGCCAGGAGCGGGCCCTCAACAAGACGCACTTCGACGCGGTGAACTCGGCCGTTGCCGTCGCCAATCAGCGGCTGGAGTCCAAGATTGACGCCTCTCGCCGCGAGACGACCGCAGCCCTGCAACAAAACACCTATACCGCCGAGGTCAAGCTCGACCGCATTCGCGACACCGTGGACGCCAAGCTTGAGAAGATCCGCGAGGACAACTCTCGCCAACTCACCGAGATGCGCGCCACGGTGGACGAGAAGCTCTCTCGCACGCTAAACGACAGCCTGGCGCGCTCGTTTTCGCAGGTAAACGAGCAACTCGAGGCCGTCTACAAAGGCCTGGGCGAGATGCAGGCCGTGGCCCAGGATGTGGGCGGCTTGAAGCGCGTACTGTCCAACGTCAAGACCCGCGGCATCCTGGGCGAAGTCCAGCTGGCAGCCATCCTGGGCGACATTCTTACCGCCGATCAGTACGACCAAAACGTGGCCACCAAGCCCGGCAGCAACGACCACGTGGAGTTTGCCGTCAAAGTCCCCGTCGAGGACGGCTTTATCTACCTGCCCATCGACGCCAAGTTTCCCGGCGACGCCTACGACCAGCTGCGCGATGCCCAGGAATCCGGCGAGAAGGACGCGGTCGAGG
>CAVEMP010000117.1:0-3902 GCA_963616835.1 uncultured Oscillospiraceae bacterium | reverse complement strand
TTGAATTAACGCAGATACGGCGGTACAAAAGTGACAGACGGCACAAATTAATGTCTAAAAGGATTGATAATATGGGCGATTTTGACGAGATAAAAATCACCAAAGACGACGAGAAAGCCCGCCGGCTCGCCACTCTTTCGCTAATACTTACAAACTCAAAAACGCCCCTGACCTCGTCGGAAATTAAAAAAGAACTTTATGCCGAGCTCTCTGTCGACACCTTTACCAGAACCTTTTCGCGCGACCGAGAAGACCTGGAGTCCATGGGGTTCAAGCTCATCAAGTCAAAGGCTGCGGGCGACGAGGCCTCTTGGACAATCGACGCCGAGGCCAGCCTAAAGGGCGGCGCTGCTCTAAGCCCAGAAGAGGCCGTTGTCCTTAACCTTGCGTGCCAGCCCCTTGTCAATGACCCCGGTTTTCTCTACTCAAACGAGCTTAGGTTTGCCCTTACCAAGATCGACCAGCAGTTTGGCAATATCGAGAAGGCCGTCAAGGGTTCTGCCGCCACCGCGACCCGCGTCTCGGAGACCCTGCGCGACTGCCTAGAGACGCGCCACCCTGCAAAGGTAACCTACACAAACACCAAAGGCGTCACCTCTACCCGCATCCTTGCCCCGTACGGCTTTTACACGGTGAGAAGAGCTGCGTATATGGCAGCGGCGATTATGCAGGACTCCGAAGAAGGCGAGGGCGGCGGCGGCGTTGGCGGCACCAAAACCTATAAACTCAGCCGCATCGCAGAGGCCGAGAAGGTCGCCAAGCTCTCTTACGAGGTTCCGGACAACTTTGACGTTACCGCACACGAGCGCCTGGCTTTCCAAATTGGCCCAACCGTCGGGCAGGCTCGTTTCTTTGTGCCGGCGTTCCAAGAGCGCGAAATGCGGGCCAACGCCAACAACAAAGGCAGCTGGGAGCTTGCGGATGGCGGCCTTGAATGGACCGTCGACATGAGCGACCCTACCGCCGCCGCCAGCTGCGCCATTGCGTGGGCAATCAAGCCGCTGGCGCCAAAAGAGCTGGTAGAGACCTGGGAGAAGCTTCTTAAGGGGGCGATCAACAATGGCTAAAGCAAGCAAGAAGGGGCGCGCGGGCGGCCTCAATGAGGCCCGCGAGCTCATCGCCCTTCTCGCCACATTGGACGACGAAGGTGACAGCATCGACGCTGCTGCAATCGCCGAGCGGCTTGACTGCGACAAGGCCCATGCCCAAAAGCTTCTCTATCTCTTGAGCTCGTCCAACACCGAGAACTACATCGTCCCCCTCTACGCCGATGACGACGAGAAGAACCTTGTGCTTGGCAACGCCACCACGGGCTCACGCGGCTATGGTCTGCGCCTGAGTGCCGCCGAGACGACCGCCCTTCTGGCCGCGCTTGAAAAGCTGGGCGTGCCCAAGGACGACCCGCTGCGGGCGCGCCTGGACTCCTCGCTGTTGTCCGCAGAAGCAAAAATCGACAGGGCGGACGTGCGGCGCGTTTTGGGCGGCGAGAAGGCCACTTCTATCCCCGAGCATGTCCAGACCTGCTCGGCGACGATCGCCGGAAAGAAGGCCCTGCGTTTTCTGTACACCAAGGTTCGCGAGCAGGGTACGAGCGAGCGCCTGGTTGTGCCGCAGTCCCTGGAGTTTAAAGAGGGTTTTTGGTACGTCAACACCTATGACCTGGCGCGCAGCGACACGCGACAGTTCAAGGTCGACCGTATGGAGCAGCTGACGATCGAGGACATCCCACAAACGGCGCCGCGTGACTTGCCGGCGGGCGAGAAGGACCGTGTGCAGACGATGGTCCAGCTTGCGTATACCGATGTTCGCTTCCTTACCGAGTATCTGTGGTGGCCTGATCTTGAGTTTTTGACCCAAAACGAGGACGGCTCTGGCACGGCACAGATTCCCTACTTGGAAAACAGCACCTGGCTGCCGCGCCAGGTGGCCGCGTGCGGAGGAACCGTCACGACCAACAGCGCTCAGGTCAACCAGCTGGCCCGCGAGTACGCCCAGGCCCAGCTCAACAGCTAGGCACTGCGGGCTTGCCGGGGTGGTAGTTTCACTTTTGATAAAAACGCGCTAGTTTTGACGGGCATGTCAGTGGATTTTGTGGCTCATTACTACGGGAGCAAAAATCCGCAGGCGTTTGACCTGCGGATTCTCAAACGCCGTATTCGATTTGACGAGAAAATCCACTGACATGCCCCTCAAAACTAGCAGCCATGACGCACCGCAGCCTACACCTGCATCGCAAGATAGGCAGCGTAAACAGGCAGATAGACCCTGTGCTTATCGACCTCGACGTTTCCGTTGTGGAGAACCACGGCATCTTCCACCTCACCCGCCTCAAGCAGCGCCGTAAGGGCACTATGGCGACGATAGCTCTTGCCGGATTTCACCTCGATAACGCGCGTGCGCCCGCGCGAATCCTCGATAACAAAGTCGACCTCGCCGCGCTTTTTCGACGAGTAAAAGTGCGGCGTAAACCCATGTGCAACAAGCTCCTGTGCAACAACGGCCTCGTAGAGTGACCCGTAGTTGATGTCGGTCTTGCCGTTGATGACGTCAAGGTCCACTTCTCCCATAAGACGCGAGGTCAACAACCCAATGTCGTTTAAGAAGAATTTGAACGAGGCCTGGTCTTCGGCAATCCCCAGGGGATACGTCACCTGCCCAACCTTGGTCGCCTCGATCGCGATTCCCGCGTTCGTCAACCAATCAAAAGCCGTCTCGAGGTTCGCAAAGCGCAGGTTGCGGTCAAGGCGGGCGTACTTGAAGCGCTTCGTAGGGGCGTTGAGCTGCGCGGGAATCGAGTCGTAAACCATCTTGATTTGGCGCGCCTCCAGCGGGTCCTGCACATACTTGACGATGTCGCTTTCATACAGGTCAACGATGTCCTCCTGGATGTTGCGGGCCGGGACGATCTGCGAGGTATCCACGTACGCTTGCACCGCGTCGGGCATGCCACCAACCAGCAGGTACTCGCGAAAGAGCGCAGAGAGCTTCTCGTGAATAAAATCCGGCACCTCTTTGCGGGCGAGAATGGCCTTCTCCATTGCGTCCCAAGCGTTGTCAACAATGCCGCGCGCGGTACAAAACTCCCTAAAAGTCAGGGGGTACATCGTAATTTTCCTAAGAAAACCAACGGGGAAGGACCGCGCCTGAACATAGGCGTCAAGCCCAAGAAGCGACCCCGAGAGGATAATATCGACGTCCATGCGCTCGGCCAGGAACTTTGTCCAGGTCAGCATATCCTTGCATTCCTGCACCTCGTCAAGGAACAACAGCATCCGGTTGGGAATGACGACCTTACCCGTCAAGACAGAAATACGCAGGAGAAGATCGTCCACGTCCGTCGCGGCGGCCAGGGTCTCGATAGCGCGTGTGTTGCCAAAAAAGTTAATCTCGGCGACCGTCGAGTACTCGCGCGCGGCAAAGTCACGGATAATCGTGGTCTTTCCCACCTGGCGCGCGCCCATGACCATAAGGGCTTGCTTAGTCTTGGTCTGCTTCCATTCCAGAAGCTGTTGGGTTGCAACTCTCTGTAACATGGGCACCTCCATCTACCTGCGGTAATCGCGTTTTCCAACACGATTTTAGCCTTTTTGACTGCGTTTTCCAACACGATTTGGGGTGTTTTGGTTGCGTTTTCCAACATGGTGGGTGCTAGTTTTGACGGCCTTGTCAGTGGATTTGGGGTCTCGATTTTACGGGAGCAAAAATCCGCAGGCGTTTGACCTGCGGATTCTCAAACGGCGTATTCAATTTGGCGAGAAAATCCACTGACAAGGCCCTCAAAACTAGCAACGCCGCCCAGCTCGTGGCCCGCCCTTACTCGTGCGACGCCCGCCACATCTTGATGTAACGCCCCACGTTGGCGCTCTCGAGCATCGTCGCGTTCTGGTTGGGCAGCGACTTCA
>CAVEMP010000116.1:4350-23038 GCA_963616835.1 uncultured Oscillospiraceae bacterium | reverse complement strand
CCCAACAAGGACATCAAGAGCGCCGAGCAGACCAAGGTGACGCGCGACTTTGCGCACGAGCACAACATCACCAACTACTTTGAGCAGGGCTGCATGGGCATCGAGCATGCCCTTTTGCCCGAGCAGGGTGTCGTGGTGCCCGGCGACCTGATGATCGGCGCCGACTCCCACACCTGCACCTACGGCGGCATCGGCGCCTTCTCGACCGGCGTTGGCTCGACCGACGCGGGCGTGGGTATGGCGACCGGTCGCGCCTGGTTCAAGGTGCCCGAGACCATTCGCTTTGTCATCGACGGCAAGCTGCCCGAGGGTGCCAGCGCCAAGGACATCATCCTGCATATCATTGGCATGATCGGCGTCGACGGCGCGCTGTACTGCGCCATGGAGTTTGGCGGCTCGACCATCGAGGAGCTTTCTGTCGAGGGCCGTCTGACCATCGCCAACATGGCCATCGAGGCGGGCGGCAAGGCGGGCCTCTTTGAGGTGGACGATAAGTGCCGCGAGTACGTCGAGCGACGCGCTAAGCGCCCCATCCGCGAGTTTCACCCCGATGCCGACGCCCAGTACAAGCAGGTCATCCACATCGACGCGGCCGAGATCGTGCCGTGCGTCTCTTGGCCACACCTGCCGAGCAACACCCACCCGGTGTCCGAGAGCCGCGACATCGTGGTTGACCAGGCCGTCATTGGCTCTTGCACCAACGGCCGCATCGAGGACATGCGCGCCGCTGCCGAGGTTCTGCGCGGCCGCGTGGTCAACCCCAACGTGCGCTGCATCGTGATCCCGGCCACCCAGGGCGTCTGGCTGCAGTGCGTCCACGAGGGCCTTATGGACATCTTCATCAACGCCCACTGCGTGGTCTCGACGCCCACCTGCGGCCCCTGCCTGGGCGGCTACATGGGAATCTTGGCGGCAGGCGAGAAGTGCGTCTCGTCCACCAACCGCAACTTCGTTGGCCGCATGGGTGACCCCACTTCTGAGGTTTACCTGGCAAGCCCGGCCGTTTGCGCGGCGTCTGCCGTCGCGGGCCACATCGCGCTGCCGAGCGATTTGGACTAGCCACGGTCTTCTCGCTGGCTAAGCTTTGGAAGGCTTGATGAAGTCGCAGGTATACAACCCCTATTTGCCCGAGTGGGAGTACGTCCCCGATGGCGAGCCGCACGTCTTTGACGGGCGCGTCTACGTCTATGGGTCGCACGACCGCTTTGGCGCGCCCATGTTTTGCGTGGACGACTACGTGTGCTGGTCGGCGCCGGTGGACGACCTGTCTGCTTGGCGCGAGGAAGGGGTCATCTACCGCAAGAACCAGGATCCCTGCAACCCGCGAGGAACGCGCCTGCTGTTTGCGCCCGACGTGACGCAGGGGCCTGACGGGCGCTTCTACCTGTTCTATGCCTTTGACTTCATGGGGACCATCGGCGTCGCCGTGTGTGACGAGCCGGCGGGTACCTACGAGTTCTATGGGCACGTGAGCTGGCCGGGCGGCGTGTTGTACGGGCGCCGTCCCGGGGACGGCTTTGGTTTTGATCCTGCCGTGCTTGTTGACGACGACGGGCGCGTGTGGCTGTACTCCGGCTTCAAGACGCCCGTGCCGCGCCCGGTCACGGGCGGGGTGCCCACGGCCCACGACGGTGCCTATGTGCTTGAGCTTGAGCCGGACATGCTGACCATTCGCGGGCAGCAACGCTTGCTGTTGCCGTGCGAGGGGCCGGGCGCGTTTGCGGCCCACGGCTTCTTTGAGGCCAGCTCGATTCGCAAATACGGCGAGAAGTACGTCTTTGTCTACAGCTCCGAGCACAACCACGAGTTGTGCTATGCCGTGAGCGACCGGCCCGACGGCGGCTTTGAGTACGGCGGCGTGCTGGTGTCTATTGGCGACGTGGGCCTGCCGGGGCACGCCGACGAGGCTCATGCCACAAATTATTTGGGCAACACCCACGGCGGCCTGCTGCGCATTGGCGATGACTATTACATTTTTTATCATCGGCAGACCAACCGATCTTCTTATGCGAGACAAGCCTGTGCCGAGAAGCTCGAGCGCACGGCCGACGGGCACTTTTTGCAGGCAGAGGTCACGAGTTGCGGCTTGAACGGCGGCCCGCTGGCCGGCACCGGCGTCTACCCGGCCCGTATTGCCTGCAACTTGTGGTCGCGTCGCGGCGTTGGCCGCGTGGACGGCCACGGCGCCCGGCGCAGGTTGGCTTCGCACCCGTACTTCACCCAAGAGGGGAAGGGTCGCGAGGGGCGCCAGTACATTGCCAACATGCGCGACGGGGCCGTCGCGGGCTTCAAGTACTTTGACCTTGCGGCCGCGCGCCGCGTCAAGGTTTGGGCGCGCGGCCGTGGTCGCGGCGTGATTCGCGTGGCGAGCGACGAGGATTTTAAGCACGTGGTTGCCACGATCTTTGTCGACGGCCTGTCTCGCGAGTGGCGCTGCTTTGAGGCTCGTCTCGCCGCGGGGCAAGACAGCGCCAAGTGTGCCCTGTTCTTTCGCGCCGAAGGCCACCTTGCCCTTGACTTCAAGGAGTTTGAATTAGAGTAGGCGGGTTTATATCAAGGCGGTTTGTTTTTTGTTGGGCAGCAATGAAATTTGATTGCTGTAGAACGTGAGAATAAGGGGCGCTTGCATTCAAGCTGTTTGCGGGCGCGCTGATGAAAGGAAATGATATGCAGTTCAAGGGGACCGTTTTTCGTTATGGGCGCGATATCGACACCGATGTCATTATCCCGGCCCGCTACCTCAACACGTCCGACCCGGCAGAGCTTGCCAAGCACTGCCTGGAGGATCTGGACACTACCTTCACCACCCGCGTGAAGCCTGGCGACATCATCGTGGCCGACGAGAACTTTGGCTGCGGCTCATCGCGCGAGCACGCCCCGGTGGCCATCAAGGCAGCGGGCGTCTCTTGCGTTATTGCCAAGAGCTTCGCGCGCATCTTCTACCGCAACTCGATCAACATGGGCCTGCCCATCCTCGAATGCCCCGAGGCCGTTGACGCCATTTCTGAGGGCGACATCGTCGACGTTGACGCCGATACGGGCACCATCACCAACCAGACCACCGGCGCCGTCTTCCACGCGCAGCCGTTCCCGCCCTTTATCCAAGAGATCATCAACAAGGGCGGCCTGGTCGAGCGCACCAAGCGCGTCCTGGCCGAGAAGAAAGGCGAGTAGCCATGGCATCCAAGACCTATCGTATCTGCAGTCTGCCCGGTGACGGCATTGGCCCCGAGATCATCGCCGAGGGCAAGAAGGTCCTGGCGGCCGTTGGCGCCAAGGCCGATGTCGAGTTTGTCTTCGACGACCAGCTGATCGGCGGCGCGGCCATCGACGCGACCGGCAACCCGCTGCCCCAGGCCACGTTGGATGCTGCTTTGGCGAGCGACGCCGTTCTTCTCGCCAGCGTCGGTGGGCCCAAGTGGGACTCCACCGACCCCAACGCCCCGCGTCCCGAACAGGGTCTTTTGGGTATCCGCAAGGCGCTGGGCCTCTACACCAACCTGCGCCCGGTCAAGATCTACGACGCCTTGGCCGGTGCGTCTACCCTGCGCCCCGAGGTTATCAAGGGCGTCGACATGGTGCTGGTGCGCGAGCTTACCGGCGGCCTGTACTTTGGTCGTCGCGAGCGTTTCTATGACGAGGAGGGCGCCGGCGCCAACGGTGGCCGCGGTCAGCGTGCCTACGACACCCTGGAGTACCGCGAGTACGAGGTCGAGCGCATCGCTCGCCAGGCCTTTGAGGCCGCCCGTAAGCGCCGCAACAAGGTGACGAGCGTCGACAAGCGAAACGTCTTGGAGACCTCCCGCATGTGGCGCGAGGTGGTGCACCGCGTCCACGACGAGGAGTACCCCGACGTGGAGCTTGAGGACCTGCTGGTAGACAACACCGCCATGCAGCTGATCAACCGCCCGGCCGACTTTGACGTCGTTGTGACCGAGAACATGTTTGGCGACATCTTGTCTGACGAGGCGGCGCAAATCACCGGTTCTCTGGGAATGCTTGCCTCTGCCAGCCTGGGTGACGGTGTGAGCCTCTTCGAGCCCTCCGCCGGTTCTGCCCCCGACATCGCCGGCCAGGGCATCGCCAACCCGCTGGCACAGATTCTCTCGGCGGGCATGCTCTTGACTTATGCCCTTGACATGACCGAGGAAGCCGCTTGGATCGAGAAGGCCGTCGAGAAGGTGCTCAACGAGGGTTGGCGCACCCGCGACATCGCCGACGCCTCTACGCCGGCCGACCACATCCTTGGCACCGCCGCGATGGGCGACAAGGTCGTCGAGGCCCTCTAGGCGCCAATACAGCCCAGCAAAGCGCATCCGGCCCGCGAGACCCCATCCTCGCGGGCCGGCTTATATCTAGAAGAGCTTCGCGTAGAGGCTTGTTGAGCCGGGGACGGGCGTGAACCCGTGCTTGAAGTAGAAGTTGCGCGCCGAATCGTTGTACGGCTCTACAACCAGGGCTTTTGCGCCAATAGATTCTGCTGCGTTCATTGCTCGCCGCAAGGCGTTCCTTAGCAGCTCTTCACCCAGGCCTTGGCCTTGGTATGACTTATTGACTGCAAGCATCCCGAGCAGAACGGCTGGAATTTGCTGCGGGGTGTTGCGGGCCAACCAGCCCCACGTCCTGGCACGCTCGAGCGAGTGCATGCTTAGGGCGTAGAAGCCCACGATTGTTCCATTTTCAAGCGTCGAAACGTAGACCGCGGCTGTGCCTAGCGAGCGCGCCTTCTTGCCGCGCTTAACGAGCCAAGCATTGATGTCCTCGATGCCGCAGTCAAAAGCCTCAACCTGGTCGTCATTGCAAATGAGGCGCGGCGCTCCAAATGCTACTCGTCCCATATTGACCTCTTTGCGATAAACGCCGCAAGCGTGGGGTTCATGGGCTTCTCGAGATCTTCGACTAGCTGATCGAAGGCTTCGGCAGAAAGAATGGTTCTCTGGCTATCGTAGATTTCGTTTCGAGCGCAGTTGCAGAGCCTATCAACAGACCACTGGGAAACGCTCGTGCTGTTGATGCCCGCAGCGGTCTCGATAAGTTGCTTTTGCTCGTCGGTAAGACGCAGGTCAATTCTGCTTGATTTGCTCATGGCCATTGTTGCCACTATACCTCCCCTCCATACTGTACGGGAAACTACCGTACAGTATTATCTCTCTTGGCACATATATCAACTCTCGTTTTGGACTTCCTCACTCCGCCAGGCGGTAGGTGGGGTCTAGAAGGTAGTTGTTGATGTTCTTCGAGGCGTCGCCGAAGGCGTTGCAGTAGAGGTCGACGTAAGGAACGCCGCCTACGTCGGTCCCCGCAAGGGTTCCCTTGCCAATGCCCTGCACGTTGGCCGCCGTGTAGCCGCTGATGTAGCGGCCGCCGGTACGCCGTAGGTCGTCGTAGACCCATACCCGATCGCCCGCCTTAAGCGACTCGGTCACCGCGGTCTGCGCGTCGAGAAAGGCACCCAGCTGCTCGTCGGCGGGTTGCGCGGCATCGATGGCGTGGAGCATCTCGAGCAGGCCGTGGCTCTTCTCCTCGACGTAATCGGGGTAGGGGAGAAGGCGGCGCTCCACCGCCCAGTTGCCCACGATATAGACCCCGTTGTCCCAGGCCAGGGCAAGCGCGTCCTCGTCAGACCGGTAAGGCATGACGCCCATCGAGCACGTGCCGCCAAAGAAGTTGCCCACGACCTGGGCTAGCCGCGCGAAGGCGTAATCGGGGCACTCGCGCGGCGTGCGGTAGCGCTTGAGCTTGCAGTAGGCGAGAAACCCCTCGACAGAGGAAAGCCCTCCGTTCCAGTGCAGGTACAGGCCAAGGTCGCGCTCGGCCGTGGTGATGATACCCCTGTTGCCCATGATCTTCTCCCCAACAAGTCGCTCGGCGTATAGGGCATCAAATGCTAGCGGCGCCAACTTGCACGAATCTGCCACGTGGCTTGCAGGAATCTATCGGCGCAGGTAGAAGGCCCGGGGCTGACCAGTGATTCAATTTTTAATCCCCCAGACGGCGTCCTTCTCGCCGCCAGCGCAACCCTCGCTAAAAGAGCTGTTCTTGCCCCGTCCTGGGTCACGGCTCTTGTGCACTCTTTGTTCTTGCTCGACCGCGCCCGCGCATCCGTGAGAGAATGCCCAAGGTAATCCAATCACGTGAAGGGGAGCACATGATTAAGGCTGCGTTTTTCGACATCGACGGCACGCTGCTAAGCAGCAAGACCAACAACCTCATTCCGCAATCGACCAAGGACGCCCTGGTCGAGCTGCGCCGACGCGGCGTCATGTGCTTCATTTGCTCGGGTCGGCCCACAGCGCAGCTGCCCTGGTGCATCAAGGACGGCTTCGAGGGCTTCGAGGGCGGCTTTGACAGCTACATCACCCTGACCGGCTCGCTGTGCTACGACAACAATGGCGTCTATGCCGATACCCCGCTTGACCAGGAGTTTGCCGAGCGCTTTATCAACCTGGCGCGCCAGCGCGACATGGACATCCTCTTCCTTAACCGCGAGGGCGTCTTTTGCAACCGCAAGTCGCCCTGCGTGCGCGAGCTAGAAGAGATGGTGGCCTACGACTACCCGGTGGCAGACCCCGTGGCGGCACTGGAGAAGCCCCTCTACCAGTTCTGCGCCTTCGTAGGCCCCGAGAAGGACGCCAAGATTGCCCAGGCCATGGACGGGTGCATTGTCACGCGCTGGTGCGACATCTTTTGCGACGTGGTGCCCGGTACCAGCAGCAAGCCCGAGGGCATCAAGGCCGCGCTTGCACACTACGGCCTTAAGCGAGAAGAGACCATTGCGTTTGGCGACGGCGGCAATGACGCCACGATGCTGGACTTTTGCCAGATTGGCGTGGCGATGGGCAACGGTACCGCCGAGGCCAAGGCGGCCGCCGATTACATCACAGATAACTGCGAGAACGACGGCATCGCCAAGGCCCTGCGGCACTTCGATCTTATCTAGTACGACGTTGTACTAACCCGGCCGGTCGCGCCGCGCCCTACAGCAGCTTTCCGCACCTGCTCACGTAAACCTTCTTGGTCACGGCGACAGCCGCCACAAAGCAGGCCACCACGCCGGCGAGAAGACCTGCGTAGTCCGCGGGCAGCGCCGCGAAGTCCAGCATCGCGCCCACCGGGGTTGCCGGCAAAATGCTCGCCAGCACAATGGCCGCAGCCTCCAGTACAAGCAGGGGCCAGCTGGCACGGCTGCCTACAAAGGGTGTCTTCTGCGTGCGGATAAGGTGCACGAACAAGGTCTGGGTCCACATGCTCTCGACAAACCAACCGGCCTGGAAGACGGCGGTAAAGAGCGCCTGGCCGCCCGCGTCTAGCGCCCCCCAGGTGCCGCCGCAGACGGCTGGGCAGATCCAGAAGAACAGCGCCGCGAAGGTCGCCAGGTCAAAAAGCGACGTCACGGGCCCAAAGCTCAGCATGAAGCGGCGAAGCGAGCCCGTGTCCCAGCGCTGTGGCCCGCTGATGCTCTCTTCGTCCACGTTGTCCCAGGGGATCGCCGTGCAGGACAGGTCGTAGATGAGGTTGAGTAGCAAAAGCTGCACCGCGCTCATGGGCAAAAACGGCAGGAACGTGGCCGCGACCAGTACCGATATGATGTTCGAGAAGTTGGAGCTCACGGTCATCTTGACGTACTTGATCATGTTGGCAAAAGTCGCGCGGCCGACCTCGATGCCGTGCTCCAGCACCATGAGGTCCTTCTCCAAAAGGATGATGTCGGCGGCCTCGCGCGCCACGTCGACGGCCGAGTCGACCGAGATGCCGCAGTCGCTCTCGCGCATGGCGGCCGCGTCGTTCACGCCGTCGCCCATGTAGCCCACGGCGTGACCGCGCTCGCGCAGGACGCGCACCACGCGGGCCTTCTGGGCAGGGGAGAGCTTGGCGAAGATGCCGGTCTTCTCGACAGCCTCGCCCAGCTCGGCATCGTCCATTGCCTCGACCTCAAGGCCGGTCAGGACATGGGTGGCGTCGATGCCGATGGCACGGCAGACGTGGGCGGCCACGCGGGCCGAGTCGCCCGTTAGGACCTTGGTCGAGACGCCGTGGGCGGCAAGAGCCGCGATGGCGCTCTTGGAGCTCTCCTTGGGCGGGTCGAGAAACGCCAGGTAGCCGATCAAGATCATGTCACGCTCGTCGTCGACGGTCAGCGCACCGGCGCCTGCGGGATCGTCCTTGCGGGCCACGCCCAGCACGCGCATGCCCTCGTCGGCCAGCTTGGTCGCGCGCTCGATCACAGCATCTGCCAGCGCTTCATCAAGCGGCAGCACCTGCCCGTCGACCTCTACCTGGGTGCAGATGCCCAAGATCTCTTCCAGGGCGCCCTTGCACACCATGCGGGTGCGGCCCTGTGCGTCGCCCACGACCACCGAAAGGCGACGGCGCTCGAAGTCAAAGGGCAGCTCGTCGATGCCGTGGTAGCGCTCGCCCAGCTCCTCGGCGGTAAGGCCGGCAGCCACGGCCACCTCGTCGGTGCCTTCTGCCAGCGCGCGCTCGATGATGGCGTTGTCGATGAGGTTCTTCACGCCCGTCGAGAAGTAGCTGTTGAGAAACGCGTAGCGCAGCACGCGGGCGTCCTCGCGGCCGTTGACGTCCAGGTGGCGCTCAAGGACGATGCGATCCTCGGTCAAGGTCCCGGTCTTGTCGGTGCACAAAACATCGATGGCCCCCAGGTCCTGGATGGCGTCCAGGCGCTTTACGATCACGTGGTCGCGCGACAGGTCCACTGCGCCCTTGCCCAGGCAGGTGGTGACCAGCATAGGCAGCATCTCGGGCGTGAGGCCCACGGCCACAGACAGCGAGAAGAGCAGGGCAGACAGCCAGTCGTGCTTGGTGAAGCCCGAGATGACAAACACGATGGGAAGCACAATGAGCATCAGCCTCATGAGCAGGCGGCTGGTCGAGCCGATCCCCTGGTCAAACGACGTGTTGCGTTTGCGGCCGGCCAGCGTGCCCGCTGCCTCGCCAAACATGGTGCGCTCACCCGTTGCCACAACCACGCCGCGGGCGTTGCCCGAGATAACGGTCGATCCCATAAGGGCCAGGTTGGGCAGGTCGGTCAAGGCAACGCCGGCCAGGTCGCAGCCGGCGTCTAGCGCGGGGCGCTTCTCGACGGGCTCGGACTCGCCGGTCAAGGACGCCTGGCTCACAAAGAGGTCGCGCGCGGCAAAGATGCGTAGGTCGGCGGGCACAACGTCGCCCGAGGACAGGTGGATGACGTCGCCTACCACTATCTGGTCGATGGGGGTCTCGTTGCCGCCGTCGCCGTCGCGCTCGACCTCGGCCGTCGACTCGACCATCTGGGCCAGGGACTCGGCCGCGTTCGTGCTCTTCTCGTCTTGGACAAAGCGCAGGATGCCCGAGACCAGCACCATGATGCCGATGATGATGGGGGTGGAAAGATCGCGCTCGGACGCCGAGACAAAGATCCAGTCGGTGAGAACCGAGATAAAGGCGATGAAGACCAGGATGTAGGTGAAGGGATCGGCAAAGGCCGCGGCCACGCGAAGGGGCAGGGGCTTCTTGGCCGTCTGGCCCACCGAGTTGGGACCAAAGAACTCGCGGGCGGCGTCCACCTGGTTGGCGTTAAGGCCCTCCTCACAGGTGTTGAGCTCGGCCATGAGCTCGTCGATATTTGCGCTGGCCACGTGGCGCAGCCAGTCCTTCTGGGCGGCCGCCTGGTTGGCGCGCGCCTTAGGTGCGGCAGCCTTTACGGCGCCCATCTTGCCAAAGAGGTTGCGAAGGGTCATGGCAGACCTCGCTCTCCCGGGACATAAAAAGGCCCCCGGCATACCGGAGGCCCAAAGAAGCGCACGTTGTGGCGAGAAGCGCAGCGGCCAAGAAACCCTAGCGCTCTAGACGCCTACCGTCCCGATGACAGGCGTCTCTTCCATGGGCAAAACGAATGTGTTGTGCAAGCAAAAACTGTGACTATGACTGCATCCGTCAGACACGAAAGACACCTCCTCTTTGTTGCGGGCATGGCCCAAACAACTGGACTTATGGCAATTGTACCCCGGGCGGGGCAAACAAAACCGCAGGCGATACTAGCAAATCGGGACTAATCCATGGTGTGCGTCGAGAAGACCGGGTCGTCTTCCCACAAAACCACCTCATTTGGAAAGGTTGGCGAGACGAGCGTCTTTTGCATGTCGACGATCCTCTGGTTGGCAGAGCCCTTAAACCGCAGCGTAATATCGTATTGCGCCTGGTTAAACGGTCCGTCCACCAGCACATCAAGCGTGTCGAGGATGCGATCGGTCACCTCGCCCAGGTTCCACGCGCCGCCCGGCGCCAGCTGGTCAAACGTGTGCCCCGAGTACATCCAGATGCTCTTCTCGCCAAAGGGATAGCGGTCGCGCACGCGCTCAAGAAACCCAACGAGCCCCTCTTGGTTCTCGGGCTCCATGGGCTCGCCACCCAAGATCGTCAAGCCGCTCACCCAAGGCGCCTCCAGAGACTCAAAGATGGCCTTCTCGGTTTCTTGCGTAAACTCCTCACCCGCCGAGAAGTCCCAGGCCACCTCGTTAAAACACCCCGGACAATGCAGCCTGCACCCCGACACGAATAAGGTGGTCCTCACCCCCACCCCATTAGCAATATCGCAATACTTAATCTCTGCGTACTTCATCTTTTCTTTTTCTCTGTTAGTGAACAGCCCAAGCGAACCCACGATACCACTAGGCCCTAAGCCCCGGTTCCCCTCAGTTTATCGCGAGTTCCGCATGAGCCGGAGGCCACTTAATGTGGCCTCCGTGCGAGCGCAGGACTGTCGAGCGAGAAACTGAGGGGGACCGGGGCTTAGGGCCGCGGGATCGGACGAATTCCCTTACAAGTGCAGCACGCGATCCTTGATCTCTTCCGTGCGCCCCTGATTCCAAAACTGAGTGCCAATATACCCGCAGGTACGACGTGCGACGTTGAGCTTGGACTGATCACGGTTCCCGCAGTGCGGGCACTCCCACACCAGCTTGCCGTCGTCCTCGACGATCTGGATCTCTCCGTCAAAGCCGCACACCTGGCAGTAGTCGCTCTTGGTGTTGAGCTCGGCGTACATGATGTTGTCGTAGATGTAGTGCAGGACGGCGAGAACGGCCTCGAGGTTGTCCTGCATGTTGGGGACCTCGATGTACGAGATGGCGCCGCCGGGGGAGAGGCGTTGGAATTCGCTCTCGAACTTGAGCTTGGTGAAAGCGTCGATCTTCTCGCGAACATTCACGTGGTAGCTGTTGGTGATGTAGCCGTGGTCGGTGATGCCGGGCACGTTGCCAAAGCGCTTTTGCAGGCACTTGGCAAACTTGTAGGTGGTGGACTCAAGCGGGGTGCCGTAGAGGGAGTAGTCGATGTTCTCGGCGGCCTTCCACTCAGAGCACTTGTCGTTCATCTTTTGCATGACGGCCAGGGCAAAGGGCGTGGCCTCGCGGTCGGTGTGGCTGTGGCCGGTCATGGCCTTCACGCATTCGTAGAGGCCGGCATAGCCCAGGCTGATGGTGGAGTAGCCACCGTAGAGAAGCGCGTCGATCTTCTCGCCCTTGTCAAGGCGGGCCAAGGCGCCGTACTGCCAAAGGATGGGGGCGGCGTCAGACAAGGTGCCGCACAGGCGGTCGTGGCGGGCGCGCAGGGCGCGGTGGCAAAGCTCCAGGCGCTCCTCAAAGATCTCCCAGAACTTGTCCATGTCGCGGCCAGATGACAGGGCTACGTCGGGCAGGTTGATGGTAACGACGCCCTGGTTAAAGCGTCCGTAGTACTTGGGCTTGCCCGGCTCGTAGTTCTTGGCGCGCGCTACGTTGTCGTAGCCGTTGCCCGAGCGGTCGGGCGTCAAGAAAGAGCGGCAGCCCATGCAGGTGTAGACGTCGCCGTTGCCCTCGGTCTCGCCTAAGGACAGCTTGTACTCGCGCATCTTCTTCTCGGAGATGTAGTCGGGCACCATGCGCTTGGCGGTGCACTTGGCGGCAAGCTTGGTGAGGTAGTAGTAGGGGCTGTCCTCGTCGACGTTGTCGTCTTCCAGCACGTAGATGAGCTTGGGGAAGGCGGGCGTGATCCAGACGCCGGCCTCGTTCTTGACGCCTTGGTAGCGCTGGCGCAGCATCTCTTCGATGCACAGGGCAAGGTCGGCCTTCTCCTGCTCGTTGCGGGCCTCGTTGAGGTAGAGGAAGACGGTGATGAAGGGTGCCTGGCCGTTGGTGGTCATAAGGGTCACGACCTGGTACTGGATGGTCTGGATGCCGCGGGCCACCTCCTCGCGCAGGCGCTTCTCGACGATCTGGTCGATCTTCTCGGCGCCGGGGTGGGCGTCGATGGCCTCCATCTCGGCGTAGACCTGGCGGCGGATCTTCTTGCGCGAGACGTCCACAAAGGGCGCCAGGTGCGTGAGCGAGATGGACTGGCCGCCGTACTGGGACGACGCCACCTGGGCGATGATCTGCGTGGCGATGTTGCACGCGGTAGAGAAGCTGTGGGGCTTCTCGATCAAGGTACCCGAGATGACGGTGCCGTTTTGCAGCATGTCCTCGAGGTTCACCAGGTCGCAGTTGTGCATGTGCTGGGCAAAGTAGTCGGCGTCGTGGAAGTGGATGATGCCCTCTTCGTGGGCGCGAACGATGTCTTGGTCAAGAAGCTCGCGCATAGCCAGGTCCTTAGAGACCTCGCCTGCCATGTAGTCGCGCTGGACGCTCACCACGGTGGGGTTCTTGTTGGAGTTCTCTTGCTTGACCTCTTCGTTGTTGCACTCGATGAGCGACAAGATCTTGTCGTCGGTCGTGTTCTTGTGGCGCTTTTGGGCCTGGACATAGCGATAGATGATGTAGTGGCGGGCCACCTCAAAGTGGTCCAGGGCCATTAGTTGGTCCTCGACCATGTCCTGGACTTCCTCGACCGTCACGGTGTGGCCGGCCGTCTCGCAGGCGTCAACAACGTTGGCGCAGGCAAATTTGATGCCGCGCTCGCTCATGCGCTGGTCGGGGGCAACTTCCAGGTTGGCGGCGCGAATGGCATTTTCAATTTTGATGCTGTCGAAGGTGACTTCCGAGCCATTACGCTTGATGATCTTCATATGCGCCGTCCCTGTCCCTTAAAAAGCGACGCGTCTAGTGGCGCGTCGCGAGTCCTTTTGGAGCAATCTGTTTGACGTAGATACTATGGCACAACCTATTGTGTATTTGGCCCAAAATTGGCCCCATATATTGTGAAATAAGGTCTTGACATGCGTCTTTGTTTGTAGTTACGCACCATATGAGCAGGTGGGGCGAGGGGGTCTTGGATAAATTCTTATAGGAACTTTTTTGGGTGCCACAAACCCCACAAAAGGGCGGCGTGAAGACTTGGTTGAGCCTCACGCCGCTTGCACGATAACGTCTGAAGTTGTGTTATGGGATGCCAGATTTTGCGGCGAGAAGACCTATGCCGCGAGCTTCTTCTTGCGCGTGTCGACGACCATCAGGACAACGACAGGAATGAACAGGCAGATGGTGCCCACGAGGCTCGCGGCGCCGTTGATGGCGCCCGTGACCCAGAAGAGAGAGCCGCTCTCTACGGCTGTGCCAGCCTGGCAAAAGAGGGCGATGTTGATGAAGTTGTTCATCCAGTGGATGGCACAACCCGCCAAGGGAGTGCGGTAGACGACGTCTGCCGCGTACATGCCCACGGCCGCAACCAGATAACCGGCAAGGGTGACCACGACGGCCAGAGCACTGCCCTGTGTCTTGACCTCGGGGTTGCTGGCGTGCATCAGCATGAAGACGGCGCAGCTGATAAACGCCCACAAAAGAGCCTTCTTGCCCGGCTCCAGCTTGTCTCCGCCGCCGGCGCGAAGGAAGGGGCAGCGGAACAAGATCTCTTCCGAGGTGGTCTGCATCCACAGAAGGCCGCCGCACAGCACAAGGTTCACGATGATGGGCACAACGCCGATGCTGTTGATCTCCATCGTCGCGGTTGGGTCGGGGAAGAAGACATTGAGAACTACCGCTTGCAGCACGGTGCCCACGATAATGGCCGCGCACATCTTGAGGCAGAGCTTCTTATCAAAGGTGCCCGTGCTGTTCAACAGAAGGTCGCGCACCGAGGTCTTGCAGATAGCCTTGCAAAGAAGGGCGAGCAGGACATAGGTCAAGGCAAAGCCAAGGAGCGGGCAGAGAATGCCGGGTACCCAGGCCCAGACGCCGTCCATCTCCCAGACTTCTTGGATGGCCTGGAAGATACCCTGGGCGATGGACATCGCCACAATGCCAGCGACAAAGAAGCCGATCCAGCGGCCCGTGGGCGCCTCGTTGGGTGTCCAGGTGCGCTTCTCGGCGGATTTATCTTTTGACATAAGGTTCCCTTCTGGGATTGGTGGTGGTGCCGTAAAGGCAAAGCTTGCAGGGGGGATTATAGACCTTCCCGACACCTGTTGTTTTGCGGCGGTATGCCGCTCACGTTACCCTTTGGGCAAATGCGGGGCGCGGGCGCTTTGTTGGGCTAAAGTAGACGAGCTAGTGAAAATGGCCGATTGGAGCGTCCCATGCAGTTCTCTAAACGTCTTGACCTTTTGGGAGACGAGGTCTTTGCAGCCCTTAACGTGAAGCGCCGCGAGCTTGAGGCCCAGGGCCGCACGGTCTATGACCTCTCGGTGGGCACGCCCGACTTTCGCCCGCCCGCGCACGTGGTGGACGCCCTGGTCAAAAGCGCGCAGGACCCCAATAACTGGAAGTACTCGCTGCACGACAAGGACGAGCTTCTTGCCGCCGTGTGTGACTACTACCGCGACCGCTATGGGGTCGATTGCGTAAAGCCCAACATGATCATGAGCTGCCGCGGCACGCAGGAGGGCATGCTGTCTGTCTGCGCGGCCCTGATCGACGAGGGCGACACCGTGCTGGTGCCCGATCCCTGCTACCCGGTTTTTCGCAACGCGACGCTGCTCGCGGGCGGTAAGTGTGCCTTTTACCCGCTGGACGCCGAGCACGACTTCTTGCCCTACGTGGCTGGCATCGACCCGGCTGTGGCAGACGCCGCCAAGTACATGATCGTCTCGCTGCCGGCAAACCCGGTGGGGTCTGTGGGCACGCCCGAGGTCTATCAAGAGATCATTGCCTTTGCCAAGGCCCACGACATCGTGATCATCCACGACAATGCTTACTCCGACATCATCTATGACGGTCCGGCCGGCGGTTCTTTCTTGGCCTATCCCGGCGCGCTTGAGGTGGGCGTCGAGTTCTTGAGCCTGTCCAAGAGCTTTAACGTCACCGGTTGCCGCCTGTCCTTTTTGGTGGGCCGCGCCGATATTGTGGCCGCGGCGCGAAAGCTGCGCAGCCAGGTGGACTTTGGCATGTTCTATCCCGAGCAAGACGCCGCCATCGCCGCTTTGACCGGCCCGCGCGAGCAGGTTGAGGAGCAGCGCCTTCTTTACCAGGAGCGTCGCGATGCCTTGTGCGACGGCCTTGAGGCCATTGGCTGGGAGCGCCCCAACGCGCACGGCTCGATGTTTGTTTGGGCCCGTTTGCCGCACGGGCGCATGGACTCGATGGACTTCGCGCTTGAGCTTATGGAGAAGGCCGGCGTCATCGTGACGCCGGGTGCCAGCTTTGGGCCTCTGGGCGAGGGTTTTTGCCGCATGGCGCTCGTCCTGCCGCCAAGTAAGATCCGCGAGGCCGTTGACGCCATTGCGGCCGCCGGCCTGTAAGGGGGGACGTGTCATGGAGAAGGACGAGTTCTTTGAGCTGGTTAAGTCGTCGCGCACGTATCGCCGCTACGACGGCAAGCCCGTGGGCGAGGACGTCTTGCGCGACCTGGTGGACGCCGCGCGCATGGCTCCTACCGGCAATAACATGCAGCTGCTGCGCTTTTGCGTGGTGGGGGAGGAGAGCCCGGCCACGTGCCAGTTGGTCTTCTCGCATCTTCACTGGGCAGGTGCCTTGAAGGACTGGGACGGCCCCGAGGTCTACCAGCGCCCCGGCGGCTACGTGGTCATCTGCCTGCCGGCCGCGGTAGCTACGAACCCCATCCGTATGATTGACGTGGGCATTGCGGCGCAGACCGTGGCGCTGGCCGCGGCGTCGCGGGGCCTGGGCTGCTGCATGCACAAGAGCTACGACGCCGTCCTTGGCGACGAGCTTGGATTAACCGAGAAGGGCCTGGCAGTGGCCATGGTTATCTCGGTTGGCGGGCGCGGCGAGAAGGTCGTGCTCGAGCGTGCCGGCGTGGGCGCCGCCGAGGCGCACGGCCTCACGTACTGGCGCGAGGCCGACGGCTCGCACCACGTTCCCAAGCTGGAGCTGGAGGACCTTCTCGTTTAAAGCGCGGGCGCCGCGGGTTTCATACGCGTTGCCAAGAAGAGCCGACCTTTGTACAAAGGCCGGCTCTTTTCAAGAAAATGGGGGGTCGTGGGTACAAACATCGGCGCCGGCGGGGCCGGGCGCGGGCGCGCGCCCGGCCGCTAACACACCTCGGTGATCGTGAGGTCAAGCTTGCTGGCCTCAAGCGCGTCCTTGCCGCCAAAGACGCAGATGCCGGTCTGGGGCTCGGTGTCGCCCAGGGCGGCAGCCAGCGAGCGCACCTGGTCCAACGTTGTACCCAAGATCTCGCGGCGCAGGGTCTCGCGGTGGTTCGCGGGCTTCTCGTTAAAGCGAGCGATGTCCTGGCGGCGGGCAAGGACGCGGGGCTTGGCCGGGGCGTCCAAGGTGGCGACGCTGCTCACGATGTAGCCGTCAAGCTCGTCTTGGGTGCCGTCCCAGCCAGCGAGCCACGCGGCGCAGGCGTCGTAGCGCTCAAGCGTGGCGTCGATCGACGGGTCGCGGTAGGACCAAAACGCGCGGGTGCCGGTACCGCCGCCGTGCCTAAAGCCGCAGCCGTAGGCGCCGCCCTTCACGCGCACCTCGTTCCACAGGTAGTCGTAGGAAATCGCGCGGTTGGCCACGGCCCAGCTGCCCAGGGTCGCGGTGTCGTGGGCCGATTTCGCGCCCATGCGCACGACGTAGCTCACGTTAGAGGGAATGGCAAAGCCCTCGACCTGCGGGCCGCGAGGCGCCACATCCAGGACATGCGTGGGCTTCTGGGCGCTGGTCGCAAGGCCCAGGGTGCCGCCGGCGGCCCAGAAGGCCTCGCGGTCGGCCGCGGCGCCCACAAAGCTGGCGACGACCTCGTCGGCCGTGAAGATCTTCTCGCTTACCTGGGCGAGCTTGGCGATAAGGGCGTCCTTCTCGCCGTCCCAGTTCTGGAGAAGATTTCGCAGGTACAGATAGTAGTCCATGCCACCCATGAGCTCGGTTGCGCGTGCCGAGGCAGACAGGTAGGTGCTGGCGCGGGCCACCGCGGCGGAGTGGCCGGCACCCACGAAGTACTGCTCAAGGGCCACCTTGCGCTGGGTCAAGATGTCGCGGATGGCGTCGGCGTCGGTAAAGACGGTGGTGGCCCAGACCTCCTGCGGGATGCTGGCCAGGTGCGCCACCTTGGAAGACAGCGCGCTGGCAAAGACGCGAAAGACGGGGACGGCGCGGGTCAGGTCGTCCTTGGGCGCGTACGACTCAACCGAGAAGGACAGGTTGCCCAGGTGGGTCTCGGCCAAGGTGTCCAGGTCAGAGGCGCTGTGGGCCTGCGTGCCCAGCTTGCCCAGAAGGTCCGACAAGACGCCTGCGTAGACCAGCTCGTCGGTGCGCAGGCGGCGCAGGTCGAAGTAGAGATACAGGTAGTCGATGCCGTGGGTGTCCAGCTCGTGGGCGATGCAGGGCAGCGGGGCCGGGGCATCGAAACCCTGCGGCTCGGGGCGGGGCGCCTCGATGTCGGCCACGCCCAGCTGGGGCAGGGTAGCCAGGGCCTCGGGCGAGTCGGGAGCCTCCTGCTCGGCGCGAAGGGCGGCGACCTCGGCGGTAACGGCGGCCAGGTCTTGGTCGGTCATCGTGGCGCGAAGGGCGGCCAGCTCGGCCTCTTCCTCGGCGGCGTCGCCGTCTTCCACGGGTACCAGCTCGACCTCGGCACAGTGGGCGCTGTGGCACACTAGGCTGTCAAGAAGCTCCTCGTAAAAGCCGGTGTCCAGGCCTGCCTTGGCTGCGGCCAGGGCCTCTTCGTAGTGGACGTAGTCAAGCGGGCGCTCGTCGTCGTAGAGCCAAGACGACATGACGGTCATGGACAGGCCCACGCCGTCGGGGTAGCCGCCCCAGTCGCCCTCGCGCAGGTTGAACTCCGATTGCGCCAAAGACGCGGCCAGCTTGTCACGCGGCACGCCGGTGGTCACGATCTGGGCGCAGGTGGACTCGAGAAGCGCGCGGAACTTCTCGCCAGCGCCTTCCTTCGCGCCCTTCAAGGTGAACATGACCTGCGGCTGCAATACGCCGTCGATGAGGCTCGCGTCAAAGTCGTCGCCCAGGTTGGCGTCCAAAATCGCGCGCTTGAGCGGGGCCTCGTTTGATCCGCATAGGGCGTCCAGAAGAACGTCGACAGCCATCACGCGCGCGCGGTCGGCGGCGGTGCCAATGACGTACGAGACGCCTACCTCGGCGTTTCCGGGAGCAGTGGCCATCTTGACCGTGCGCTTCTCGGCACAAACCGGAGCCTGCAGGGCAAGCGGGTTGGGGTCGCCGGCATTGCGCGGTGTGGCGGCGGTAAAGCGGGCGTCGATAAAGGCCAGCTCGCGGTCGATGTCCATGTCGCCGTAGAGCACGGTGTAGCTGTTCTTGAGGTTGTAGTGGCGCGCGTGGGTCTCGATGAACTTCTCGTAGGTCAAGGTCGG
>CAVEMP010000116.1:0-4034 GCA_963616835.1 uncultured Oscillospiraceae bacterium | reverse complement strand
AGGGCGTTCAAGAAGGTCTGCATGCTGGTCTTAAGGAGGTTCACAAAGGGCTCCTTGACCGGGTAAGCGTCGCTGCCGCAAAGCACCGAGTGCTCAAGGATGTGGAAGACGCCGGTGTCGTCTTGGGGCGGGGTCTTGAATGAGATGGCAAAGGACTTGTTGTTGTCATCGCAGGCAAGCCACAGCAGGCGCGCGCCCGTGGCCTGGTGTTTCATGACATATGCGTAGCCCGAGATCTCGCTTACGGGCTCGGCTGCCACGACTTCAAAGCCGGCGTGGACGGTGCCCAGCGCCAGGCTCTTCTCGGCAGCGGAGTAATCTGTGGTGGTCATAGTGCTCCTTAGGTTGCTTTTGTACCTGTGCAGCATAGCGCACCTTTAGGGTGTTACTCTGTCTTGGCAACCAACCTGTAAGGAGATACACGCATGCCCCAAGACGCAGCTGCTGCCCCCACGGACGTCCAGCGCCGAGCGCGGATTCGCCGCGGCGTGGTGGCCACGCTTGTGGGAGGCACGTTTTGGGGCCTTAACGGCACGGCGGCCAAGTTTTTGATGGACACCTACGGCATCGAGCCGTTGTGGCTTGTGTGCGTGCGCGAGCTTTCTGCCTGCTGGTTCTTTTTGGCTGCGGCGGCGATGACGCCTGCGGGCCGCGACAGCCTGCGCGGCGTGGTGACCAGTCGGCGCGGGCGCCTTGAGATCTTGGCGGTGTCGCTGTTTGTCATCTTGTTCTCGCAGGTGGCCTATCTGGAGGCCATCAACTGGACCAGCTCGGCCATGGCGACGGTCATGCAGAGCCTGGGCATGGTGTTGGTGCTGGTATATACCTGCGTGAAGATGCGCCGCGGTCCGCGCCGCCGCGAGGTCGCGGGTTTGGTCCTGGCGCTTGTGGGCACCTTCTTGATCTCGACCGGCGGCAACGTGGGGCAGCTGACGATTCCCTTGGGCGGCTTAATCTGGGGCCTGGTTTGTGCGGTTTCTTCTGCCTGCCTGTCTATTTTGCCTGCTAAGCCCATGCAAAAGTGGGGCAACTTCACGGTGAACGGGCTCTCATTTTTGGTCTCTGGTCTTATCTTGACCGTGGTCTATCGCCCCTGGGAGCACATGCCCGTGTTGGACGCGACGGCCATCGCGCTTTTGGCGTTCTGCGTGGTGATCGGCACGTTTGGGTCCTATGCCCTCTACCTGCAGGGCGTTCACGACGCGGGCTCGATGCGCGCGGCGCTTCTGGGAACTTCCGAGCCTATCGCGGCCACCCTGTCCTCGGTTTTGCTCCTGGGCGCGACCTTTGCCCCCACCGACCTCGTGGGTTTTGCCATGATCCTCTTCATGGTTTACCTCACGGCTTAGATTTTTTGCGGCCCTGGGGCCTGCTGACGCCGTCCTTTGCCCCTTGTCGATTTTCATTTTTTACGAAAGTTAGGACCAGTCTGGTTATTCGCTGAGTAGCCGGCGGGTTTAGCTCATTGCGACCTGCGGTTTTATCCCTGGAATAGCCGCTCTACTTGCCGAGTCGCAATACTGGTCCTAACTTTCGTACTATTTGTTTTCGCAAGGCCTCGCGCCTACGATTCGAACATCGCCATTAGGGCTTTGAAAGTGTCTTGGCCGTCCAGGCAGGTGTCCAGAAGATAGCCCCGCTCGTTTTCCCACTCGGCTAAACCGCGGTAGTAGAAGGCCTTCTTCGAATCCTCGATGATGTACGGCACAATGTTGTGTCGCAGACATTCCTTGAGGGCGATCAGGCGCCCCACACGGCCATTGCCGCCTTGAAAGGGGTGGATGCGCTCGAAGTCGTGATGAAACTCTACGATGTCTTCGATGCAAATCTCGCCAAGTCCCTCGTAAGCGCTGAGAAGTTCTCTCATCCTTGAGGCTACGTCTTTGGGTAAGCGGCCATCTTTGTCAGAACCTTGTTTGAGATTTTCTCGCCGCGGCCTATCTTGGCAATAGTGCGAGAAGAGATGCCGAGCTCTTTAGCGAGGGCGGTCTTTGTGAGTCCCCGCTCCTTGAGTTTATTGGTAAGACAGTCGTAGGAAATCATGGCTTCCTCCTAATTAGCTTTACTTACTTATGTCTGTTTGGGGTTCAAAAAGTAAAGCTTCAGAGGTGGGTATGCCCTCAAAAGTAAAGGGACCGCCTGGATGGGCGGTCCCTTGAGGGTGCAGGTTGTCACGCAACGTCTTAGATGAGCTCCATCTGGGCGGCGACGGAGGCATACCAGAAGTCTGCGTTGGGCGGGCAGTACATCTGCGCGCCCTCGTAGGTGAGGTGGCCACCGTAAATCGAGGCCAGGCCCTTAGTGTGGGCGCGGATTGCCGTCTCCCAGTCGTCCCAGCTCACGCTGCCCCAGCCCCAGGCATTGTGCGGTTTGAAGCAATACCTACCCTTGCCGCTTTCGATGCACGAGATGGCGGGGGAGAAGCGCGGGTCGCAGCCGTAGTCCCACGCGGCCTCGGCAAAGGTGCGGCCGTAACCGGCCAACGGGCTGCCAGAAAGATATGCGTCGATGCGCGAGCCCCAGCTCGAGACAAACGTGGACTTGTCGCTATCCCAGTCGACGGTTCCCGGATCGGTGCTGTCGGGGACGGTGATCTCGCTGCTACCTCCGCTGTTGGTGTCAAAACTGCTGCTAGAGTCAGTCGCTTCGCCAGAGGATGCAGAAGAAGAGGTGTCGGCGCCGGCCTGCGTCTCCTGCACGGCGGCTGCCGCGGCTGCGACGGCTGCCTCGCGCTGGGCCTGCTCGGCGGCGGCCTGCTCGGCCATCTGCTGCTCAAGCTGTTGGCGAGCAGAGACGGCAGCCGACAAGGACTCCTGGGCTTCTTGCTTCGAGGCCTGTGCCTGCTGCTTCTGGGTCTCAAGTGCAAGACGGGTCTGGCTCAGCTCCTCGTCCAAGGCCACAAGCTCGTCGATGGCGTTGTTGTTGTGGCTGTTGATGATATCCAGGTACTGGATGGTCGAGATAAGCTCATTGAAGTTCTCGGCCGACAAGAGCAGCTCGATAAGACCGGCGCTGCCCTGCTGCAGCTTGTACTGGATCTTCATACAGTTGGCGGCCGCCACGCGCTTCTCGGGCAGCTCGGCCTCAATCTGGGCGATACGCTCCTCGTTTGCGGCGATCTTGGCCTCGACCTCTTCGACAAGTCGAGAAGCACTCTCGTAGCTTTCGTTGGTCTGCTCGATCTGCTGCGTGAGCTCGTCGAGCGTGGCGGCGCCGGCAGTTGCGGGCGCGACACCCAGCCCCAAAAGGCCGGCACAAAGAACGGCGGCTGTGGTTGCGGTGAGGGCGGGCCTTGCGACCCATTTGGTCAATTTAGAAGTCAAAGCAATTCGACCTTCGCGTCGGGGCCCCGGAAAATCGCCGGGCTTTCAGACGTTCTAGACATCTTACTTTAACTTACTTGAGGGTTTCTCACCGTTTATCCACGCGCCGCCGTCAGCTTTTTGCATAAAATAATGAACGGTTACTTAACGATAAGCACGTCGCACTCGCAGTTGCGCGTAAGGAACGTCGAGATAGACCCCAGGATGGCATACTTAATGGAGGAAAGTCCTCGCGCGCCACAGACCACAAGGTCGGGGCGGATAACGTCCAGCATGTCGTCCTTCAAGGTCTCGCGGATGCGGCCGTTGCCAATCAAGACCTCGACCTTCTTGATTTGCGGGTTGGCCTGGGCGGCCTCGACGGCGGACGCGATCTTCTCGCGAAACTCATTTTCCAGGTCCTTCAGGATGCTCGCGGGAAAGGCCCCGGCGCTCTCGAGCGCGGTGGTGTCGATGGCGTGGCCAATGTAGAGCTCGGCCTCGTCGTTGGCTGCCAGCGCGATGGCGCGCTCGAGAACCTTGCCCTGCTCGTCGGAGCCGTCCAGTGCGACGAAGATCTTCTCGTAGCCAAGATCTTGATAGTTGTTAGCGCCCATGGTGTTCCCCTTTCAAACAAACGGCCGCGCACGGCCGCCATACCTGGTTGCCATGCTTTGGTCATACCCCAACGAGCGGCTGGTAGACGCGACATCGTGTTCAATTTAGTCACAT
>CAVEMP010000115.1:0-11424 GCA_963616835.1 uncultured Oscillospiraceae bacterium | reverse complement strand
ATAAGGTCGAAGCGAGCCTCGGCCATCTGGGGGTGCTGCGCCACAAAGGCCAGCTTGCGGTTAAGCTCCTGCGGGCGGTTCTCGGCAAAGGCGGTAAAGCCGGCCTCCCAGGCGCACAGGACGGCCTCGGGCTCGACCGTCTTAGAGACGGCGAGAACACCGATGTCGTAAGCGGAGCGACCAGACTTAGCCGCAGCTCGTGACAGCTTTGCCATGATCTGCTCCCTGCGCTCACGCAAGAACTGAGTGTATGTCACACTGTCAAAGGCCATTTACGCTTCACCTTTTGATGGAACTTTAGACTCCAAGGCACGCAAAACCGCAATGGCGGCGTGACGTCCGCACTTGCCGCCTTGCGCCCTGTACGAGAAGAACCGGTGGGTATTGCCGGCCGTCGAATCCTCGCACTCGGCGATATTGCCGGCGGCGATGCCTGCGGCGAGAAGTGCCTCGCGCACGCAGAAGCCCAGGTCAAGGTGGTTCTCGCCAGCATCGGCGCCGGGGCCAAACTCGTTCACAAAGCGCTCAAGCAAATCGGGCGAGACCTCGTAATCGGCGGCGCCGATGTGCGGGCCCACGTAGGCCACCAGGTCGGCAACGTCGCAGCCAGCCGCGCAGGCCAGCTCTCGGGCCGCCTTGGCGCCAATACGAGAGATGGTTCCGCGCCAGCCGGAGTGGGCAATGGCAAAGCCGCGGCCCGCAGGATCCGCTAAGACCACCGGCACGCAGTCGGCAAAGCACAGCATCACAGGAACGTCGGCCGCCGTGCAAACAACGGCGTCGACACCCTTTTTAACCTGCGCCTGGACGGCTGCAAGGCCACCAGCTGCATCAACAGTCGCGTCGCTCACCAGAACCACGTCATCGCCGTGCACCTGGTGCGGGTTGACCAAACGGTCATACAACCCCTCGGCACCCACGCAGGCAAGCGCAATGCGACGGTTCTTCTCGACACAAGCAGGGTCGTCACCGCAAGAAGCGCCAAGGTTAAGCGAGGACCACTGGCCCGCAGAAACCCCGCCGCTTTTCTCGGTGAACGCAAAGCTGACCTGCTCACAGACGGTATCTGTGAGCCAGGCCAGCTCGTTTACGGTATGTCTTTGCAAAGACGCCACGGTTGGACTTAGCCGCGAAGCTGCTTAGATGCGGCTGCGCTTAAGGAAGTCGGGGATGTCGAACTCCTTGTCGTTGGAAGAAGAGGAGTTCTGCGGGCGGCTCACGTTGATCGGGGTCGACGACACAGAGGTGCGGTTGACCGGCGCGGGTGCAGGAGCGGGCGCAGGGATGTTGAGCGTAGGCAGCGTCTGCTGGACGTTGGAGTCGTTGAAGCCGGTGGCGATGACGGTCACGCGCACCTGGTCGCCCAGGGACTCGTCCACAACGGTACCAAAGATGATGTTGGCCTCGGGGTCAACGTTTTTGGCCACAAGGTCGGCGGCGTCGTTGATCTCCTGTATACCCAGGTCCTTGTTGCCGGCGATGGAGAGAAGCACACGGGTAGCGCCATCGATGGAGCTCTCGAGCAGGCGGCTCGAGATGGCCTCGGAGGCGGCGTCGGTCGCGCGGTTGTCGCCCGAGGAGGTGCCAATGCCCATCATTGCAGTGCCCGCACCCTTCATGATGGTGCAGACGTCGGCGAAGTCGAGGTTGATGAGGCCCGGGACGGTGATGAGGTCCGTGATGCCCTGGGTGCCCTGGCACAGCACGTCGTCGGCCATGCGGAAGGCCTCGAGCATGGTGGTCTTCTTCTCGGAGAGGTCAAGCAGACGGTCGTTGGGGATGACAATCAGGGTGTCGACGTTCTCGGACAAGTTGGAGATGCCGTCCATGGCCGACTTGGAGCGCTTGCGGCCCTCGAAGGTGAAAGGCTTGGTCACGACGCCCACAGTAAGGGCGCCCACGTCGTTTTTGGCGATATCGGCCACAACGGGAGCAGCGCCGGTACCGGTGCCGCCGCCCTCGCCCGCGGTGATGAAGACCATGTCGGCGCCGGCAAGGGCGGCCTTGATCTCGTCACGGGAGTCCTCGGCGGCCTCTTTGCCCACCTCGGGGTTTGCGCCGGCGCCCAGGCCCTTGGTGAGGTCGGTGCCAATGTGAACCTTGATATCAGCGTCAGAGATAGCCAGTGCCTGGGCATCGGTGTTGACGGCCACAAACTCGACGCCGCGGATGCCCTCCTCGATCATGCGGTTGACAGCGTTGGTGCCGCCGCCGCCCACGCCCACGACCTTGATGACGGCAAGGTAGTTGCTTAAGGTGTCGGTGTCTTTAATCATCGTTTCCTCCTTTGGCGAAGCGGCAACTGCGGCCCCAGCCTTTGTCTTACGCTTTTGATCGTTTACCATATCAATCTACTTTCGATCTGCTTTGCCTCTACGCTGGTAGAAACCCTAAACCTCAAGTTCAACTCGACGTTTGTGTCAAAGCGCCGTATATTGGCACAACTTCAACCCTCAAGTCAAACTGTATGTGCGAACGGTGAAAACCGCAGGTAGATTACCTGCCACTCACCTTTCTCAAGTTGGCGAGAAGAACCTTTAGTCGTCGTCTGTCTCCCCCGTCGTGCTCGTGGACGTTGAGCCTGAGGCGCTCGAGGTAGTCGAGGTCGAGGTAGTCGAGGTCGACCTATTCGAGCTCGAACTACTCGTGCCCGCACTGCTCGATGCGCTTGACCCGCTGCCCGCCGTGACATCGGTCGATGAAATCTTGCGCACCGTGGTGTTGGACGGCGTGCGAACGTTGATATAGGTCAGCTGGTTGGGGTATTTGGCTATCAAACTTGTAACCACTTGCTCTTTGTAACTAATGTTTGTGGCAGAACCCAGCGAGACCTCGATACCGCTCGAGAGCACGCACGAAATGGCGTCGGAGCTGGGGGCGTCGTAACTCACGATTTGACTGGCAAAGGATGACGAGAAGCTCTCGCGAAACTCCCTGACCGTGGCCAACATAGAGTCGGTGGCGTAGGCGCCTGCCTCGGGACTCACCGAGGCGGGAACGCCGGTGATAAGCGTGACGTTGTTGGCCCGCGCCACGGCCAGGGCCGCATCGTTTACCGACTCATCGTCTGCCACAGAAATCTTGCACGGTTCGATCCAGCAGCCGTTTTGGCCCAAATACCACGCAATCGACCCCGAAGTCATGACCACCAGGGTATCGGGCACCTGCTCGTTGATGACGACCTTCAAGGTGTGCGGGAACTGCTTCTCGAAGCTCACCGAGGCAACCCACGGGTTCTTCTTAAGGCCCGCCTCGACCTTCTCCTCATCCAAGTTAAGCAGGGTCGACCCGGCGTCAACCTTAAGCAGCTTCTGGATATCGTTGGACGTCACATGCGTCGTGGGGTCTGCCGACACGACGTCGATAGAGAAAAACGACGAGTCGCGCAAAAGCACCAGGGCAAGAAGAGCCACAAGGCCAAGCGCAAAGATGCCCGCGATGACGCCCATGGCTACCTTCATTGACTTGGCGCGCTGGTGGCGCTCTCGGCGTTCCTTGCCCGTAACGGGGCTCGAGCCACGGCGAGCAGCAGACGGCCTGGCAGACGCCACGCCGCCGGTCGCAGAAGCCTTTTTGTTGCTGAGAAACGCAGGTATGGACCCTGCCGAGGGTGCCTTAGCGGCGGAGCGAGACGTAGGGCGGGCCGTTAACCGAGGTTTAGCCGCGCCCGCAGATGGACGCGTCGCGGCGCGCTTGCCAGGGGCCGGCGTACGCTTGCCCGCAGCGGAGGCGTCTCTCGGGCTCCCCTTTCTGGGGGTGGGCCTCATGCCGGATGCTGCCATAGAGCCTATGCACCAAACCCAAGGAGCTTGACCTCGCACTGCAGGTCGATACCAAAGTTACGCAGCACGCTCTCGTGCGCCTGGCCCATGAGACCCACGACGTCGGCGGCGGTGGCGCCGCCGTTGTTCACGATGAAGTTGGCGTGCTCGTTAGAAATCTGGGCGCCGCCGCGCTCGTAGCCCTTAAGGCCGCAGCGGTCGATGAGCATCCCTACCGAGTGGTCTGGCGGGTTCTTAAAGACAGAGCCGCAAGTAGGCTTGCCCATGGGCTGGCTCGAGCGACGGCGGCGCAGCCGCGAGTCCATGTCCTCGGCCATAGCCTTGCGGTCGCCCGGCTCAAGGTCAAAAGTGGCCTCGAGGATTATCTCGCTCGTGGGGATCGACGTTGCGCGGTAGCCCCACTCGATGTCGCTTCCCTGGTAGCGGTGAAGACCTTCTCCGGGACGCAAGACCACCAGGTCGCGCACGCGGCGGCCCACCCACTCGCGGCGGGTGCCGGCGTTCATGCTCACGGCGCCGCCCACGGTGCCGGGGATGCCCACAGCGCACTCAAGGCCAGACAAAGACGACTTCAAGGCCTCGTTGACCACCTTGGAGAGAAGGGCGCCGGCGCCTGCTGTGACCAGGCCGTCCTCGCTCACGCTGATGCGCGAGAACTCCTTGTCCAGCACAATGACGCAGCCGTCAAAGCCCTTATCGGCAGCCAAGATGTTAGAGCCCTTGCCCAAGATAACCCACTCGACGTGCTCGTCTGCCAAGACGCGCAGGACCTTGGTGAGCCCCGTCAAGCTGTGGGCCGTGACAAAAAGGGCGGCAGGGCCGCCAATGCGGTAGGACGTGTGGTGCGCCAGGCGCTCGTCCTTGAGCACCTGGGCGTCCGTCGCGCCCGAAAGAGTCATATAAGCGTTGAAGACGCTCAAGGGACCTTAAGCCTCCTTCTGCTCAGTGGCCTTCAAGGCCTCGATGAGGGCAGGGCCCAGGTTAGTAACGTCGCCAGCACCCTGGGTAATCACCAGGTCGCCGGGCTGGACGAGAGAAACAAGGTTCTCGACAAGCTCCTTGCGGTTGGGGATGTACTCGATGTCATCCACGGTGCCTGCGTCCTTAACCTTGTTGACCACAGTGCGACCGCTGACGCCCGGGATAGGCAGCTCGCCTGCCGAGAAAACGTCCAGCACGCGCAGGACATCGGCCTGGTCAAAGGCATGGGCAAATTGATCGGCAAGCGACTGGGTGCGGCTGTAGCGATGCGGCTGGAAGACGCAGATCACGCGGTTAAACTCGAGGTTCTTGGCGGCGCCCAGCGTGGCCGCAATCTCGGTGGGGTGGTGGCCGTAGTCGTCCACAACGGTTACGCCGGCAACGTCGCCCACGTGGGTGAAGCGACGACGGGCGCCCTTGAACTGCGAGAGAGCCGCAGCGGCCTGCTCCACATCAAAGCCCAGGGCATCTGCCACGGCGATCGCCGCGGTGGCGTTTGCCATGTTGTGACGGCCAGGGTTGGCGGCGATGGTCACATGGACCTTCTCGCCGCTTGCGCAGGTCACGTCGAAGTTGCTGGCCAGCTTGTGGGCCGAATCCTGCGGCTGGCACACGTAGTCGCAGCCAGCCTCAAAGCCGTAGGTCACCACGCGGCGGCCGGTAGAGCGGGCAAGCTCGGCGTAGTGGGGCACGTCTCCGTAGATGATGACGGTGCCATCGGGCCCCACCAGGTCCATGAACTTGCAGAAGGTCTTCTCGATGTTTTCAAGGGTGCCGTAGTGGTCCAGGTGGTCGGCCTCGATGTTGGTGACCACCACGACGCGCGGGTTGAGATAGAGAAACGAGCCGTCGGACTCGTCGGCCTCGCACACAAAGTAGCCGCCGTCGCCGTTCTTGCCGTTGGTGTCGTAGCCTTCTACAACGCCGCCGATCAAAAACGACGGGTCGGCGCCCAGCTTGTCGAGCATAGTGGCCACCATCGAAGACGTGGTGGTCTTGCCGTGGGTGCCTGCGACGGCGACCGTAAGGGCGTGGTTGGACAGATACGACAGCATCTTGGCGCGCGGCCAGATGGGGATACCAAGCTCGTGGGCGCGCACGACCTCGGGGTTGGAATCGGGGATGGCGGTAGAGGTCACCACAACTTGCGGCATGACGGCGTCGATCGTAGGCGCCTCGTGGCCAATGGAGACCTGGATGCCCGCGGCCTCGAGCTCGCGGACGTAGTGGGAGGCCTTAAGGTCGCTGCCGGTCACCTTGCAGCCGCGCTCGTGCAAAACCAGGGCGATGCCGCTCATGCCGGCGCCGCCGATGCCAATAAAGTGCGCGCTTGTGATGGTCTGGGTGTCCGAGAAGTCTGACATGGATAAAGCCCCTTAGGGTCGAAGGTGTGAAGGTGCCCGCCTTGGACAGGCATTCTTCTAACTTTATCCTATTGGCGAGAAGAACTTACGCGCAAGCGACCTTCTCCACTTGATTTGCCAGAGCCTGCGCGGCGTTGGCCTGGCCCAGCGTAGCCGCCGCGTCGCGCATGACCTGACGGGCGTTGGCATCAACCAGAAGCTCGCAAAGCTTGGCGTCAAATTCGGGCGAGGAGAGCTGCGCGTCGGTGAACATCACGGCCGCGCCGGCGTCGGTGAGGAAGCGCGCGTTGGTGGTCTGGTGGTCTGCCGTGGCGTGCGGATAGGGCACCAGGACCGAGGGTGCGCACAGTGCCGCGATCTCGGCGATCGAAGAGGCGCCGGCGCGCGACAAGATGAGGTCAGCCGCAGCCAGGCAGTCGCCCATGTTATCGATGTACGAGACGAGCTTCCAACGGTCCTTCTCAGCATCGGTCAAGGCAAGAGCCGCGGCGGCATCGTCGTAGCCGTCCTTGCCGGTCGACTGCACAATTGTGAGGTCGTCGATGTCCAAAAGGCGCGACTTGAGGCGCGCCATGGCCTCGTTGATCGAGCGGGCGCCCAGCGAGCCGCCAAAGACCAGCAGCATCTGCGCCGTGGCAGGCACACCCAAGGCGGCACGGCCGCGCGCGGCATCGCCGGCAATGACCGATCGACGCACGGGGTTGCCCGTCTCGACGATTCTGCACTTGCCCTCAAAGGCCGCGCGAGCCGCCGGAACCGAGATGCAAGTGGCCGCGGCGTGGCCGGCCATCATCTTGTTGGCAAGGCCCGGAACAGAGTTCTGCTCGTGCAGCAGGTAAGGCACATGGGCGTCCTTGCACCAGCCAAGAAGAGCAACCTCGACGTAGGCGCCAAAGCCAATCGCTACATCGGGGGCGCCGTCCTGCTTGAAGCGGCGGCCCAAGTTCTGTTTGGCGCGCCAAACCTGCCAAAGCGAGGTAGCGGCTGTCCAGGGGCGCGAGCGGTCGAAGCCCGAGACCTCGATGGGAATCAGTTCGAAGCCCGCCTGGGGCACAAGGCGACCCTCAAGACGGCGGGTCTGGCCAACAAAGCGCACGTGGTGGCCCCGGTCACGCAGTTCTTCGGCCAGGGCCAAGGCCGGATTGATGTGGCCCGCAGTGCCGCCAGCGGCAATTACGACCTCAAGTTTCTTGGATGCCATGGCGATAAGCCTACCTTCTTCTCTTGGGACCGCCTTCGCGGCCGCGCAGGCGGTCGGTGGCAGAAGGGCCCAGGTCAATACGGGAGCGGCCCGACTGTGCGTCGCGGCCGGTAAGAGGCGTGGAGCGCGGGCGAGAGTTTTGCTCGCGGCCGGCGCGGAGGCGCTCTTCTTGCATGGAATCGCCGCCGGCGCTGCCGCCGCCGTTGATCACTCTAAAGCCGCCCGCCTGGCCAGCACCACGGCTATTCCCCTGCCCTTCTCGGCGAGAAGAACGCGGGGTCGGCTCGCCAACAAAGGACAGGCCCGGTTCGCCGGCGCCGCCCTCGCTCACGCGCCAGGTCCTGCGGGCGCGATCGTTTTTGGTCTCGGGCAGCTCGCTGTGGAACGACACCGAGAGGATGACGCCCACCATAAGCAGGCTCGCGATAATCGATGAGCCGCCGTAGCTGATGAAGGGAATCGGCTTTCCCGTCATGGGCATGATGCCAATGACGCCGCACACGTTAACAAAGAGCTGGATGGCAAGCATCGCCGTACAGCCCGATGCAATCAGGCGACCCGAAAGGTCCGAGGCATGGTGGGCGATTTCGAAGCCCGCCCAAACAAGAACCGCAAACAGGGCGAGAAGACCAACAGTGCCCACAAGGCCCAGTTCTTCTCCGATGATCGCATAGATAAAGTCGTTGTAGGCCATGGGCAGGTAAGCGTACTTTTGCTTGGAAAAGCCCAGGCCAACGCCAAAAATGCCGCCCGAGCCAAAGGCGTAGAAGCCTTGGATCAGCTGGTAGCCACTGCCAAGCTCGTCGCTCCAGGGGTTGACCAAAATCATGATGCGGCTGCGGGAATAGTCGTCTTTAAGGGCAAGGAACAAGATGCCAATGACGCCAAGGCCCGCGATAACGGCAATCCAGCGCCGGTCAAGGCCCGCAAGGTAGGCCATGACCAAAAGCGTCATGCCCAAAATCATGGTTGTGCCCTTGTCGGGCTGGGCCAGAATCGCAAAAAGCGGCACCAAGACGCCAATGGCCACCAGCTTAAGAACCTGATTGTCGCCAACGGTGCGCTCCTCAAAGTAGCGCTGAGCAATCTCGGCGGCACACAAGATGATGAAAATCTTGGCAAACTCCGAGGGCTGGAAACTAAAGTTACCAATGTTGATCCAGCGGCTAGCGCCATAGGCGTCCTGGCTGGTTCCCGGCAAAAAGACCATGGCTAGGATAACCATCACAGCAATCCATAAAGGCTTGATAAAGTCCTTGGTCCACCTGCGGTAGTCAAAAATCGCGGCAGGCACAGCAACCACAATGCCAATCAACGCATAGCGCAGCTGATGCTTGACGTGGTACATGGGGTCGTTGTCGTATACAGAGCTGGCCAAGTCGGTCATCGACGAAGACGACCAAATCATTAGCAGACCAAAGCACACCAGAATGGCCGTCACTGCGATCAAGATGACGCGTGGGCGCATAAAGCGCTCGGGCGTCGTGGCGATCGAGCGCGAGACGGGGCGGTTATTGGGGGCAGGCCGGCGACGGCGCTGCTGTTTGGCGACGCTGCGAGCCACGGCTAACCCTTGTCACGGCCAAAATCGGCGGCCAGCTGCTTGAACAAGCGGCCGCGCTCGCCCATGTTGTTGAACTCGTCAAAAGAAGAGCAAGCCGGCGAGAGAAGCACGGTGTCGCCGGGGCGAGCAGCGGCAACGGCGGCGTCAAAAGCCTCGCGCAGGTGCGTTGCCTCAATGACCTGCAGGTCACAGGGGCTGGAAGCCTTGGCGCGCACAAGGTCTGCGGCCATGCGGGAGCCGGCGGCGCCGTAGCACACAGCCACGCGGGCGCGCTCGCACACGGCGGCAGAAAGACTCGCCAAGTCGGTCATCTTGTCGTGACCGCCCAGCAAAACCACGATGGTCCCGGCGTCAAAGGCCGTGAGGGCCTTCTCCACAGAATCGGTATTGGTGGCCTTGGAGTCGTTAACAAAGTGAATACCTGCAAAGGTGCCGCAGGGCTCGATGCGGTGCTCAATGGGGCTAAAGCTGAGAAGGGCAGCCGCGATTGCCTTCGCGGGAACGCCCACAAAAAGGGCCACAGCGCTTGCGGCCAGGGCGTTTTGCCAGTTGTGGCGGCCTTTGATGGCAAGGTTGGCCGCGGAGCCAAGGTTCGTCTCGGTACCGTCAAGGCGCACTATAAGCTGGCCCTCGCGCACAAAGGCGGCGTATGCGCCCGTGGGCTCGCAGGTCACAGAAAGCTCGCAGACAGGCACGCCACGATCGGCCACACGGGCCGCAACGGCGCGGCAGTACTCATCGTCGACAGAAATAACGGCTAGGTCAGAGCCGTCCATGTTGGCAAAGACGCGTTCTTTGGCAGCGGCGTAGGCCTCCATTGAGCCGTGCCACTCCACATGATCGGGCGTGATGTTGAGAAGGACGGCCGCGCGGGGGCGCAGGTACCTGGTGGTTGCCAGCTGGAAGCTCGAGAGCTCGGCCACAAACCAGTTGTCTGCCTGACGGCCTTCGACCTGCGACGTGACAATGGTCCCGATGTTGCCCACAGCGGTGGCGTCCATTCCGCCCGCTGCCAGCAGGTGAGCAGTGAGTTTGGTCGTGGTGGTCTTGCCATTGGTACCGGTGATCGCCAGCCAGTTTGCAGGGCTCTCGCGCCAGGCGAACTCGGGCTCGCCGATGACCTCGGCGGCGTGGCTGCGCGCAGCGGCAAAGAAGTCGCTGAACTCAGAGATACCGGGAGAAACGACGGCAAGGTCAAAGGTGTCGTCGATCTTCTCGGTGCCAAGGCAGCAGGTGACGCCCGCGGCCTCAAGCTCACGGGAAAGCTCGCACTCTGCGCTAGACGCGCCGCCAAAGAGGGTGACAGAAGATACGCGGCCGCCCAGCTGCGCTGCCAGGTAGCGGCAGACAGCGGCGCCCGTGCCGCCCATGCCCAGGACACAGACGTCGCCCAGGTGCGCAGGCGCGGCCGCAAAGGTCTTCTCGCCGTTTATATCATTGCAGGTCATAGGTCAAAGACTCCCTAGCCAAGCTGGAAATACAGGGCAAATCCAATAGTGGCAAAAGCCGCCGAGACGATCCAGAAGCGGGTGACGACCTTTGTCTCGGCCCAGCCCTTCTTCTCGAAGTGGTGGTGCAGGGGCGCCATCAAGAAGACGCGCTTGCCCGTGGCCTTGAAGCTAACCACCTGGATTACGACCGAGAGGGCCTCGCACACAAACAGGCCGCCCATGATCAGGGAAGTGACCTCGGTCTTAGTAAGAACGGCCAGCGCGGCCAGGGCGGCGCCTAGGGCAAGAGAGCCCGTGTCGCCCATGAAGATGCTTGCCGGGTAGCAGTTGTGCCACAAGAAGCCCACACAGGCACCCGAGATCGCGGCGGCAAAGATGGCCAGGTTAACCTCGTCGTAGCGGTAGCAGACCATAGCCATGACCAGCATGACCACCATAGTGCAGCCTCCAGCCAAGCCGTCCAGGCCGTCGGTGAGGTTCACGGCGTTAGAAAGGCCCGCCATAAGCAAAAAGACAAAGAACAGATAGAGCCAGGGCACCGTGACCTGCGTGCCGCCAAAATCGAAGGTCGTGGAAAGAACACCCAGGTCAATGGACCAACCGCCAGGGATACGAATAGCAGCATCGATACCCACCCAGTTGACGGCCAAAAGACAGAAGGCCACCGAGATAACGATGAGGCCCACCATCTTCTGCGAGGGCGTGAGGCCCAGCGAGCGCTTGTGTGCCACAGACTCAACGTCGTCCAAAAGACCCAGCGAGCCGGTGACCAGCGTCACCACCACGGCCAGAATAAGGTCGGGTGTCCATTTGGCGAGAAGACCACAGGTGACCACGATTCCCAGCAAAATGACGATGCCGCCCATCGTAGGCGTACCCTCTTTGATGAGGTGACGCTGCGGGCCGTCCACGCGAATCTTTTGGCCCACGTGGTACTTGTGCATAGCCGCGATAAGCACCGGCATCAAAAGGCCCGTGACCACAGCCGCGATGGCGATGGCAAGAAAAACCTGGTAGGTGGGGTATGCGGGATTGCCAATCACTTGGCAAGCACCTCCTTGGCAAAACGGTCGAGACCGGC
>CAVEMP010000114.1:0-2146 GCA_963616835.1 uncultured Oscillospiraceae bacterium | reverse complement strand
CGTCGAGGGCGAGGTCATCGAGGTCGTCAAGGGCGGCCTGATCCTCGACATCGGCCTGCGCGGCTTCCTGCCCGCCTCCCTCGTCGACCTCCGTCGCGTCAAGGACCTCAACGCCTACATGGGCACCCGCATCGAGGCCCGCGTCATCGAGATGGACCGCAACCGCAACAACGTCGTTCTTTCTCGCCGTGTTGTGCTTGAGGAGGCCCGCAAGGCCGAGCGCCAGGACATCCTGGGCAAGCTGCAGGTCGGCATGCGCCTCAAGGGCACCGTTTCCTCCATCGTCGACTTCGGCGCCTTTGTCGACCTTGGCGGCATCGACGGCCTGGTCCACATCTCCGAGCTCTCTTGGAACCACGTCAACCACCCCGCAGAGGTTGTCAAGGTCGGCCAGGAGGTCGAGGTTCAGGTTCTCGACGTCGACCTCAACCGCGAGCGCATCTCCCTTGGTCTCAAGCAGACCACCGAGGATCCTTGGCGCTCCCTCGTCAAGAAGTACCCTGTTGACGCCATCATCGAGGGCGTCGTCACCAAGCTTGTCACCTTTGGTGCTTTCGTCGACCTCGGCGACGGCGTCGAGGGCCTGGTCCACATCTCCGAGATGGCCAAGGCTCACGTCGACCAGCCTTCCCAGGTCTGCACCGTGGGCGATACCGTCCAGGTGAAGGTCATGGAGATCGACCTCGACCGTCGTCGCATCTCCCTGTCCATGAAGGCCGCTGCCGAGACCCTTGGCACCGAGGTTGAGGTCAAGCCTCTCCCCGAGTCCGAGAAGCCGGCCGAGGCCGAGGAGGCCGCCGAGGCTCCCGCCGAGGACACCGTCGAGGAGTAAATCCCTCGTGTCTTCGCGCCTAAGCTAGACCAAGAGCCCGTCTCGCAAGAGGCGGGCTCTTTTGGGTGGGCACGGGGTTTGTGCAGAAGGTTGGAAGCAGGGGAGAAGAGCGTCATTCTCGTCTGCGGATGGGTAGAAGAAACCTCGTTGCACTCCGAGTGAATAGAGAGAAGACATGGCAAACCAAGATTGGCAGCGTAAGGTCGCCGAGTGGATGCGCGGCCGACAAGGGCCCGATGACCTCGCCCTTTTTTGCACGAACCTCGCGTTTGTGATTGTGATTGTGAACCTCTTTGCTCGGGTGAGCTGGCTGGGCTTAATTGCACTTGTGCTCATCGTGTACGCGGTGTTTCGCCTGCAGTCCAAGAACCTCTCGGCACGTGCAAAAGAAAACGAGAAGTTCTTGGTGGCGTTGGGACCTGCCCGCCGATGGGTGCAAAACCCTAAGGCTGCCCTCGAAGAGACCAAGAAGTACAAGCACGTCAAGTGTGCTGATTGCGGCCAGAAGGTTCGCGTGCCCCGCGGCAAGGGCAAACTGCGCGTGACCTGCCCCAAGTGCAAGAAGAAGTTTGAGGTTAAGTCCTAATAAAAGAGTTATCTTCCCCCAACTGGAAAACCGACGCCGCCCATCCTGGGCAAACGTCGGCAAGTAATCCGGTTGGGGGAAGTTTTTATCTAGCGGCAATGTCGCCCATTATAGTTAACGCCCCCGACCAGCCCAGAAAAGCGCTCAAAGCCGCCGCGGACAAAGGCTTCGGCAAAGGCGGGGTAGGCAACCAATGCCTGGTCAAAGAGGTCGGCGAAACTTGCGTGGCTCGTCTGGCCGGTCCAGGGGTTTTGCCAGTCGCGGCAATCCAGGTTGGCAGATGGGCACTCGCAGGTGCGAACCACGCGGTGAGCCATCGACTCGGCCAGCGAGTGGGGGCGCGCCAGGCGCTCCAATACGCCGCCCAGGCGCGCACCAGGCGACCCGGCCGGGTCGAGCAAACGGTACTCCAGCTCGTAGTCGCGCGTGCAGCCCGCATACTCCTCGGCCGTAATGCTTACGCCAAAGACAGAGTTTGCCACCTGGCTAAACAGCGCCCCGGCAACGCGATCGATGCGCTCGGTGCGCATGAGGTTGGTGTGCGCCGGACGCTCGAGCACCGTCGCACGGCGCTTCTCCCAAAGCAGCCAAGAGTCGATGTCGCTCTCAATCACGGCGTGAAGCTCGGAGTTAGCCCGGGCAAGCTCGGGCGCGACGGCCTTTAAGGCTTCCTGCTGCCCAAAGACAAAGGGGTGCGCCGTGCGGTCAAGCACGTAGTGGCCCAAAAG